>JBQTID010000020.1:0-23009 GCA_052389275.1 Gemmatimonadota bacterium | reverse complement strand
GGAAGTGGCACGGCGGCGGTGGCGCGAGGATGATGCGCGAGTTGTGGTGGAAGCGTGGCGGCAAAGCGGACAGTCACTGGGTGAATTTGCGCGTAAGCGGGACGTGCATCCAGTGCGATTGGCACGCTGGGAGAAGCGGCTGCGCTCAGCAGGGTCCGCTTCAGTGAGTTTCCATCCAGTGCGGCTGGTGCAAGCACAGCCAGCGCACAATTCTGCCGATAACAAGATCGAGCTGGTGTTGCGCGCGGGTGAGTTGATCCGCCTGCCGCGCGGCTTTGCAGCGGAAGATCTGCGGCAGGTGCTGGGCGTGCTGGCTGGCCGGCCGTGATGTTCATGCTGCCGGCGGCGGTCCGCATCTACGTAGCGGCGGAGTCTACGGACCTGCGTCGCGGCTTCGATGGTCTGGCGGCCGCGACGCGCAGCGTGATTGGTGCGGATCCGCTGAGTGGCCACGTGTTCGTGTTCCTGAATCGGCGGAAGAATCGCATCAAGCTGCTGGTGTGGGACCGCACGGGGTATCTGCTGCTCTACAAGCGGCTCGAGCGCGGCACGTTCAAGCTGAGCATGCAGCCGCGCGTGGGTGAGCGTCATGTGGAGATGGATGCAGCCGAGTTGACGCTCATGCTGGAAGGGCTGGATCTGCGTGGTGCGCGGCGCGGTGTGCGCTGGTATCGCAGACCGCACGGCAGTGCTGCATGATGCTGATGCGTGCAAGAAAAGGATGGACACGCGTGCTGTGCTGATGTAAATTGCAGGACGTGATAACAGCAAAGCGTGATGCTGTTTTGATTTCTCAGGCGCGGCTGGCTTGTGCAGGTGAGCAGCCGCGCCAGGCTCCTCGATCTTCTCTTCTTTTCCTTCGCATCGCGGATTCATTCTCACGCGCTCAGCATGCGCGATTGCGGCGAGCTGTGCTGTACCATGACGGTGCGGCATGAAAGCCAGGCGAGCGGTGAAAGCTAAACGGGCGTCTGCGCCAGCCGTGTCCAGCAATAAGGAGCCGTTCGCGCTCAGCCAGATTCGGGAAGCCACGCAGGCACTGCTCGCGGCCGGCAAGACCGAAGAGGCTTTTGAGTATTTCATGGCTGCGCTGGCAGCGGTGGTGCGCAAGAACAGCGATCTCGAGTTGCAGCTCATGAAACTGCGGCGCGAGAGATTGGGCATGAAGTCGGAGCGCATGTCGGCAGAACAGTTGATGCTGATGATGGATGGCGTGGTGCCGGTTGAAGAAGAAGAGGCACCCAGGCCGGATACCAGCGAGCAGTCGCGACAGGACGCCGTGGTCGAGCAGGAGATCGAGACCGAGCGGCAAGTCGCGCGCGCAGGGCAGCAGAGCGCGGGCTCGCGTAAGCGGAATTGGCGCGCGCGTAACGTGAAGCGCCAGGTCCATCACGTGGCAGTTGCGCCTGAAGAGCGGACCTGCCCTGAGTGCGGGCAGCAAAGGCGCCGGATGGGCGAAGACATTACGCGCACGCTGGAGTATGTGCCAGCGCATTTTGTCGAGCACGAATATCACCTGGAGAAATACGCCTGCGGCACGTGCAAGGTGGGCGTAAGTACGGCAGCAGCTCCCGCGAAGGTGATTGAACGCAGTGAAGCTGATGCTTCGGTGCTGGCTCATGTGGTGGTGAGCAAGTATGCCGATCACACCCCGCTGCACCGCTTGCAGCGCAGCTACAAGCGCAGTGGTGTGGAGATTCCGGTCTCAACACTGGCGGACTGGGTGGCGGGTGTGGCGGAGCGCGTCGAGCCTGTGGTCGAACTTCTCATCAAGCGGGTGCTGCGCGCTTACCTGGTGCGCACAGACGCCACGGGTCTGAAGGTGCTCGATCCCAGCAGTCCGGAGAATATTGAACGCGGCACCATGTGGTGCTATGTGGGCGATGATCGGGATGTGGTGTTTCGCTACACGCCGACGGGAGAGGGCGAGAGCGGGCCATGGGAGTTTCTGGCTGGCCGGCACGGCTACATTCAGGCCGATGCCGCCACGGTCTTTGACCGTCTCTTCAATGGTGGGGCCGCAAGTGCTATCGAAGTAGGCTGCTGGGCTCATGCGCGGCGCAAGTTCGTGGCGCTCGCCGATACTGATATGCGAGTGGCGTATCCGTTGTTGTTGATCCGGCGCTTGTACCGGCTTGAAGTGCTGGCCGATTTGAAGAAACTTACGGGTGAGCAGCGCGCGGTCTTTCGCGCCGAGCGCATGACGGAAACTTTGCAGAATCTGAAGGAGTGGCTTACGCTCACGCTTCAAAACGAGCCACCCGGTAGTGAGCTGGCCAAGGCTGCCGGCTACGGCCTGAGGCAATGGATCGCGCTCACGCAATTCCTCCAGGATGGCGCGCTCGGTCTGGACAATAACCTCTGCGAACAGCAGTTGCGGGACGTGGCTTTGGGACGCAAGAACTACTTGTTCGCGGGCTCCCACGCCGCAGCCAAGCGAACGGCTGCGCTCTACACCCTGATGCGCACCTCTGCTCAGCATCGCGTTCCACCACTACCATATCTCACGGATGTCCTGCGCAAACTGGCAAGTGGCTGGCCGAAGGATCGGCTCGAAGAACTGCTGCCTGATCGCTGGCAGCTGCTACACAATCGCGCTAGCCCGGCAAGCGTGTAAGAAACTCCGCACGCTCAGCTTCAACTCAGACCCATCCTCAACCAATACGTTACCATCAACGCACCATGGGATGGCCGTACGCTTACTGTAGGTATAATCTGGACAACCAAAGGTCGCGTACCCATTCGCATCAGTGGTCAAGAGGTGCTGATAGAGCACCTGATAGTTGGCATCATAGCAAGTCGCCACTACGCGCGCACCGGCAAGCTGGCGCACTCCGCGCATGGGATCGTTGTAGCGCGCAATGATCGTTGAGTTGACTGAGGAGAGTATCGAGCTGTTTACGCTGCTCGACGCGCCCGCTCCAGCACGAATGCGCTTTCGAAAGGCGCCATAAGCCCCGAATTCTCCGATGAGCTCATCGCCGAAGACGGATTCATCGAACCCTGCCGTAACTCTGCCGCCGTCCTCGTCAACAACGATCCAGATGTCTTGGGTGTAGGAGCCGCCGATATGCACGTTGCGCGGCTCCTCGCCGAGTTGCTGTGAGTCCAGTGTCGCGCGGAGACGGTAATACCCAGGCTTTGAGAAGGCGAAGTTGCCCACAAAAGTTTGGCTCTGCCCTTTTGGCATTGCAGCGTGCTGATTTAGGATTTCCTTGTGAGGGAAAGCCGCTTCATCCAGTGATACCACGGAAAGAGTCACTCCAGCCGCGTATCGGGCTTGCACAGTCGCAGTGAAATGGTTCGCCTTTCCGGGACGGAACGGGCCGCGCGAAGCTAACGTGACTTCGGCGCGCGGTACTACCGTGTGCGCAGCGGTTTGGCTCGTTGTCAATGGAGGTAGTTGCGTAACGCGTGATGATTGTGGTGAAAGCGCAGCGGGCGAGTGCGTGTCAGCACAGCCTGCTACTCCCAGTAAAAGAAGTCCAATTACCGCGTATCCGGGGCGAACTTGCATAGCCACTCCATATACTATGTCGGCGATGAGGCTGCGCTCATACCAGAACGTTGGCTCCTCGGCGACGGTGATGGTGAGACGGTTACACAAGTACGGAATGAGTCGCCTGCGCGAAAGACAGAATTGTCAAGGTTCTGTAAGAGTTGTGTTCAGGTTCTGTTCAGGATTGGTTAAGAAACGGTTTGTGGCATGGCGTTGGCATTGCCCCGAAAAGTGGACAGCTGGCCAGCGGTAATGCACGGTGTGAGAAAGGTCGGCCGATAAAATAACAGCAGGGCGGCAACTGAAATAACGACCAGTCGACTTCTGTCGACTGGCCGTTTGAGAGCGGGAGAAGGGACTCGAACCCTCAACGTCCACCTTGGAAGGGTGGCACTCTAGCCATTGAGTTACTCCCGCAAATCTTAGCAAACTAAACGGACGTTTTTCCTGAAGCTGGCAGTCGGACTCGAACCGACGACCTGCTGATTACAAATCAGCTGCTCTACCAGCTGAGCTATGCCAGCGCAGACTGCTAATCTAGCCTATAATCGGCCTTTTTTCCACCCGTCTCGCCCAAAGCGGTACGCGCGAACAGCGCGGGCTTACTCCTTCTTCCAGCGCGGCCCCTGCGGCGTGTCCTCCAGGATAACACCCGCGCCGGTCAGTTCTCCGCGAATCGCATCGGCGGCGGCGAAATCGTGCCGGGCGCGCGCGGCCTGGCGCTCGGCGATCTTGTCTTCGACCCATTTCGCCAGCTCGGCAGCCACGTCCTTCGATGCGGCGCGCGCCAGCTCGATGAAGCCGAAGACGTCATCCATGCGAGTGACCGCATGCAGAGTCGCGGCGCGATCGCTGTCATTGATGGCGCCGACCCGATCGAGCTCCGCGTTTATTTCGCGCACGAAATTGAACAGCGCCGCGAGAGCTTCCGGTGTATTGAGGTCATCATCGAGCGCCGCCTCGAAGGCGTTGAGTGCGCCGGCGGTAATCGCGGACAAATCAGAGTTCGCCACATTGTTCGTGCTCGTGGCATGCAAACGATCTGCGAAATCGACGAGTCTGCGCAGCGCCGCCTGCGCGTCCTCCAAACTCTCGAAGGTAAAGTTCAGCTCCTTGCGATAATGTGCCGACAGCAGCGCGTAGCGAAGCGCGGCCGCGCTGTAGCCGCGTTCGATCAGCTCGTCGAGCTTGTAATCGTTGCGCCTGGACTTCGACATCTTCTCGCCGTTGACGAGTAGATGCTTGACATGCAGCCAGTAGTTGACGAACGGCTTGCCGGTCGCGCCTTCGGATTGTGCGATCTCATCCTCGTGATGCGGAAAGATCAGGTCTTCACCGCCGGTGTGAATGTCGAAGGTCTCACCCAGCTCGGTCATGCTCATGGCCGAGCACTCGATATGCCAGCCCGGCCGTCCCTCGCCCCAGGGTGTGCTCCAGACAGCGCCGGCTTCCCGATCCGCGGCTTTCGCGCTCTTCCAAAGCGCGAAGTCGCGCGCGTCTTCCTTTCCATACTCGTCCGCATCGACAGCGCCGCGCTCGCGCTCGGAAAGACCAGCGCCGCTGCGCACGTCCTCGAGCTCGATGCGTGACAGTTTACCGTAGCCCGGAAACGAGGCGATCGCGAAGTAGACCGAGCCATCGCGTTCGTATGCGTGGCCGCGCTCGATCAAGCGGCCAATGATGGCCACCATGCTGTCGATCTGCGCGGTCGCGCGCGGATAAGCGTCCACGGGGCGAACCGCGAGCGTCTCGAGGTCGGCCAGAAATGCCCGTGTGGTCGGACCGGTTATCGCGTCAATGGCGACCTGCGACTCGTGCGCGGCCTCGATGATTTTGTCTTCGACGTCCGTGAGGTTCATCACGAACTTCACGGCGAACCCCTTCCACTCCAGATAGCGGTGCAGCAGATCGTTGAAGATGAAAGTTCGATAGTTGCCGATGTGGGGCGGCCGGTAGACAGTCGGGCCGCAGGCATAAACGCCGACCTGGTTGCGAACGATCGGCGTGAAGACTTCGACTTTGCGAGTCAGCGTATTGTAGAATTGAAGACTCATTTTTCGGGCGATGGCGCTTGCGATTGCGACCGCGGCGGCAATTGGCCTTCGCCCCAATAGAACGTCAGGTGGGGGTAAGGGATTTCGATTGCTTCCGCAGCGAAGCGATTCTTGATGCGCCGGCGCAGCTCGCGCGCCACGTCCCATTGCTTGAGCGGCAGCGTTTTAGCGGTCATTCTAATCACGACTCCGGAATCCCCCAGACTCTCGACACCCGGCACTTCGGGCGGCTCGATCAGCAGCAAACCCCATTCGGGATCGGCCTGAAATTCGGCGGCGATATTCTCGAGCGTCGCGATCGCCTGGTCAATGTCTACGCGATATGCGACGCTCACATCGAGCACGGCGCGCGACCACGTCTTGGTCAGATTGCTGACGCGCGTAATCTCACCATTCGGGATTATGTGAACGACGCCGTGCAGGTCGCGCAGGATGGTCGTCCGCAGCGTAATTTTCTCGACCATGCCGGCGGTGTCACCGACCTTTACGACGTCACCGATGCCGAACTGTCCTTCGATCAGCATGAATGTGCCGCTAATGATGTCCTTGACCAGTGACTGCGCGCCGAAAGAGACCGCGAGACCGACCACTGAAACGCTGGCCAGCAATGGGCCGATGTTGATGAAGACATCCAGAATCGTGAGGGTAGTGACGGTAACCATCACCACGAGCAGCACATTGGTGAAGAGGCTGCCCAGCGTTTGAACGCGCTGCTCCTTCAGACGCTTGACCAGCGGATCCTCTTCCTCGATTTCGCGGGCGATAATGCGCTTGAGGATGACCTTTACGAATTGGTAAAGGATAATCGAGGCAAGCAGAATCACGCCGACCTGAATCAGGCGGTCGGAGACGTGTTGCCAGTCGAAGGTGCGTTTGAAATTGATGGTATCGCTTACTGCACGGCTTTGCAGAAGCGCAATCATGGCAGCATGCGGATTTGCGTTAGGCGCCAGCGCTCACCCTCGTAGACGAGCTCGAGGAAAACCGTCAGCCGCTCGGACTCGGTGGTATCGGGCGCACGGGTGACCCAGGTGATTTCGCCGAACGCGCGCCGTGGCTTGCCGCCCACCATTTGCACCATACCGGGTTCGATCGAGACGGTTTCGCGATCGCCGAAGATCCTGCGCAGCACGGCCTGCGCCTGACGCGTGCCGAGCGGACCCATGCGTTCGCCCTTGGTCTCGATCTGGATACCTTCACGCGCGGCCATCGCGACCACCGTGCGCACGTCACCATGGGACCATGCGAATGCAATGATCTCGACAATGTCATCGAGACGTTGTGCCTGCGCTGGCGCGGGGCGCAGCGCGGCCAGCGCAACGAGCAACGGGATGCAGTGTCGAATGCGTATCAAAGTGTCACTACCTGGACCGCAATGTCCTCATGCATTTTCGTGACTACTTCCCTGGGATCGTCGGCTTCGATGACGGGTCGGCCGACTACGATGTAATCGGCGCCGGCGCGCACCGCTTCGCCGGCGGTTGCGGTTCGCGCCTGGTCGGCCACATCGCTGCCGACCGGCCTGATGCCGGGTGTTACGACCAAAAAGGCCGGACCGTGCCTGCGCTTCAACGTCTCGGCCTCCAATGGCGAAGCAACCACGCCATCGGCACCGGAATCCACCGCCAGCAGGCCGAGGCGGGCGACTTCTTCGCGCAACGAGTTGAGTTGCTTGCCCCAGACCTGTTCGGCTTCATCGATGCCGAATGAGGTCAGAATCGTGACTGCGAGAATCTTCGGGCCTGCCTCGCCGGCCGCCGCCCGCGCGGCACTGATCATGGCCGCTCCGCCCGTCGCATGAATCGTCAGCATATCGACATCGAGCTCGGCAGCTGCTTCGACCGCGCGCGCCACCGTGTTGGGGATGTCGTGAAATTTCAGATCCAGAAAGACGCGTTTGCCGCGCTGCTTCAGCTCGCGAATGACATCACCACCGCCCCGCGTGTAGAGTGGCGCGCCGACTTTGTAGAAGGAGGCGGAATCGCCAATGCGGTCGACCAGCTTGAACGCCGCCGCTGCAGCCGGCACATCGAGCGCAACAATGATGCGATCCAATTTGCTCTCCTATTGCAGACGACCCGCGCCAATCAGCTCGCGCACGTCCGCGACGCCGAGCTTACGCCCGAGGCGTTTCATCCCTGAAAGTACACGCTGCGCGGCGCGGGGATCCGCGAAATTAGCGGTTCCAATCTGTACGAGCGAGGCGCCGGCCAAAAGGTACTGCGCGACATCTTCGGCAGTGCGGATGCCACCGACGCCGATAATTGGCACGGCTACGCGGCGCCTTGCCTGGAACACCGCGTGCACACCGATCGGCAGGATACCCGGACCGCTTACACCACCGGTGCCGCCGCCGAGAACCGGAATTCGCCGTACGATGTCGTACAACAATCCAGGCACGGTATTGATGAGTGTCAGGCCATCGGCTCCGGCATCCGCCGCCGCTGCTGCCATTGCGCCGATATCCGGAACGTTGGGCGCGAGTTTTACGATCAATGGTTTGGCAGTTGCGGCGCGGGTGGCCCGTACGACGTCGCTCAACAAGTCGGTGCGACTCGAAAAGAAAGTGCCGCCCGCTTTCACATTCGGACAGGATACGTTGAGCTCATAACCGAAAAAACCGTTTACGGTGTCGAGCGCTGCAACGATCTGCCTGAACTCATCGACGGTTTGACCGGCCACATTAACGAACACGCGGGCGCGCGTAATGTGGTGCGCGAGCCATGGCAGCTTCTCTTGCCTTACGGCGTCGAGTCCGGCGTTGGCCAGGCCAACCGAGTTCAGCATACCGGCGCCGTATTCGGCGACCCGCGGCGCGGGATTGCCGGGTCGTTCATCAATGGTGACGGCTTTGATGACGAAACCGCCGAGCGCATCCAGATCGACATAATCCATCAGCTCCTGCCCGTAGCCGCAGGTGCCGCTGGCGAGAAGCACGGGATTCTGGAAGGTCGCGCCGAAGACGTCGGTGTCGAGTTTCACGCTATTTAATGGTGTCGCGCCCTGCCGGACGAGGGGCGGTTACGCGACGCCGCAACCGCAGCGAGTCGTCGGGTGCCACACCGGGCAGCCAGGCCAGCGTGTCGATCTTCAAGTAACCGGCCACCATTGTAGTATCCCGACGCATGCAGGCGGCCCGCACGCTGTCCGCGCGCATACCGGTAAGCGCGAGGGTGTCGAGCATCATGCCGCAATTGGCTCGCAGAGTGTCGGTGCGGGCAGCGGCGGTCAGGGAATCGAGCACGGCGATCGCGCGTAGCACGGTGCCACCCTCCTGCGACGCCAGCTGAGCGGCTTCCTCGCGCAACGCGGTCATCGAGCGCGCGAGTCTTTCTTCAGCGGTATCGTACGCATCGCTTGCCGACTCGCCGCGTGTAACCGGCGTATACGGATTGGCGGGCAAGGCCGCGAGCCGCAGGCGCAAATCAGCGGTCTCCGGATCAGCCGGCGCGATGGCGATCGCGGCGAGCAGTGCTTTGGCCGCCCACGGCGACTGCGCGGCAATGTCGGCAAAGGTAACGAACAATTTGCGGGCGAGCTGCGGCGCGCCCAGCTCGTCACGCGCGATTTCGGCCGCCGTAAAGATGGCGACCGACTGACCGGTCGTCGCACTGCGCTGCACCAGCACCTGGACCATGGGAATAGTGCGAATCAGAAGTTGGGCATCGGCATGCGCGATTGCGGGGAGTAGCAACGATCTGATCGCGCTGAGCTGCTGAAGATCTTGCACGTGACGCAGCCGCGCACGCGCGACCAGCACGCGTGCCGTGGCGGCGGTCGGACCGGTGGCGCGACCGGCAAGCTGCATCAGCTCGCGATTCGCGCTGAGGGTGTCGCCGGCATCCGCCGCGATACGCGCGCGGATCAACTCGAGGCTGTCGCGTGGCGCGTCCGGCCATTCCGCGCGCGGCTGCGCGAGCATGGCGCGCGCGGCCGAGGCACCGAATTGCGCGCTGGCGCGAATTGCCAGCGCACTGAGGGTATCGATGCGGCGGCGCACATTGCGATCGGCTAGCAAGGCGGCAAATGCGGCGCCGGCACGCAGGCTGTCACGCGCCCCGATCGCCAGCGCGATCCGCTCCAGCTGAACCGCGCCGTACTCGCTGTCACCCGGATCGGTGACTGCGTCGAGATCGGCCCACGCGCCTGCTACAGCTCCAGTCGCAACGCGCGCACGCGCGCGCCACAGATGCGCGAAGCCGGTCTGCGGCGCCGCATCCCCGAGCCGCAGCAACGCGGAGTCGAGGTGCATGACCGCGGTCACGGGTTCCGCGAGCAGCAGAGCGGCAGCGCCCGCGTACGCGTGCGCGCCCGCCCGTATTTCAGCTTCGGAAGTCGTCGACAACAGCTGGGTGAATGCCGCGCGCGCAGCCGGATACTCGCCCAGCTGGAAGCGGCTGCGCGCTATCAGATAGAGCGCATCATCAGCCCAGCGGCCAGTCGGATACTTGCGATAGCTCCTGGCCGCCTTCTCGATGCTGCCGATGTAACCCCCGCGCGCCGTGAGCAGGTCGCCGCGCATGCGCAGGCGCTCCGCATCGGCGAACTGCCGCCGCGCGTTGTAGAGCGAATTGAAGTAGCCGCAATTCGAGAGCGCGAGAGCGAGGAAGCCGGTGAGCGCGAGCTGCTTGACGTTCATTGCGGTACTTCCGTCGCAACAAAAAGATGTTCGTGCGTATTGAAGAAGTTGGCGATCGAGCGCGCCAGGCTGTAAGCGATCTTGTCTTGAAACGCGGCGGTGCCAAGCAGCCTCGCTTCGGCCGCATTCGAGATGAATGCGATTTCGACCAGCACGGCCGGCATCAACGCGCCGACCAGGACGCGAAAGCCGGCCTGCTTGACGCCGCGATTGCGCCCGGGATGAAACGCGCCCAGCTCGCGCTGAATGACTTCCGCAAAATCATTGGATGCGCGCTGATAGTAGTCGTTGCGTAACCCGTTCAAGAGCAGATCGATCGCGGGACCGCGCGGCGCCGCCTTTTCTTCATAGGCAACCGCGGCATTTTCCATTTCGGCGACACGACGCTCGTCCTCGGTGCGCGCTTCGCTCAGGAAGTAGGTCTCGTAACCTTCCGCAGAAGTGCCCCCTGCATTCGCGTGGATGGAGACGAACAACGTGGCCGGACGATTTTTCTTCCATTCGTTCGCGAGCTTGGGGCGGTCGGCGAGCGCAATCAAAGTGTCGGATGCGCGGGTCAGGTGCACCTCGTAGCCGCGAGCGCGCAGCAAAGCTTCGAGTTTCAGCGCGATCGTCAGCGTGACGGTTTTTTCAGTGAGGCCGGTGGGTCCGACCTTGCCCGGATCCTTGCCACCATGCCCGGCGTCGATGACGACGACACGCTCTACCGTCCTGGCGGCTTGCGCGCTCGCGAGCGGCGCCGACTGGGCCAGCAGCGCCGCGGGCTGCAACAGCGCAACGACAATGAAAAGAACGAGCATTAACGGTTTTTGACGGCTTTCTCGATTTCCCGTTCCGCGACCTTACGCTTCAGGGTCTCGCGCTTGTCGAACAGCTTTTTGCCGCGCGCGAGCGCGAGCGTCAGCTTCACGTACCCCCGCGAAATGTAAAGATCCAGCGGCACCAGGGTGAGCCCCTTTTCCTTCGAAGCCCCGATCAGTTTGCGGATCTCTTTGCTGCGCAGCAGCAGCTTGCGCGGACGCAGGGGATCGGCGTTCCAGCGACTCGCCGGATCGTACGGGCTGACATGCAGGTCGTACAGCCAGACTTCGCCACCGTCGACCCGTGCGAACGCGCCCGCGAGGCTTGCCTTGCCGGCGCGGATGGATTTGACCTCGGGGCCCGCGAGGACGATGCCCGCTTCCAGCGCCTCGACGACGTGGTAGTCGTGCAGCGCCTTTTTGTTCCTGGCGACGACCTTCTTCGCAGCCGGTGCTTTGGTCAAACCAGACGTTCCTTCTGGCGACGCCGAATCCGCCGCATCGAATGGACTTGCCCGACTTCGCCGCCCAATATGAAAACGATGGCGATCCAGTACATCCAGAATACGACGATTACGAGGTTGATGAAATTCGCGTACGTGCCGCGGAATGCCGCGATGTTGAGTGCATACCATGCGAAACCGCGGCGCAGCAGCTCGAACGCAACCGTCGTAAAGGTCGCCGAGACCAGCGCCGTGCGCCAATGCACACGGCGGTATGGCAAATAGCGATAGATGAGCAGGAACATTATCCAGAGCGAAACGAATGCCGCCGATGAGACCAGCAATTGTTGGCCGAATGCCGTCGGCGCAATGCCGAAAAACTCACTGCCGGTCTCGGTGACGACCGTCAGGACTACGGTGCCGAACACGTTGACCGCGAATAGCAGGCTGGCGGCAATCACCATCTGGATGTCGAACCATTTGCCGCGCAGGATATTGCGGTCCTCGCCGACATCGTAGACTTCACGCAGCGCAAAGCGCAGCGTGCCGACCAGCCGCGTCGACACCCAAACCAGAATCAACGTGCCGAAGCCGATGAAGCCGCCGCTGCGATTGAGCAGCGGATCGATGACATCCTCGCGCAGGTAGCGCTCGAATTCGCCGCCCACCGGCGGCAAGGAACGAAAGATCAAGTCGAACAGCGTTTTCGATGGATCCGCTACCTGGCGCTGCAGGACCAGACCTGCGATACCGAGAACCGCGAGCGCGAGTGGCACGATAGCGACGATCAAATTGAACGTGATCGCACCTGCCATGAAGAAGATGCCATCCTGATCGGCTTTCTTGAACACACGACGCAAGAAGTCACCGAGGGCTTCGAGGCGGGTTTCCTCGCGCCTGGGCATCTGCGGCGCATAGCGCCGGCGTTCCTGTCTTACCGGTTGACTCATGGCTTCATTTTAAAGGCCGGCCCCAACGCATCAGGGTCGGCCTCTTCTACAATACGGTCTCGTACGCGTGCTCGAGTCTTCAGATTTCTTCGTCTTCAAGATCTTCGAGATCAATGTCGGAATACTCGTCACCTCGGCGCGCGGCGCGCTGGCCGGACTCGAAGCTTGCGCGCGCGGCCCTGATGCGGCGTTCCATGTCCGCGCGGCTTTCGCGCGCGGCGGTCTTGCCCGCGTCGAACGCGCTCCGTGCGACGGTGACCCGGCCGCCGACCTGTTCGCGCACGCCCTCGACCGCGTCGGCCACGCTTTCCTGCACCCCGCGAACCGTATCCTCGGCCTTGTCGCGCAGACGTCGCACACCGCCGGTAATCTCTGCGCGCGTCTCGCGCCCGGAGCGCGGCGCCAACAACAGCGCGACGCCAGCCCCGACCAGAGCACCCCACAGGAAGGGCAGCACGCCGCCGCTTTCCGTGCGCTCGACTACGAGGTAGGGAATATCATCATCACGATGACGAACCATGAAGTGCTCCTAGGCAGTTGCCGCGACCGGTTCCTTGAGATAATCCAACAGCTTCTGCCTGAGCTCCTTTTCCTTGAGCCCGAGAATCTGCGCCGTCTTCGCGTGATCGCCGGACGTAAAGGCGAACGTCTTCAGCGTCAGCTGCCGTTCCGCCTCTTCGACAGAAGTACCAACCTGAATGTGCACCTCCTGCTCCGACATCGCCAGATGTCTCGGCTGCAAATCGGACACCTCGATTTGCTCGGAGCGCGCAAGGATGACCGCGCGCTCGATCGCATTCTTCAGCTCCCGCACGTTGCCGGGCCAGCGGTACGTCTCCATGTAGGTATTCGCGCCCTCGCTGAAGCCGGTGATGGTTTTGCCCTGTTCCTTCGAAAAGCGCTGGAGGAACTCCTCCGCGAGCAAACGGATGTCGCCGCCGCGCTCGCGTAGCGGCGGCAGATGAAGCGGAATGACGGCAAGGCGATGGTACAGGTCTTCGCGCAGCTTGCCCTCGCGCAGCGCATCGTCGATCTCTTTGTTGGTTGCCGCGAGCACGCGAATGTCTACGTCGATCTCCTTCTTGCCACCCAGCC
This sequence comes from Gemmatimonadota bacterium, assembly GCA_052389275.1. Classification (GTDB taxonomy): domain Bacteria; phylum Gemmatimonadota; class Gemmatimonadetes; order Longimicrobiales; family RSA9; genus CBJLQC01. The sequence continues at coordinate 9,529 of JBQTID010000020.1, read as the reverse complement.
GTCTAAAACCGCGTTGTTCGAGCGCGCGCAAAAACTTTACCTGAATGTCGGGCTCCATCTCGGCCACTTCGTCGAGAAAAAGGGTGCCACCATCGGCAAGCTCGAACATGCCGGGCTTTTCATTGATCGCGCCGGTGAATGCGCCCTTCTCGTGACCGAACAGCTCGTTTTCCAGAATCTCGCGCGGAAAAGCACCGCAATTCAACGCTATGAACGGCCCTTTGCGGCGGCTGGATTTCTGATGTAGCGCGCGCGCGACCAGCTCCTTGCCGGTGCCGCTCTCACCGACAATGAGTACGCTCGCGTTGGAAGGCGCGACCGCGTCGATGATGTTGTAAATGTCGCGCATCTCGTCGGACTGACCGAGCATCTCACCGTAACGGGTCAGACTCTCCAGCTGCTGCTGGAGCATGCGGTTCGCACTTTTTACCTGATACTTTTCGAGCGCGCGCGGGATCAGCGCCTTGAGACGCTCGAGATCGAGCGGCTTGGTCAGGTAGTCGTACGCGCCGTTGCGCATGGCGTCGACCGCAGACGTCACCGTGCCTTTGCCTGTGATGATGATGATCTCGCTGTCCAGATTCTGTTCGCGCATACGCGCAAACAGCTCGAGGCCATCCATGCCGGGCATCTTGAGATCGGCGAGCACGAGTCCAAACTCGCCCGTGCTCAGCTTGCCCCACGCCTCATTGCCGTCGGTAGCCGTATCGACGTTGAAACCTTCTTCTTCGAGCAGCATCTGAAGACCTTCTGCGATGTGCCGCTCGTCATCCGCGATCAATACTTTCGGGAATGCCGTCTTCGGTTTCGCTGCGGGTTTTTCGGTTTCCGTGGTCCGACGACGCGGTCTATTCAAAGCTGATTCCTGAGTTTTTCGTGTCATTTAAATCTAGCCAACGGCAGCACTACCGTTACCCTGCTACCGGGCCCATCGTTGTGCGGTTCCAGTGCTGCCAGCGCGCCACCCGCGCTTTCGACCAACAGCCTGCAAAAATTCAGGCGCTCCTCAGCTTCGTCCGCCAATGCCTTCGAACAGCTGACCACGACGTGTATCTCGTGCGCATGTCGCTTTGCCTCGATCCGCACGCGGCCGCCAGCCGCCGCTTCGGCGTCGATTGCCCGCATCATCAGGTTGAGCAGCGCAAACTTGAACGGCTCGGATCGGATCTGTGCAAAGAGACTCGATTCCGTTTCGACCTCGAGCCCAACGCGCGCCGATTTCGCCTGGATTTGAATCGCATTTGCAAGCGCGTCGATAATACCATCCACCGCCAGCGGCGAGCTGTCCGCCTTGGCCGGCCGCATCAGCTGGAGCATCTGGTCGACCAGCCCGTGCACGCGCCGGATCTCCTGCTCGATTACCGCCGCGCGCTCGAGCGCCGCATCCGGTGAACCGGTTTCGACTCTGCGCTTAAGGACCTCGAGGTTGACCACAATCGCGTTCAGGGGACTCTTGATTTCGTGCGCAAGATCATCGGCTAGCCGGCTCAATACGTCGTACCGGTTCGCGCGCACCTTCTCGCCCGCCTCGGCCACATCGGTATTTATTGCCATGTGCCCCCTTGCTGCACTTTCTATGCTTAAACAGGACCAGCAGGCGCGCAAGCCGCAGCAACTGGCCCACTCACGCTTCCGTCTCTACAAACTGCCAATAGTTGCGTTGGAGCCGGATCGCACAATCGTCGGCCGGCAAAGCACGCCCGTCAAGCGAGCGAACTGGCACAATGCCCAGCGAGGTCATGGAGGCAAAGGCTTCGTCGGCCTCGAGGACATCGGCCGGGAACCATAGTCCTTCATCGGTTTCGTAGCCGGCCTCGCGCGCGAGATCCAGAATTATACCCCGGGTCACGCCTTCCAGAACGCCGGCCTCGAGTGCGGCCGTCCGGATCACGCGGCCTTTGCGCCAGAAGAAATTCCAGGTCGGTCCCTCAGCGACGGCGCCATCCGCACTCAAAAGCAACGCATCGTCAGCGCCTGCGGCTTCGGCCTCGAGATGGGCGAGCAATGCGTACACACGCCCGATGGCTTTGAGCTGGGTCGGTACCGACGTGGCCGGAGGGCGTCGCGTGTTTGCGACGACGAGCGTCCAGCCACGGGCCGCGCGCTCATGCCAGTCGGCAGCCATTCGCGCCAACGTTACCACGATCGTCGGCGGCCCCGCGCCGCGGGTGTCGAGACCGCGGCCTCCGCTGCCGCGCGTGATGGTGATGCGCAGCGAGGCGTCCGACAGCTGATTTCGCTCGGCCAGCTCTAGCGCGATGGAGCGGAGCGCGTTCGGTGCCGGCGTCTCGAGACGGAGCTGGCGCGCACTTTCGGCCAGCCGATCCAGGTGCTTTTCCAGGCGAAAGTATTTGCCGCGAACCAGGCGAGCGGTCTCGAAAACTCCATCGGCGAGCAGGAATCCGCGATCGTCGATGGAAATGCGTGCATGCTCATGATCGATCCACTGGCCGTTCAGATAAACAATCATTGCACGATGAAGCGCGGATCCGGCTGCGGCATACCAGGCGCTGAATACCCTTTGCGCCCCATCAATCCGTAGGTCAGCTCTTTGCCGAGCTCGACGCCGGGTTGATCGAAAGGATCAACGTCGTAAAGTGCGCCTGCATACACGGTCGCAAGCTGCAACATCATGAAGCTCTGCCCCATGGTGTGCGCAGTGATCGAAGGCAGCTCGATCGTCATGTTCATGCGGCCGCTGCTCGCGAGTGCGTGGCGCGTTGCCAGCCGCTCGGCGTTCAGCAGCTCGCCGAGTGTGTGGCCACCGAGATACGCCAGCGCTTCGTTGTCGGCGTAAAATCGCGGGATGGTCACATCGTTGCCGAGCTCACGAACGGCCAGGAAAGTGATGGTCTTGTCGAACGGTCCTTCCATGTAGAGCTGCACCTGCGAATGCTGATCGGTCGCGCCCAGCGCCTTGATCGGTGTCGGGCCGCTAAAAACTTCCTCGCCCTGCCGTGAATGACGTTTGCCGAGGCTCTCCGCCCAAAGCTGGCGAAACCAGTCCGCCACGTAATAAAGACGGTCGCTGTAAGCCATCATGACGTGCATGGGCGCATGCAGCACGGTGTGCGCACGATACTGCAGGTACGCGAACACAGCAGCCGGATTGTCTTTGAGCGTGGCTGACCGGCAGCGCTCGGCCATCGCTGCAGCGCCGTCGAGCAGGGCCACGATGTCGATACCGACCAACGCGGCCGGCAACAAACCGACGGCGGTGAGCACGCTGAAACGTCCACCTACGTCGGGCGGCACGGGCAGCGCCGCAATGTTCTCGGCGGTCGCGATCGCGCGCAGCACGCCTTGGTTCGGATCGGTCGTAAAAATGAGGTGACCGCGGTAGCCATCGTCTTCGAGCACGGCCTGAAGCTTCTCCCGGATGACCAGGAACTGCGCCATGGTCTCCGCGGTCGCGCCAGATTTGCTGACGACATTGACCAGCGTGCGGCGCAAATCGAGGCGATCGAGAAAAGGACCGATGGTCGCGGGATCAACGTTGTCGAGCACGTACAGGCGCGGAAAGTAAGCGCGCGCCTCGTCGTCCAGCTCATTCCAGTGCGGCTCGAGCAGAGCGTGCTGCAAGGCCAGCGTGCCGAGGGCCGAACCGCCGATGCCGAGCACGACCACCGTATCGAAGGCCTGACCGATGCGCTCCGCAAAAGGCAGGATCTCGGCCAGCACACTACGTTCGTACGGCAGCTTCATGAAGCCGATCGCGCCGGCGGCGCGGGCGCGCTCGACGCCGGCGTGGAGCGCGGCGAAATCATTGTCAGCGAGAATGCCGGGATCGAGGCCGCGTCCGTTCAAGCGCGGCGTCAGCATGTTGCCGTAATCGAGCAGCACTCTGTCATTCATATCAAACCTCTACGACGAGCCCATCGTACGCGGGCTGCACGTCCGGTGGCAGCGCGGCTGCCAATTCCGCGTGCACCACGCGATGCGTGAGATGCGTCAGCAAGGTGCGCTCCGCGCCGATTGCGCGCGCGGTTGCCAGGGCTTCGTCAACCGTCATATGGGTGGGATGCGGCTTGCCGAACCAAAGCGCGTTGAGCACGAGCACACGAACTCCCCGCAGTGCTGCGCGCGCTGCGGCCGGTACTTGTTTGGCGTCGGTGATGTAACCGAGATCGCCGGTGCGGAAGCCGAACGACTGAATATCGCCGTGCGGGAAAGCGAGCGGCAGGATACTGAGCGAGCCGATGCGCACAGTTTCGCCGGCGCTGAATTCGGTCAGTCGCAGATTTGCCTTCGGGCCGCCGATTGGTTGATAAGTCTCATCGAAGATGTAATTGAATTTCTGGCGCATGAACGCGGCGCAGCCACGATCCGCGTAAGTCGGCAAGGTTTGGTTGGCATCATGCGAGAAGATGCGAAGGTCATCAATGCCATGGGTATGATCCGCGTGCGCATGCGTGAACCATACCGCATCGATCGTTGCCACATGCGCGGCCAGCAGCTGGAGCCGCAGTTCCGGCGGGGTATCGATCAGGAGGGTCGTGCGCGCGTCGTCGCTCTCGACCAAAGCGCCGTGACGCGTGCGCTGGTCTTTCGGATCCGAACTCGTGCAGGCCGCGCAGCTACACCCGATCACCGGAATGCCGAATGATGTACCGGTGCCCAGGAAGCGCAACTTCATCGGCTACAGCTCCTCGACGCGCAACATGTTCGTAGTACCGGCGACGTGAAACGGCACGCCGGCGGTCACTGCTATGCGCTGGCCTGGCTGCGCGAGATGCTGGCTGATAAGGTACTCGCGCGCAAAGGCGAGCATGGCTTCATAAGATGGCGCAGCTCTGAACAGCACCGGCACGACGCCCCACACCAGGGCCAGCTGACGCCAAGCAGTTTCATCATCGCACACGCCGACGATCGGCACCGGCGGCCGGTAACTCGAGACCAAACGCGTGGTCGCGCCGCTGGTTGTGAAGGTGACGATCGCAGGCGCGCCGAGCAGGCGCACCGCCTCGACGGTGGCAGCGGCAATCGCATGTTCGGTCGGCGTCGCGCCGACGCGCAAATGACTCGCGACCGGAATGTCGTACTTGGGGCCGGCTTCGTATGCGTGGCTGCGTTCGATCTCGCCGGCAATCCGCACCATTGCTTCGACCGCGAGGAACGGGTATTTGCCGGTCGCGGTTTCGCCAGACAGCATGACTGCATCCGTGCCGTCCAGCAGCGCGTTCGCGACATCGCTGGCTTCCGCGCGGGTCGGGCGCGGATTCTCGATCATCGACTCCAGCATCTGCGTTGCCGTGATCACCGGACGGCCATACAGATTGGCGAGCTGGATGATCTTCTTCTGCGCGAGCGGCACCTGCTCGAACGGCAGCTCAACGCCGAGATCCCCGCGCGCGACCATTACTGCATCGGTCTCTGCCAGAATGCGCTCGATGTTTTCGAGCGCGACGTCTTTCTCGATCTTGGCAATGATCTTTACCGACCTGGGTATGCGACTGCGCAGATCAACTACATCTTCCGGGCGCTGCACGAACGACAGACCGACGTAATCGACGCCCATGGTGAGCGCGAACTCGAGATCGATTATGTCCTTCTCCGTGAGCGCGGGCGCGCTCACGCGAATGCCGGGCAGATTCATGCCCTTGTGTTCCTTGAGCAGGCCACCCCGCACAACCTTGCAGATGACTCGATCTTTCTTGATGTCGGCAACTCGCAGCTCGAACAGACCGTCATCCAGCAGAATGCGATCGCCGGGTTTTACATCGCTGGCAAGCTGGTCGTAGCCGGTCGGCAGCTCATCACCGGCGGCGCTTGCTTCCGGTGCGAGCACGACTTTGGTCTTTTCCGAAAGCTGAATTGGTGCGGGCAACGCACCGATGCGAATCTTGGGACCGCCAAGATCGGCCAGCACGGCGAGCGGCTTATCGGCGGTGGCGCCGGCCTCGCGTGCCCAGCCTATGATTTCCGCGTGCTCTTCGTGCTTGCCGTGCGCGAAATTGATGCGCAACACATCCACGCCCAACTCGCACAACGCGTGAATCTTGTCACGAGCGCGAGTTGCGGGTCCTATGGTCGTAACGATCTTGGTACGCAATTCCCTACCTCAGTTTTCGAAAACGATTTCACCGCCGATGACCGTTGCCGCAGGCGCGAGCGCAAGCAGTTCGGCAGGCTCAATGGCAAGTGCATCTTGCTTCCATGCGACGAAGTCCGCCAGCGCGCCGGCCGCCAGTCCTGCCTCGCTCGGGTCGACGCCCGCTGCGTGCGCCGGACCCAGCGTGTAAGCGACCAGCGCCTCGCGCGTGGTCAGACGTTGTGCCGCCTGCCAGCCGCCACGCGGCTCGCCCGAGAGATCGGTGCGCGCGACGGCGGCGAAGAGTCCGTGGCGCGGGTCCGCCGCCTCGACCGGCGCGTCCGAGCCGAACGCAAGAGTTGCCCCATTCTCAATCATGGAACGAAACGCGTACGTGTATGCGGAGCGGACGCCCCAATGCGAGTCGGCAGCGCGCCAATCGGTCATGAGGTGCGCTGGCTGTACCGAGCACACGACACGATCGCTGAGCTTCGTGGCATTAGCTGGCAGGCACTGCACGTGCTCGATTCGGTGCGGCAGGCCGGAGACGCGCTGCGCAGGCTCGGCCAGCACGCGAAACGCAAGGTCTACCGCCGCATCTCCGATCGCATGAACGACGCTCGCGATGCCGTGACGAGCCGCCAGCGACACGGCTGCGCGAAAATCTGCTTCCTGCATTACCTGCACGCCCTGGTTGCTGCTGTTCTCGTATGGCTCGCGCATCCAGGCCGTGCGCGAGCCGAGCGCGCCATCGAGAAACATTTTGACGCCGCCAATGCGCAGCCACTCGTCGCCAGCGCCGCTGCGTAGCGCGTCACGCGCGGCAGCTTCGAGGTCTTCGAGGGCAATGTGCTGGAGCACACGCAACCCAAGCAGGCTGCGAGCGCGCATCGCTTGCAGCGCAGCCAACGGGCGCGGCTCTTTCAGGTGAACGCCCGGCAATGAATGGATACCGGTAATGCCGTAACCGTGCAGCTCGCGTTGCGCGGCGAGTATGAGCGCTATGACGGTATCGACGTCGTAACGAGGTAGATGGGGCACGACCAGCTGGGCCGCGTTCTCGAGCAGGACGCCGGCCGGTGCGCCTCGCTCATCGCGCAGAATGCGACCGCCATCAGGATCGCCTTCGAATGCGTCGATGCCGGTCATTGCCAGCGCACGCGAATTCAGCCAGAGAGCGTGCATGTCGTGACTTTGTAATACGACCGGCGCATCGGCGACGACCGCGTCGAGTGCGCTTCGGTCAGGGTAGTTGCCACCCCACGAATGTGAATTCCAGCCACGGCCGAGCACCCAGCCGCTGGTGCGTGGCGCGGCCGCGGCTGCGCTGGCGGCTTCTGCTATGGTGGTGGCGTGTGCGAGATCTACCTGTGCGCGCGCTACCGCCCATTCAGTCATATGAATATGTGCGTCGATCAGGCCGGGCGTGATGGTCGTGCCGGACAAATCGATGACTTCAGCGGACGGCGCCAGCGAATGCGCATGAGCCGGCGTCGTGATCGCCCGGACGCGTCCGTTTTCGACGACCAGCGCATTGCCATCGCTGCCGCCAGGGTTGAGGCTGTGAATTCGTTCCGCGATGAAGATGCGAGTGGTCACTTCCCGGCCGTCATGAACTCGTGCGTGATGCGCGCGAGCTCGGCGATCGTGACCCGGGCCTCGTTGTCGAGCCGCCAGCTTTGGTCGCTGTTCTCGCTGGTGAACGCGCACAACACATATGCGCCCGACTTCGCGTATACTATCCCGCAATCGTGACGCGCGGCATTGAGGGCGCCGGTCTTGTGCGCGACCGAAACGCCCGCCGGCAGCAGGCGCGGGATCTCCGCATAGTCGAAGTTGTTCCTGAGCATCGCGATCATTGCTTGCGAGGCCGAATCCGAGACCAGCTCGCCTCGATGCAGCTTGGCCAGCAGCTCCGCCATCTCTGATGGGGTGGTCACACCGAACCCCCACTTGCGAGTTGCGGCCGTGTCGATGGTGGTCGCAGAGCCGAGAAAGACCTTTGCGTGCAGTCGGGTGTTGTGCAGGCCGAGCGAATCCATGCGAGCGTTGACATTACGGATGCCGACCTTGTCGATGATGAGATTGGTAGCCGTGTTGTCGCTCAGGGTGATCATGAGGGTCGCCGCATCGCCAATCGTCAACTGATGCGGCGTGCTCAAAAACTGAAGCACGCCACTGCCTGGGCGCTGGTCGGCCGCAGTCATGATCACCGGATCGGAAAGCTTGATCGGCCCACGCCGAATTTGGTGGAAAAGTTCGACCAGGATCGGTAGCTTGATCACGCTCGCGCTCGAGACCGGCTGATCGCCACGAATCGACCAGCGCTCGCCGGTCGTGAGATCGATGATCGCGAGACCAACGGTGCCCTGGTGGCTCGCAATGCGCTGCTCGAGCCGCGGCTTGAGCTGGGCGGGCTGAGCGCTAGCGCCAGCTGAACTCAGCAGCACGCCGAGGCCGGTAGCCGTCATCAGCAGGAAGGGTTTCTTTCGCATGATTGCATCCTAGGATGGAATACATACAATCGCAAACCGAGCTGGACACACTCGGCCGGCGGCTAGCGAGCGTTGCGCTGATCGCAGCAGACACCGAAGCCGCCGGCTATCACCGCTACAGCGATCGCGTGTGCCTGCTCCAGCTTTCTACTCGCGATGCGACGTTCGTCATCGACACCCTGGCGGTAACGCAGCTCGACGCGCTGCGCGACATCTTTTCCCGCCAGGAAACCGAGGTCGTCTTTCACGACGCCGATTACGACCTGCGTCTGCTGGCGCGCGATTTCGATCTTCACGTTACCAGGCTGTTCGACACCAAGATTGCGGCGCAATTCATCGGCGCGCAGGCTTTCGGTCTCGGCTCACTGGTCGAGACATATCTGGGCACGCGCCTGGACAAGAAACATCAGCGAGCGGATTGGGCGCAGCGCCCGCTCCCGGCGGACATGCTGTTGTATGCTGCGGAGGATACGCAACACCTGCCGATGCTGCGCGACCGCATGCGCGAGGAGCTGGTCTCGCTCGGGCGGCTGAAGTGGGCGGAGGAGGAATTCCGGATCACGGAACAGACACGTTGGGCGCTGGGCCCCGAGCGCGAAGCGTTTCTGCGACTCAAGGGCGCGCGGGATCTGAAGCCTCGCGAGCTCGCGGTGCTGCGCGAACTGCATGCCTGGCGCGAATCGGTGGCCGAAACGCGCGACGTCGCCACTTTTCGCGTGCTTTCAAACGAAGTTCTGCTCGAGATCGCGCGCCGCATGCCGGCGGAGGTGAGCGGCCTGGACGGCATTGTCGGGCTTTCGCCCAATGTAATCGAGCGGCGCGGTCGCGATTTGCTCGCTGCAGTGCGCCGCGCCGCTGCGCTGGCGGAAGTCGAGCTGCCGCGCTTGCCGCGCGGCCCCCGCAGGCCGCCACCGGATGCCCAGTTCGAGACGCGCGCGGACAAGCGGCGGGCTGTTAGCGATCAGGTGGCCGATAGCCTGAAGCTGGATCGCGGCAGTCTGAT
>JBQTID010000019.1:0-28452 GCA_052389275.1 Gemmatimonadota bacterium | reverse complement strand
TCCAGCTTGATGCGGTCTTCCGGATAGCGCGGGCGCAGGTTGTCGAACGCGATGCGGTGCTTGGCGCGTTCGGGATCGTCGCCGTTGACCTGCTCGACCTTGAGCAGGGCGAGGTAACGCTCACCCTCTTTGGGCGGCCTGACCTGACCCATGACGGTGTCGCCAGTACGCAGATCGAAACGCTTGATCTGCGAGGGGCTGACGTAGATGTCATCGGGACCGTAGAGGTAATTCCAGTCCTGAGAGCGCAGGAAGCCGTAACCTTCCGGCAGGATTTCGAGCACGCCTTCGCCGCGCAGCACGACGTCGCTGTCGAGAAGGTTCTGCTCTATGCGAAAAATAAGGTCCTGCTTACGCAGGCCTGAATAGTTGGAGATGTTCAACTCCTCCGCCATTTCATGCAGCTCGGCGATGGACTTGCTCTTCAATTCGGCGATGTCCACGTATCACTCCGTATGTCTTGTAGCGAATTGCATCTAGAGATGAGTTTTCAGAAGCAAACCGGTTGGGCCGGCGCGACGTTCGCGCCTCCAATTGCGGGAGGTTTCATTTGTCGCGGATTAACGCGCACAGATTAGCACTCTGGTACGCACCGGTCAAGAGGCTCTTCCGGCCAAATTTGTCAGTGTGAGAACGTCCGGATCGACGCGTTGTCGGAAACCTGCAAGTATCATACTCTTAACGCAGAGAGGCGGTTCAGGGATTCGGTCCGGAGCAGCGGTTCGGAGATTCGGTTCAGGACGGCGGTTCGGCCGTTCTGACCTGCCGCAGTTCTGAACCGCCGTTCTGAACCGATTTCCTGCACCGATGCCCGGAGTTACATATGGCACGCCACAACCGCGACGCGCGCGGCTCCGATCAGCGCGGGTTCGATTACGAGATAAGCTACCAGCCAGACTGGCTCCGATTGATCAAAGTGACCCGTACGCTGGAGAGTGGTCGACAGTCCACCAAGACGCTGTTCCGCAATTCCGGTCCGCGCGAGCAATCTCCCGGCCTCACAGTTCGCACCCGCATCACATCCGCCGAGCAGCAGCTGGACATCGAGGTCGATGTCAACGATCCGCACGGCGTTGTCAAGCGCATCATCGTCGTCACCGCGCCGTCCGGCGGGGCAACAATCGATGAAGTGGAATTTACGCTGGAGAACCGTACCGGAGTTCCGTACGTCCTAAAACCAGAAGCGTAGCGGATTGCGTTTTGTTTCCGCCATCAGCGAGTCCAGCTGAACCTGCGCCTCGCGCAACCCCTTTGCAATCGCGCTGTCCTTTGGGGCGCGCACCAGCAGGCCGCCGCCGCTCTCATCGATTTTGCGCTGGATTTCCGCCAGGACCGAGCTGATCGTGTCGCCGCGAGCCGCGAGTCGCCTGAGCGACGGCGCGGCATCACTTTGAGCGCGTTGCGCCCGGTCGGCTGCCGCCCGTAGAGCCTGGCCGAGCTGCGCGGCGCGCGCATTAAAGCTAGCAAGCGCAGCCGCGAAGGCCGGATCGGACAACGCGGCCATGGGCGAATTGCGCAACGCGAGTGTCAGCGCGCGAAACTCGGCCATCGCGCCTTTCAGGCTTTGATTCAAGCGTCGCAGCTCGCGCTCGCGCGCCGCGTTCGCCACGCGTTCGATCGAGCGCAGATCGGCAATGAACGCCTCCATGCTCGCATTCAGGGCGAACGTGCGATTCAGCAGACCCTCGATCGAACCGCTGGGGCGAACCCGCAGAGTGTCGCCGTCGGCGATGTTTGGTGTTCCGGGCGAACCCGGCAGAATGTCCAGTACGGGCGCACCGATCAAGCGCTGGCTGGTCACGCGCACTTCGCTGTCGGTTCGAATCTGCGATGCGTACTTGCGCGGAATGCTCATGCGGGCGGCAACACGCTCCGTGCTGTCGGTGGCGGAGGGCCGCAGCTCCACGCTCACGACGGAACCGACTTTGCGGCCCGCGATCCAGACCTCCGAATTCTTCTCGAGGGCGCCAGCCTGTGGCATCAACGCGACCACTTCTATCGATGGCCTTACGCGCCGAAAGACGTCCGCGGCGAAGAAGACCAGCAGCATGACCCCAATCACCGCCCCGCCCAGTGCGGCGCCGATCCGCGCCCGGCGGTTTTGGCTACGATCCTGCGCCATACTAACTTGCCGCCATGATCAGACTTGGACACATCGAGTACAGCAATTGTTTTCCCGTGCACGCGCTGCTGGTGAATGGCGCGCCGCCGGCCAACCTGGAAATCGTTGGCGGCACGCCCGCGGAGCTGAACGCCGCGCTTGCCGCCCGCGTCATTGATGTCGCGCCGGCTTCCAGCATCGAGTACGCACGCCATGCGGATACATACCGGCTGTTACCGGATTTCGTGATCGCAAGCGACGGACCGGTCGGCAGCATTATTCTCGAGAGCACGAGACCGCTCGTGATGGGAGCATGGGAGCATGGGAGCATGAGAGCGTGGGAGCATGCTGCGATCGCATTGCCCACAGCTTCGGCTACCGCCGTTGTACTGCTCAAGATTCTGCTCCGGCTCAAATACGGCATTGACGCTCGCTACGAATGGTTCGATCAGAATGATGTTGCCGATCCGGTTCGTGACGGCGCGGACGCAGCTCTCTGGATCGGCGACGTCGCGCTGCGACGCACCGTTCCCGCCGGGCGCCATGTGTACGACCTGGGCGCCGAGTGGAAACAGTGGACCGGTCTTCCCTTCGTTTTCGCCGCGTGGCAAACGTCCGCCTCGACGGAAAAGGACAGTGAGCTAGTCGAGCTGGTCGCGCAGCTGCATGCATCCCGCGATTATTTCGTGCGGAATGCTGCCGACCTGGCAACAAAATTTTCGAACCACTTCCGGCTCGAGTCCGACCGCCTGCTCGCCTACTGGCAATCGCTCAGCTACACATTTGACCAATCAATGCAACGCGGCTTGCTCGAGTATTATCGGCTGGCCGCGCAGCTCGGTGAAGCACCTGCGATCTCACGGCTTCGGTGGCTGGCCTGACACGGACGCGACGCGACCCTGTGCAAAGCGCAGGCCCGGACCGTAACTTGACCGTAATGATGCAACGCGCACTCGCTCCGATCGCGTGGATCGGCCGCTCGGCGCTCGGCACTGCCGCGGCGTTCGGTCGCTTCGGGCACTTCGCGGGTAGCGTGGCGAAGGCAGTTCCCGACGTACGCACGTGGGGCAAGGTGCTCGTGCTCCAAATGGCGAGGCTCGGCGTGGAGTCGCTGCCGATTGCCCTCTTCATTGCCGCTTTCACCGGCATCGTGCTGTCGCTTCAGGCGTCTTACACATTCACCGGCGCAATTCCGGAATACTTCGTCGGCACGCTGGTAGGCAAAACCATCATCCTCGAGCTGGGTCCGGTGCTGACCGGCCTCGCGCTGGCTGGCCGGGTCGGCGCCAACATCGCGGCCGAGATCGGCACGATGAAAGTGACCGAGCAGATCGATGCGCTCGAAACGCTGGCGTACGATCCGCTGGCCTATCTGGTCGTGCCGCGCGTGCTTGCCGGGGTTCTGATGTTCCCTGTGGTTGTCGCGTTCGCGGATGCGGTCGGCGTCATCGGTGGCTGGATCACGGCGCTGAATCTGCTCGACATGTCGACGCCCCAATTCGTGCGCGGTCTGCGCCTCTTCTTCGATCCGTTCGACATCAAGTTCTCGCTCATCAAGGCCTCGTCATTCGGGCTGGCCGTGACCTCGATCGGCTGCTTCTACGGCTTCTCGACTCAGGGCGGGGCGGAAGCGGTCGGCCGCTCCACGACCCAGGCGGTCGTGATCAGCAGCATGTTCATTCTCGTGCTCGACGCATTCTGGGCGATCACGCTGCTATGAGCATAGTTCTATCCCGGGTCAGAAAGGCGTTCGGCGCGCGCGTCATCCTCGACGAAGTCTCGCTCGAAGTTCAGGATGGCGAGACCGTCGCGGTCATCGGCTACTCCGGCACGGGCAAGTCGGTGCTCCTCAAAACCATCGTGCGGCTGCTCGACGCCGATTCGGGCGTCGTGCAGGTGGACGGCGCCAACGTCGCGGAGCTGGCGAAAGACGATCTGTACGAGCTGCGTCGCCGGGTCGGCTACGTATTCCAGTTCGCCGCGCTGTTCGATTCCATGAACGTGCGCGACAACGTGGCGATGGGACTCAGGCGCATCGGCACGATGACCGAGGCTGACATCGGCGAACGGGTCGCGCAGTCGCTGCGGCGCGTCGAGCTGCAGGAGTACGAGGATCGCATGCCGGGCCAGCTGTCGGGTGGCCAGCGCAAGCGGGTCGGCCTGGCGCGCGCGATTGCGACTAATCCGAAATACCTGCTTTACGATGAGCCGACCACCGGTCTGGATCCGGTGACCACCGCGGTAATCGACGGCCTGATCATGAAAATGCGCCATGAGCTGACGGTCACGAGCGTAGTGGTGACGCACGACATGAAGAGCGCCTACCGGATTGCCGATCGCATTGCAATGCTGTATGAGGGACGCATTCGCTACGTGGGGACGCCGGCGGATATCCAGCAAACCACCGATCCGGTGGTGAAGGCTTTCATCGAGGGACGTCCCGAACTTGCTCGAGAGGTGGCGGCGTGACACGACGCAATGAGGTGATGGTCGGCGCGACCATTTTGCTCAGCATCATCCTGATCGTGTGGGGCACGATCTGGCTCAAGGGCGCGGGTTTCGGCCGCGAAGAAACGGTCATCCGCGCACGCGTGCCGGAAGCCGGGCAGTTGCTGGGCGGCGCTGCGGTGAAGCTGCGCGGCGTGCCGATCGGACGAGTTGATGAAATATCGCTCGAGAGACGGTCGACCGGTGTCATCGTGACAATGAGCATCGACGCCGGCGTGCCACTGCCGGAAGATCCGGTCGCGCTGCTTTCGCCTGAATCGATGTTCGGCGACTGGCAGGTACAGATACTTCCGCGCACGGCGTTTCCGAACTACCCGTACGCTGAATCCCCCGATCCGAAGGTGATTCCCGGTTATTCGCTGCCCGACATTTCGCGGTTGACCGCTGTTGCCGACGAGATCGCCGGTAACATGGCGCGATTGAGCGCGCGCTTCGAGGAAGCATTTACACAGGAGACTGCGCAGAACGTGCGCGAGGCGATCGAGAACATCCAGAGAGTCAGCGAGCAGCTGACTGGTCTGATCACACGCCAGCAGAGAAACGCGGATGAGGTTGCTACGAGTCTGGCCGCCACCTCCGAAGCATTGGGCGATGCGGCCGAGACGGCGCGCCGCGCGTTTGCCGAATTCGAGTCCGCACTCGGCGGCGGCAAGCTGTCCGGCATCGTTACCAACGTTCAGAAAACGAGTGTGACGGCCGATTCGCTCTCGCGCATACTGCTCAGGACAACCCAGGACTTGCGCGTGGCCGCCGCGTCCGCTGACACGACTTTCCGCGCATTCGGCGCCGTGGCACAGGCGGTCAGCCGCGGTGAAGGCACGCTGGGCAGGCTGGTCCGCGACACGACCATGTATTTCCGCGTGATCGAAACCAACGAAGAAGTGCAGGCGCTGTTACGTGACCTGCGGGCGAATCCGCGGCGCTACATCAATCTGACGATCTTCTGAACGCGGATTACGCAGATATGCGCAGATTACGCAGAATATGCTGATTGTTCAAAAGTATGGCGGTACATCCGTCGGTTCGCCCGATCGCATCAAACGGGTCGCCGAACGGATCGCCAAGCACAAGCGCGCAGGACACGAGCTGGTGGTAGTGGTCTCGGCGATGGGCGACACGACGGACGACCTGATCGAGCTGGCTCGGCAAGTCTCGCCGGAAGCGCGCAGCAAACATCGTCGCGAGATGGATATGCTGTTGACTTCAGGCGAGCGGATTACAATGGCGCTGACCGCCATGGCGATCGGCGATCTCGGCGTGCAGGCGATCAGCCTGACCGGCTCACAGGCTGCGATCATCACCGACGAAGCGCACACCGGCGCCAGGATTCAGGAGGTGCGCGCGACGCGCGTGCGCGAGGAGCTGAATAACGGCTGCGTCGTCATCGTGGCAGGCTTCCAGGGAGTCAGCCGCACCAGGGAAGTGACGACTCTTGGACGCGGCGGCTCGGACACGACCGCCGTTGCACTGGCAGCCGCGCTCGGAGCGGAGCGCTGCGACATCTATACGGATGTGGACGGCGTTTATTCAGCTGATCCGCGCAAGGTGGCGAACGCACGCCGCATTGACGTGGTCGATTACGAAGAAATGGTGGAGCTCGCGACTTCTGGCGCGCAGGTGATGCATCCGCGCGCCGTCGAAATTGCGGCACGCTACGGCGTGCCGATTCGCGTGCTGTCCACATTCGGCAACAATGATGACGGTGGTACGCTGATCACGAAGAAGGAGCGCAGCATGGAAGGTCTCCAGCTCACGGGACTGGCCTGCGAGGGATCGCACGTGCAGCTGATTGTGCGCGGGCTGCCGGGCGGCATGGAGGTGACCACGGATCTACTGTCGCGCCTGGCCGACAGCGGCGTCAGCCTCGACATGGTTACTCATGCCGACGCGCCCGACGGCCGGCGCCAGCTTCAGCTGACCGTGCGCGAGGACGGGCTGCCCGATGCGCTAGCGATCTGTGAAAAGGTGGCCAAAAGCGCTGGTGCGACCGTTGAAGTGCAGCGCGGGCTCAGCCGCGTCGCCATCGTGGGTAGTGGCATGCAGAACACGCCAGGTGTTTATGCGCGCGCTTTTCGGGCGCTGACGGACGCAGGCGTGGATGTACACGCGATCGGATCGTCGGCGATCACCATCATTTTTCTGGTCGAAACCGACAGCGAGGAAACAGCGGTCCGGGTTCTGCACGAGGCGTTCGACTTCGGGAGCCAATGAAAGTTGCGGTATTGGGCGCGACCGGCGCCGTCGGCAGAACCATGCTTCGTGTTCTGGAGGAAAGAGCCCTGCCCGTGGCCGAGCTGGTGCTGCTGGCATCGCAGCGGTCGGCCGGCAGCACGTTGCGCTGCCTGAACCGCGACTGGCAGGTACGCGCGGTTGCCGAGCATTCATTCGATGGTTGCGATTTCGCGCTGTTTTCGGCCGGCTCGACGCGCAGCCTGCATTGGGCGCCGCTGGCTGCTGCGGCCGGCGCAATCGTCGTCGACAATTCGTCGGCCTGGCGCATGGATCCGGCTGTGCCACTGGTCGTGCCGGAAGTGAATGGCCGGCGCGCCCTCGCGCCGCCGAAAGGCATCATCGCGAATCCGAACTGCGCCGCCATCCAGGCGGTTATCGCACTCGAGGCGATCCGGCGCGCGGCGGGTTTGAACCGCGTTGTGATGACGACACTGCAATCGGTAGGCGGTGCGGGCAACAAAGGCATCGCAGCGCTCGAGGCTGAGCTAGCCGGGCAGTCACCGGCCGACTCACCCTTCATTGCGCCGATCGCCGGCAACGTGATTCCCTTCATCGGCCCGCGCGCCGAGAGCGGCTGGAACGAGGAGGAAGAAAAGATTCGCGCGGAGACGCGCAAGATTCTCGAGCTGCCGGACCTCCCGGTCGCGGCGACGTGTGTGCGCGTGCCCGTGCGCGTGGGTCACTCCGTCTCCATGACCGTCGAAACGGAGCGTCCGCTGACGCGCGAGCAGGCGTTGCAAGCGCTCGCGCAAATGAGCGGTATCGCGCGTCCCGGCGAGCGCGATCCGCTGCCGCGCGACGCCGAGCATAGCGACGACGTTTACGTCGGGCACGTGCGCGTGGACCACGACGGTCCCAACACGCTGCACTTGTGGGTGGTCGCGGATAACCTGCGCAAGGGCGCTGCGACCAACGCGCTTCAGATCGTGGCAGCGATCATTGCTGCACGTGCGCAGCCGAGGCCGGTCGCACATGCGTGAGGAAAAACCAGCGGCGGGACAGCGCAAAGGCAAAGCGCCATTAGCGGCGCGCATCGAAACCAGCTCGGGCGGCATCGTCTACCGCGTGCACGACGGCGAGCCGCAATTTCTGCTGATCAAAGACCCGTATGGCAATTGGGGCTTGCCTAAAGGCCATCTCGAAGGCGGCGAGACGCCGGACGATGCGGCGACTAGCGAAGTAGCCGAAGAGACTGGCTTTTGCGAGCTGAAAGTGGTCGCGCAGCTGCCGACCATCGACTGGTACTTCAAGGATCAAGGCAAGCTGGTTCACAAGTTCTGCCACTTCTTCCTGCTCGAGTGCGCGGGCGGTGATGCGACGCCGCAGCTGGACGAAGGCATTAGCGAGTGCGTGTGGCGAACCATCGATGACGCGCTTGCGACAGTGACATACGCGAACGCGCGCGAAGTGCTCCGGACAGCCGGCGAGCGAGTCATAGCTCCGAACCCCTGACCCGAGGATCGATGGCGAAGGTACAAGCCGAAAACGAGTGGCCTACGATTTACGTGGCCGTCGTCGCACTATGCGCGCTAGCGTTTCTATTCAGTGTGAAGGCGGTACTCTCGCCGGTCATCGCCTTTCTCGTGCTCGTGCTGCTGATCTCGCCGTGGTCCGGTACACGCCTGCATCTGCTCACCATTGTCGCTGCGACCGCCTTACTGGTGATATGGTCTCTCCAGACGCTCGGCTCACTACTCGCCCCGTTTGTTCTTGCGTTCGTGCTCGCGTATATCCTCGATCCAACGGTGGATCGTCTCGTGCTGCGCGGACTCAAACGCGGCCTTGCCGTAACCGTCGTATTCGTGCCCGTCATCATCGTCCTGGCGCTCACCGCGATTTTCGGCCTGCCCGCGCTCGCGCAGCAGGTGCAGAATCTGGTCGAGGAGATTCCGACCGCGCTCGAGCGTGGCGTGATCTGGCTTCAAGGCATGCGCGCGCGGCTGCTGGCTGCCGATCTGCCATTCCTGAAGGGCGAAGCGCTGGCTCGAGCGTTGGATTCATTCAGTACCGAGCGGGTCGCCGAATACATCAGCACGCAGCAGGCAGTGATCGGTCGCAGACTCTGGGGCGCGGTGCTCGGCGTCGGCAAAACCATCAGTATCGCGCTCGGCATTCTCGGCTATCTGGTGCTGACGCCGGTGCTCACGGTTTACCTGTTGAAGGATTTCGATAAACTGATCCGCAAGGCCGGCAATCTGGTTCCTCGCGACAAGCGCGACACATGGATTCCCTTCGTCGTCGAGTACGACCGGTTGCTCGCCGGCTATCTCCGTGGCCAGATTGTGGCGGCGCTGATCGTAGGCGTGCTTACGTACATCGGCCTGTGGATCGCCGGCTTTCCCAATCCGGGACTGGTAGCCGCGGTTGCCGGCATCTTCAACCTGGTGCCGTATCTCGGGCTGGTCGTCAGCGCCATACCCGCAATCATTATCTCGCTGTTGAGTGGCGATATCATCGCATCGCTGCTCAAGGCGGGAATCGTGTTCGCGATCGTGCAAACCATCGACGGCACGGTCACGGGCCCGCGCATTGTCGGCGGGTCGGTGGGTCTACATCCGGTGTGGGTGATCCTGGCGCTCGCGGTCGGCAGCTCGCTGTTCGGATTCGTCGGCCTGCTGCTGGCGATGCCCGCCGCCGTCTTCCTGAAGTTGCTGGTACGCGATGCCCTCAGCCGCTATCGCGCGTCTCGGGTCTTCGAGGGTGAGACGCTGCCGGCCGAATGAAGCTGTTCACGCTGCCGAACATTTTGTCGCTGTCGCGCCTGCCACTCGCCGCTGCATTTCTGCTGGTCGAATCCGTGCCGGGACGCGCCGCGATCGTCAGCGCAGTCGCGCTGACGGATCTCGCGGATGGCTTCTTCGCGCGCCGACTACTCTCTCACGATCGGCGGACCGGCCAACTCATTGATCCCATCACCGACAAGCTCTTTGTCGTCATTGCGCTGGTCGCGCTTGCCGTGCGCCGCGATATCTCGATTGCTGTGCTGCTGATTGTGCTCGCGCGCGATCTCTATACCACGATAGGGTTCCTGATGAGCAAGGCGTTGCACTGGAAGATCGAATTTCGGGCGCGCATGATCGGCAAAGTGACGACCGTCCTGCAATTGGTGATTTTGCTGGCTGTGCTCTTCTGGCCGGCTGCGGTTCGGCCGCTGGTCACCGTCGTCGCGGTCGCGTCCGCGCTCGCCATTGTGGACTACACACGCGCGGCGGTTCGCCAGCATCGCCTTGCAACGACCGCTGCCGGAACGTAGCATGGCCTTGGCAACTTCAGCAGACAGGGTATGACTTGGAGCTCGCAGAACACCGCGACATCACGATCATTGGCGGCGGACCGACCGGCCTTTTCGCCGCGTTCTACGCCGGACTACGCGGCATCAGTGCGCGCATCATTGATTCGCTGCCGGATCTCGGCGGGCAGCTGACCGCGCTTTATCCGGAGAAGTACATCTACGACGTAGGCGGCATTCCGCGCATTCTGGCGCGTGATCTGGCGGCCCAAATGGTAGAACAGGGGCTGCAGTTCGGCTGCGACGTGCGGCTTGAAGAAAGCGTGCAGCAACTTCAGCGCAATGATGATGGCACGATGGTCATCACGACGGACAAGGCCGCGTATCCGACCCGGACCGTGCTGATCGCAGCCGGCAAAGGCGCCTTTTCGCCGCGCGTTCTCGACTGTCCCGGCTACAACCAGTTGATGGGCAAAGGCGTTGCCTATCACGTGAAGGATCCCAGCGCCTATCACGGCAGGCGCGTGCTCATCATCGGCGGTGGCGATTCGGCGGTGGACTGGGTACTGAATCTGCGTGGCAAGTGCGAGCGTCTCGTCCTGATTCATCGGCGCGAAGGATTTCGCGCGCACGCCCATTCGATGGCGCAATTGAAAGCTGCCGTCGACTCAGGCGAGATCGAATTGCTGACGTACAAGGAGACGAAGGAAATTCACGGCGATGATTGCGTTACCGGTGTCACGATCTTCGACAATCGGACGAAGCAAGACACGTATCTCGATGTCGACGCGGTGATTGCGCTCATTGGTTTCAAGCCCGACCTCGGTCCGCTCTCGAATTGGGGGTTCGAATTCGAGAAGCATTCCATCAAAGTCAATCAGCGGCTCGAAACCAACCTGCCCGGCGTTTTCGCGGCCGGCGACATCGCGTCCTACGAAGGCAAACTGGAGCTAATCGCGACCGGCTACAGCGAAGCCGCGATGGCCGTCAATCACGCGGTACACGTGATCAATCCAACGGCGCGCTACAGTCCCGGACACTCGACGAATCTCAAGATCTTCCAGGATCGCGAAAAAGCTGAGGCCGCGGCAATGGCCGCCGGGTGAGCGGGCCCTGATCGGAACCGTTTCGCGTTGTCACGGCGTTATGCACTTGCTGAAAGGCCGCTTGGGCACGGATACTGTATCCGCGCCGAATACCTATTCCCGTGATTCGATGATCTAATGAGCAACCAAAGACAGAAAACCATTCTGCTGGTCGAAGACAATGAGGACAACCTCGTGGTTTATCGCACGATCCTCGAACACGTAGGATTTCGCGTGCTGGAAGCGCGTGACGGCGAGGAAGGCGTCAGCCGCGCGAAGGAGCACCTGCCTGATTTGATCCTGATGGACATCTCGATCCCGAAGATCGATGGTTGGGAAGCTACCCAGCGGCTGAAGGCGGACGGCAACACCAGAGCGATTCCGATCATCGCGCTGACCGCGCATGCGCTCGAGGAAGACCGCCAGAAGGCCATACAAGCGGGCTGTGATGGCTATCTGGCGAAACCGGTGGAGCCGCGCCGAGTCGTGCAGGAAGTGGAACGGTTCGTCGGACCGGCTAAGTGACGGCCGTCTTCGCCTTCAACTGAGCGTGATACCAGATGTACGTGCCCGCAATCAACAGCAGTAACGCGAGCTGCGCGCAGATCGTCTCGACGACAGGATAAAATCCAAATAGCTGACGCAACGCCGGATGATCCGGCAGCGGCAACGGATGAGGCGAGAAGACGCCACCTTCCTGCAAGTTGTAGAGCCCTTTCCCCAGAAATACGAACGCGAGATACATCAGCACGACGTTGGTCCAGCCGAATACCTGCTTCAGCGGCAATTTCGCATTCATGCGAATGATTGCGAAACCGATGCCGACAATCAGCAATATTCCCGGCAGGAAGCCGGCGAGAATCGGAATCACACCTGCATCGAATGCGAGCGCCTGATAGAACAGCACGGTTTCGAAGCCTTCGCGATACACCGCGGCAAATGCGAGAGCGGCCAGCGCGAATGCGGAGCCGCTGCCCACCGCGCTGCCGACACGCGCGCGCAGATAATCCTTCCAGTCGTGTATGTAGGTTTTCTGAAACAGCCAGTTCGCCACGTACAGCAGCACTGCAACCGCTACCAGCGCGGTCACGCCCTCCAGCAGCTCGCGATGCGCGCCGCTGATCGGCAGCAGCGTTGCTGCCACAAACCACGTGCCGATGCTGGCGACGACGCCGGCTACAACACCCGTCCATAGCTGCCGCCGATGTTTGGCCTGTGCGCCGACCGCGCCCAGATATGCGAGCAACGCTGCAATCAACAGCACCGCCTCCAACCCTTCGCGCACGATGATCGCAAATGAATTGATTGCGACGAACGCCGTATTGCCGCCGCCCTTCGCGAGGAATCGATCGGCTTCGAGCAGGTCTGCTCCGATTGCGCCAATGAGTGAGGTTACGAGGGCGGCGTCCGCGCGGCTGCGGATGGCGGGACGCAGCTGTAGATGGATCGTTTTCTCGATGCCGCCAACCAGTTTTGCCGGTAACCGAGACTCGAGCTTTTCGAAACCTTCGAGATATGCCAGCTCGACCAGCGCAAGCGCGTCCACGGCGTTGCCGGCCAAATATCTGGTCGCCGCCGCCTCCAATTGCTCGAGAATGAAGCGAATCTCGGAGGTCGCTGCGCTGCCCGGCGCAACCACATCACGCGCCGCCACCTGCCGAATCCGCGTGTCCGGTGCGGTCTGCACACCGCTCGAGCGCACTGCATCGCGAATTTGCGCGAGCTGCTGCTCGACCGTCGTTGCCGCAGTGATGAGTGCAGGCGCGTCGGGACTGCGCAGAAGCTGATGGAACGCGAGTTCGCCCCTGGCCACCGCGTCCGCAACGACCGAAACGCCGTACTGCGCTCCTGGTCCGTAGTAACCCTCGAGACTCTCGAAGCGGTCGAGATACGCACGCAACACGACGCTCTGTGCATCGTCGAGCTTGCCATTGCCCGCCAGGTCGCGTGCGCGCTGAAGCTCGCTCGCGATGTCGTCGAGCCAGTTGTAAACGGAGGAAGCTTGCTGCGAAAAAAGCTGGGTCTGCGAGATCAGCAGACCCAGAATCAGAAGCGCGGCCTTTACTGCCGACTTCATTGGGGCGAACGATCCAGTCGTGTGTCGCTCTGCCGCCACAGCTCAGCTACCCGCGCCTGCTGTTCGTCGAGCGTCGCCACCACGCGCTCCACATCAGCCGCCGCCGGTGTCTTATTGGCCAGGAGCCGCATGAGTGCGTGAAAGTGTTCTTCCGCGGTCTCGATGGCGGCGGCCAGCTCTGCCGAACCCTTTATCCGTCCGGCGACACCGTAATACATCTCCGCGTATTCCTGACGTGTGACGTACAGTTCGAGCGCCATTCGCTGCGCAGCGGCTGCATCCTTCGCGACCAGCGGCGCAACCGTCGCAATGCCGTCGCGAATGTCTTTCACCCAATCGCCGAGGTCGCCGCCAGGCGTGCCGGCAATCAGCTGGACGTTGTGAGGCACGTCGACCGACGCTTTGGCGGAGCCGGTCGCGGCAACGGCGTCGTGCTGGGCGGGCGCATCGCAGGCAGCGAGCGCGGCCGCACAGATGGCAAAAGTGAAGTAGCGCATATCCTTAATGACTTTGAGAATCGTTCTCAACGAAGGTATGGGGGGAGGCTGGAATGCGCAACCGGGAGGCGCTACTGAGAGGCGCTACGGGACTGCGCAACGGAGAGGCGTTACAGAAAGGCGTTACGGACGGGCGTTACGGAAAGGCGCTACGGAAAAGCGCCACGGCAGGTACTGCCGAGTGCCGCCTTTACGTGCCGCATGGAGTGGCGCAGTCATGTAGCGCAGTTGAATAGCGCCCTTTCTAAACGGCGTAGTTCCGTAGCGCAGTCCTGTGGCGCAGTCCTGTGGCGCAGTTCCGTGACGCAGTTCCGTGACGCAGTTCCGTCACGTAGTTCTGTAACGCAGTTCTGTAGCGCAGTCCCGTAGCGCAGTCCCGTAGCGCAGTCCCGTAGCGCAGTCCCGTAGCGCCTCCCGGTTTCAGTGTGTAGCAATCCATCGATCCACCGCACGCAGCGTCGCGAGCACGGCCGCATCTTCGAGCGCGCGGCTGGGCTCGAGCGTCACGAGGCCGGCGAGGAGTACGAATTCGCGGTCCTGGGCAGCTTCGATGGAAGCTACGACATAGCTGCGTGAGAACAGCTCGACGAGCGCGATACCTTCGAGCCCCAGTGCAATACCCGGCACGGCCTGTTCGGCGGCGGCGAGCGTGGCACGCGCGGCGGAACGGGCGCGGCCGGCGGGCGTGTCCAGCTCGCGGGCTTCGCCGTGGTACAGCTTGCCGGCGCGCGACAATTGAACGCGGCAGTGAATTTCGCGATTGCCGCGCTCGAGCTGGATGCCGGACAGGATCAGGAATCGGCCGGCGACGCGGCCTGCGTCGTCGTTCGCGGCGTTCAAAGCGCGGCGAGACGATTCGTAGCTTGAAGTGCGGCCAGAATTGCAGCCTCTTCGGGAGAGCGCTGCACGGCGGCGACTCCAGTGAGTATGCGGGCGGTGCGGCCGCGCACCGCGCGGGCGGAGATCAGCACGTAGGATTTGCCATGCGTCTCGACGATGGTCGTGCCTTCGAGACCGAGACCTTCGCCGCTCTGTTGCAGCGCGTCGAAGACCGCGCGCGCGGCGGCATCAGCACGGCCCTGTATGGTGTTCATTCCCGACGCGTCGCCGGTAATGTCGTTACTGCCGCGCCGCAAAGTGACGCGGCAGTTGGTGCCGCGCGACGACGTGGACGTCGCCTCGAAGCGAATATAGACCAGCCGATCATCACGCGGTCCCGCATCTCTAGCCGCGGCGCGCGCTGTCTTTTTCTGCTTGGTCATGTAGGTGTCGGCTGCACTTGGGCGAAGCTGCGCCACGCTGACGATGCGGCGATCGACAACGACGCCCAAACCCGCGCTCAAAGCGGATTCCACGTTGCGAACTATCTGTTTCGGGTGCAGATCGGGGCTGGCAAGAATATGGATTTCGCAGAGGCGACCGCCATCATCCGCGACTGCGCGCGCGGACACTACGCCGGCGAGCGCGGTGAGCAGGCGCTCAGCTCGAACTTCGATCGTCGGCGGCATGCCAATATTTAAGGCTGCGGAGAAGGAACCGCCAGAGTGTTTCGTGGCTTGGGGGGTGTGGGATCGCGAGAGTGTGAGATTGTGAGAGTGTGAGATCGTGGGATTGTGAGAGTGTGGGATTGTGGGAACCGTCGCACACTCTCACATTCCTACCCTCTCACACTCTCGGTCTGTTGCATATGAAACGCGAGAATATCGTCATAATCGGTTCCGGCCCGGCCGGCTGGACAGCGGCCGTGTACGCGGCGCGCGCCAATCTGAATCCGCTCGTCTTCGAAGGTGAGCCGATGCGGACGATGCTGCCGGGCGGACAGCTCATGACGACGACGGAGGTCGAGAACTATCCCGGTTTTCCCGAGAGCGTCACCGGTCCCGACCTGATCGAGCGCATGAAGCAGCAGGCGGTGCATTTCGGCACCAGGGTCGTCTCGGAGAACATCGCAAGCGTCGATCTCTCGCGGCATCCTTTTGTGCTGACGCCGAATTACAGTGAACCGCTCGAAGCACTCACGGTCGTGATCGCGACCGGCGCGAATGCGAAATGGCTGAACGTCCCGAACGAAGAGCGGCTCGCGCAAATTGGCGGCGGCGTGTCCGCGTGCGCGGTGTGCGACGCGGCGCTGCCGTTGTATCGAAATCAGGTTCTCGCGGTCGTGGGCGGTGGCGACACCGCGATGGAAGAAGCGCTGTATACCACGAAGTTCGCGCGCGAGGTGCTAGTGATTCATCGGCGCGACGAGTTCCGCGCGTCGAAGGTAATGGCGGACCGTGTGCTCACCCATCCCAGGATTCGAGTTCTTTGGAACAAGAAAGTCGTGGAGGTGCTCGGGATGAGCGACATTCGTGGCCTGCGACTCGAAGACACGGTCAACGGTGAAATAGCCGATATCGACGTACGCGGCCTGTTCGTGGCGATAGGGCATACGCCTAACACCGAATTCCTGAAGGGCCAGCTGGACCTGAAGCCGCATGGCTACATCAAGGTGCAGCCATGGCGTACGGCGACCAGTGTGGAAGGCGTGTTCGCGGCCGGCGATGTCATGGACGATCATTATCGTCAGGCGATCACGGCGGCAGGCACCGGTTGCATGGCCGCACTGGAAGCCGAGCGGTGGCTGGCGCATCACGGCCTGGGCGAGAGCCCGATACATGAGGACGAAGCTGTGATTGCGAGCAGCGATTAGTGGGATAAGTGCGATGAGTGCGTTTTAAACATCGCACTTATCGCACCTATCGCACTCATCGCACTTATCGCTAGAAGATTTTCCTGATTCCCTGCAGTAGCTTGTCAATCGCACTCGGCCCGCCGCCATGCAGCGGACAGTACTCGGTCGGTTCGGTGCCGGGCAGGAAATACTCGATGCGGACATTCTCGGGCGGACATTTCTCGGTTGCGAGTCCACCGCTCTGATCGTCGATCGGCATGCTCGCCACATCGGCTGGCGCTGACCAGCCACCCGGTTGCGGACGCTTCGCGTATGCCGCTTTCATCATCTCGGCCCATATCGGTGCGGCAAACCGGCCGCCACTCGCGTTGGCAGTGATCGTCTTCGGTTGATCGAAGCCGAGCCACACGCCGGCGACCATGTCGGGCGTCATCCCTACGAACCAGACATCTTTCGAATCATTGGTAGTCCCGGTCTTGCCCGCGGCCGGCAGCCAGAATCCCCCGCGCCGAACCGAGCCGGCGGTGCCACGATCAACGACATCCTGCATGATGCTGAGCGTCAGATACGCGACACCCGCGTTGATGGTGTAGTCGCCTGACTCAGTGGCCTGCCAAAGAATTTTGCCGCGCGCATCCTCGACACGATTGATGAAGCGCGCCTTCAGACGCTTACCGCCGTTACCGAACGCTCCGATCGCTGCGACGAATTCGATGGGAATGACCTCCGCGGCGCCCAGGAAAATCGACGGGTACGGCGGGATATGGGTCGAGATGCCGGCCGCGCGCGCCATCGAGATCACCGCTTCAGGTCCGACCCACTGACCGACGCGAATCGCGCCGTAGTTCGATGACAGCGCGAAGGCACTGCGCACGGACAACTGCGTCACGGAGTCCGGCACCAGATCATCCGGTCGCCAGGCCGCGGCGCCGCTGCCTTCCGATACGGGTGTCGTTTCGATCCGCGAGTTGAGCGTCAGACCCTGTTGAATCGCGGCGGCATAGACGAACGGCTTGAACGCGGAGCCGGGCTGGCGCTTCGCCTGCGTTGCGCGGTCATAGTTGGAATGCGTGTAGTCGCGGCCACCGACGAGTGCTCGCACCTCGCCGGTGCGCAGGTCGAGCGCAACGACCATTCCTTGTAGATAGGGCGAACCGTTACCGTTTGCAGGCTGGAGTGCCGCGCTGTCAGGCTTCGGGTGCCGATATTTCCCAAGCTCGCCGGCCTCGATCTTACGGATCTGTGCGACCAGAGCTTCGCGCGCGCCTTTCTGCGCAGCCGGGTCGAGGCCTGTATAAACGCGCAAACCGCGTTTGTCCGCATCCTCGCCGAAGCGCTCGCGCAGCTCCTCACGGATGTGCGCAACGAAGTACGGCGCTGGCCCGGCCGCTTCCACCGGTGGTGCAAGGCGCAACGGCTCCGCCTTTGCCCTGCGCGCCTGCTCCGCGCTGATGACGTTCTCGCGCGCCATGACGTCGAGCACGACATTGCGGCGGCGAATCGTCTGGGTTGGCTTCTTGCGCGGGTTGTAGCCTTCCGGATTTTTGGCCAGGCCAATCAGAATCGCCGCCTCGCCAACCGAGACGCTGCGTACCGGCTTGCCGAAATACGCGCGCGCCGCTTCTTCGACGCCGTACAAGCCATCACCAAGATAAATCTGGTTGACGTACAGCTTCAGGATTTCGCGCTTGGTGAACGCTTTCTCGATTTTCGGCGCGAGTGAAACCTCGCACAGCTTGCGGCGAACCTTGTTCTCGCCCATGGGCAGCTCGTCAGTGAATACCTGACGCGCGAGCTGCATCGGGATCGTGCTGAAACCCTCTTCGATCGACAGGGACCGAAGGTTGCGGACGATTGCGCGGCCCACACCGCGGAAATCAACGCCGCCGTGGTTCCAGAAACGCTTGTCCTCGACCGCGACAAAGCCGCTCCACACATGCTTCGGAACTTCGGTCAGCTCGACGACGACGCGCCGTTCCGGTGAGAGATCGGCGATGCGCGAGCCGTCGCGCGCGTACACGCGCGTCGCCTCTGGTGGCTTGTAAGCCCGCAGCTGTTCCACGCTCGGGCAATTCTGAGCTTCGGCGCCGCTGCACGCGACAAAAAACGAAGCTATCGCAACAATTACAAGAAGACGTTTCATCTTATTCCGGTCAAAACAGCATTCTGCCGCCATCTACTATTACGACTTGACCGGTAACAAAGTTGCCTGTGAGCAGATATTCGATGGCATGGGCGACATCTTCGGGCTGCCCCTTCCGGGCCAAAATCCGCCGGTCGGCGGTGCCATCGCCACCTCGGCCATCGTAATCCTCGGGGGGCAGCACCGTGCCCGGCGCGACGCAGTTCACACGAATCTCCGGCCCCAGCGCGCGCGCGAGCACTTTGGTCAGATGCACGAGGCCGGCCTTTGAAACGCTATGATGCGCGTACGACGGCCATGGTTGAAATGCGGACAGGTCGGCGATGTTGATGATGTTGCCATCACCGTTCTCTCGCATGAGTGGCGCGGCATGCTGCGCGACAAAAAAAGGGCCCTTCAAGTTGGTGTCGAGCACGCGATCCCACATTGCTTCGGAAATGTCGAGCAGCGGCGTGGACTCGAAGAGTGAAGCGCTGTTGATGACGATGTCGAGTCGGCCGAACTCGGTGCGCGCGTGCTCGATCAGAGCGCGGATCTGATTCGTGTTCGAGACGTCGGCGCGGAAAGTGGTCGCGCGCGCGCCGTTCTGCTCGAGCGTCGTGCGGAGCGTTTCCGCCGCTTCCGCCGAGTTGTGGTAGTTGATGATGACGTCCGCGCCGGTGCGGGCAAGCGCGGTCGTAATCGCGGCGCCGACACGGCGCGCGCCGCCAGTCACGAGCGCGACTTTTCCCTCGAGATTCATGAGGCGGAAACTAGTGGCGGCCCCGGAGTGGAGCAATTAAACTCAGCGCATGCTGAACGGGAAATGCGCGATCGTGACCGGCTCGACGCGCGGCATCGGTCGCGCGATTGCCGAGGCCCTGGCCGCGCGCGGCTATAATGTCGTGGTCTCTTCGCGGCACGAAGCTGCGGCCAGAAGCGTGGCGGCCGAAATTACCAGACGCGGTGCGGGGCAGGCGCACGGCATCGCGTGTGACGTCAGCTCTTATGCGGACTGCGAGCAGCTGGTACGCGGCACCGTCGATCGCTTCGGCGGGCTGGACGTGCTGGTCAACAACGCCGGCATTGGTGGCTTCAGCCCGGTCGAAGCCATGTCGCCCGCGCACTGGGATCGGGTGATTGGCACTAATCTCGATGGTCTGTTCTACTGCACACACGCGGCGCTGCCCCATCTGAAGAATGCGGGTTCGGCCTGGGTCATTAACATAGGAAGTCTTGCCGGCAAGAATGCATTTCCCGGCGGCGCGGCGTACAACGCGAGCAAGTTCGGTCTGATCGGCTTCAGCGAGGCGCTGATGCAGGAGGTTCGCCACGACGGCGTGCGTGTCAGCTACATCATGCCCGGCAGTGTGGCCACCGAATTCGACGGATCGGCGACGCCGAGCGGTGACTGGATGATTCAACCGCAGGACATCGCGGACATCGTTCTCGACCTCCTCGATACGCCGCAGCGCACGCTGCCGAGTCGGATCGAAGTGAGGCCTTCCGCGCCGCCCAAAAAGTAACTGGAGACTGGGAGCTATGGCGGAACATCGTATAGAAAAAGATTCGCTCGGTGAAATGAAGGTGCCGGGCGACGCGCTGTGGGGCGCACAGACGCAGCGCGCGGTCGAGAATTTTCCGATCAGCAATCTGCGCTTTCCCCGCTCGTTCATCGCCGCGCTGGGTGCCATCAAGAAGGCCGCGGCGGAGACCAATCGCGCGCTCGGTTTGCTGCCCGATGACGTCGCGGCGGCCGTCATTGCCGCTGCGCAGGAAGTCGTTGATGGCAAGCTGGATGCGCATTTCGTGCTCGACATCTTCCAGACCGGCAGCGGGACGTCGTCGAACATGAACGCGAACGAGGTAATTGCGAATCGCGCGCTCCAGCTACGCGGCAGTAAACCCGGCGCGCAGGGCGTGCACCCCAATGATCACGTCAACATCGGCCAGTCGTCAAACGATGTGATACCTACCGCTATGCAGATCGCAGCGTGTGTGCGCATTCAGAACGAATTGATGCCCGCGTTGCGCCTGCTTCAGATGTCGCTCGAGCGCAAGGCAAAGGAATTCGACGAGATCGTGAAGTCGGGACGCACGCATATGATGGACGCCACCCC
Organism: Gemmatimonadota bacterium; assembly: GCA_052389275.1. Classification (GTDB taxonomy): domain Bacteria; phylum Gemmatimonadota; class Gemmatimonadetes; order Longimicrobiales; family RSA9; genus CBJLQC01. The sequence goes on along the minus strand of JBQTID010000019.1, from coordinate 7,807 downwards.
GGTGCGGCTAGGGCAGGAGTTCAGCGGCTACGCAGCGCAGATCGCCCTCGGCATTCGTCGTGTCACCGAAGCGCTGAACGACCTCGCTGAATTGCCGCTGGGTGGCACGGCGGTCGGGAGCGGCGTGAATACGCACGAAGATTTCGCGCAGCAGACCATCGCGCGTCTGAGCAGGGAAACCGGCATTGAGTTCCGCGAGGCGTCCAATCATTTCGAGCGCCAGAGCACCCGCGATACGGTCGTGTACGCGCACGGTGCGTTGAATACGATCGCGGTGTCGCTCACCAAGATCGCAAACGATCTGCGCCTGATGGCCAGCGGCCCGCGCGCAGGTATCGCAGAGATAACGCTACCGGCGATTCAGCCGGGCTCGAGCATTATGCCGGGCAAGGTGAATCCGGTAATTCCCGAGGCGGTTACCATGGTTGCCGCGCAGGTCATGGGAAATCATACGACGGTGACGATCGGCGGTATGGGCAGCTACTTCGAGTTGAATGTGATGATGCCGGTAATGGCGCACGCATTACTTCAGTCGATCGAGCTGCTCGCGGCCGCGGCGCGTGGGTTTGCCGATAAATGCATTGACGGCATCGTCGCCAATGAGGATCGCTGCACCGAGCTGCTGGAAGGCAATCCGTCGCTCGCAACGGCGCTCGCGCCGCGCATTGGCTACGACCTTGCCGCGACCATAGCAAAGGAAGCGTTCAAACGCAAATCGACGGCACGCGAAGTAGCGTACGAGTTGTCTGGTTTGCAGCGCGCCGAAGTGGACGAAATCATGAACGCGCTGGCAATGACGCACCCCGGAATTCCGGGAGGAGTGCTGATGCCGGGCGGCGGCGGTTGAGCGATCCAGGCGGTCTATGCGGTTTTTTCACGCAATGATCGCCTGGACCGCAATGATCGCCGTTTAGCTGGCTCGCATCAACGGAATCAGACGCGAGAGCCGGCGCGACAGCTCATCGCGGCGCAGCCGGTTCAGCGTCCAGAGTCCGTTCTTTCTCCGTTCGATTACACCTGCTCCCTCGAGCACCGACAAGTGATGCGAGATTAGAGACGGCGAGAGTCCGAGCGCGCCGCCGATCGCGCCGCACGAAAGCTCGGCGCCGTCCGCGGTCAACAGCTCGACAATGCGATATCTATTCTCTTCCGACAGTGCCGCGAGCGTCTTGACGAGCTCTTTCGGTGACTCCAATGTATTCGATGACTGCACGGGTCCTCCCTTAAAGCAGTGGGACGAACTTACATACCCATTGTTGTGCGCGATGATCCCACCGCTCAGCGTACTCGACGTACATAGAGCGGAAGAGCCTCGACACTGGTCGGGCCGGCCTGGACGCGCAGGTGATAGCGTCCCGGTTTCTGGAACACGACATTTTCCAGTGGCAGAACGATCCTGGTTTGTGGCGGCACCTCGTTATCGGGCGCCAGCTCGACGTCGGTATGGCCCTGAATAGTGATGACCATGCCACCATCGGGATCGACGAGATCCGCGCGAATCGGCTGCTCGCCGGTGTCGTGCAGGTCCCATTCGATGACCAGGACCACGGTTAGAGCTGGATGCGCGGCCGGAAAATCGGGTGCGGAGACTTCGTTGTAGATACCTTCGACATTCAGCTTGCCATCGGCGGCGACCTCGGCTTTGTCGCATGCAATTGCGAGTACCAGATTCATGCGGACGCGAACCTGCTGGCGCCGGGCTCGCCTGTCAAACCTTGCCGTGGCACAACCCGCGGGCTCGGGAGTAAAACCCTCGTTGCAGTCATCTTCGCAGGTGGAGTATGAAGAAGTTCCGCATTCTCGCAGTCCTGGCAGTCCTCGCAGTTGCCGCGTGTGGCGACGTCCCCGAGCGCGTTTTCTTCGAGCAGCCTGCGCCCGTTCAGCTGACCGGCGTTTGGGTGGGCACGGAAGAAATCACGACCGATGAAGACATTGCGTCGAACAGCTCATACGGCGAGTACGGCAAAGGGTTCAGCTTCCCGGTCGTGATCGACTTCGATGGTCGCGGTCGCTTCACGTTGTTTACCGGCAACTTCCCAACCTCGTACCGGAACGAAGCGGATCGCACCTGCTCGGGCGTGTACACGCAGACGAGCCATACATTGCGTCTGCTGCCCAATGAGCAATGCCGCGCGTTGCCGCTGACTCGGTTCACGATCGGCCGGATCCTGCCGGGCGGCATTTCGTTAGAGGCCCGCACGGGCTCGTCGATGAGCTCGCTTGCCAGCTATGCCAGCGTGCGCGTGCGCTTCCGGCTCGAGCGAGACTAGCAGGATGCTAGGCCGCGAACCTGAAATCGGGACGCAGATAACAGCGCGATCCCGATAGCAAACTTTCCAGTACCGCGCGCAGCCTGGCCTCGAGCGCGCGGTCGAGCGTCTCGCCCGTTACCTCCGGCAGTGCAAGCACATCATCCTTACCGAGCGGCGCGTGCACGGTCTCTTCTCCCAGATCCACATAACCGATGGGCAGCGCCGTGTATATCGCATCATTCTCGCGCTGCACGAGCACATGGCGGACCTGCTCGGCGTCGGTGTCGATGATGAGATCAATGATACGGCCGAGCCGCTCGCCACCTTCCCCGATCAAACTCCAGCCGCGAATGTCAGGCTCGCCTGCTGCGATGCGAAAATCATCTGCAGAACTCAGACGACGCAGTCCGGCCGGTGACGGCGCGCCCAGCGGCTCGCGCAGGAGCGGGTGTGCGCCGGCATACAGACCTGAATGATCGTACGCGGGATGCGCGTAATAGCGCTGACCTTGAAAGAGACGGCCGAAAGCCGTGAGCAGCTCATCCTGAAAATCGGCTTCCGTCCACGCGATGTGCGGCTCGTAAGCCGGAATGCGCTCGAGCTCGTCCACGTTGGCCGCGCGCAGGCGAAGTCGATAACAGCCGAGCTGCTTCTCCAGCCGGGTATGACCAACCGGCACCAGGACATGACGCGCGCGACCGTCGAGCGCGACGTCGAAAAAACGCACGAGGCCGGTGTCCGCCTCACTCAGCACACCGAAGGTCGCGCCGATGGGAATCGCGGCGGCGTCGTAAACAGGAAGCCTTTCCAGGTCTTTCGAGGCATGCAGCGGACTGCGCATGCGATTAGGGCTTGCAAGCAGCTTGCCGGTTCGCTTGACGCTGACGCAGCCGACCTATAGCTTGCGCGTGTCCGGGCTGTCACCCGGCGTGGGATTTGACCCGGCAGATTGTGCCCCACGATAAAGAAAGCACTAAAGCGCCCGATCGCCCGCTGCCGATTCGTAACGACGGCACGGGCGTTCATTTTTTCCGGGCAGTCGTTTTTTCTGGAGAAAGCTCAGATGGCCAGTGAATTCCTGCTCACCAGCGAATCCGTAGGTGAAGGACACCCTGACAAGGTCGCGGACCGCATCAGCGACGCAGTACTCGACGCGTATCTCGCCCGCGACGCACATGCGCGCGTTGCGTGCGAAACCCTCGTCACTCAGAACTACGTCTGCATTGCCGGCGAGGTGCGCAGCACGAATCCGATTCCCAAGGAAGAAATCGAACGCAGCGCGCGCGCCGCAATTGCCGACATCGGCTACATCGAGGATGACGGCCGTTTTTGCGCCGCCAATGTAAGCATCAACGTCACATTGCACGCGCAATCCGGCGAGATCGCGAGCGCAGTCGACAAGATCGAGCGCAAGCAGCAGGGAGCCGGTGACCAGGGCATGATGTTCGGCTACGCAACCAGAGAGACGGACGTTCTGATGCCGGCGCCGATTACCTGGGCGCACGCGCTCACGCGTACGCTGGCGCGGTATCGAAGGAATGGCACGGCCGCCTGGCTGCGGCCGGACTCCAAGAGCCAAGTCAGCGTGCGTTATGTCGATGGCCACCCTGTCGAAATCACCGCGATCGTGGTTTCTACGCAGCACGCAGCTACCGCGGCGCGCGCAACCATTCGCGAGCTGGTGATCGAGCAGCTGGTTCCGGAAGCGATCGCCGGCGCGGTCCTCGGCAAAGGCTGGCGCGACCACGTTTACGTAAACCCCAGCGGCTCATTCATTGAAGGCGGTCCGGCGACTGATACGGGACTGACGGGCCGAAAGATCATCGTCGACAGCTACGGCGGCGCGGCGCGGCATGGTGGCGGCGCATTCAGTGGCAAAGACCCGTCCAAGGTGGACCGCTCGGCGGCCTACGCCACGCGCTGGGCAGCCAAGAGCGTAGTCGCCAACGAATTGGCGAAACGCTGCGAAATTTGCGTCGCGTATGCGATCGGTGTCGCCGAGCCGGTCGCGATCGGCGTCGAAACGTTCGGCACGGGCGATGAGCGAGCGATCAGCAAATGGATTCGCGACAACTTCGATTTGACGCCATCGGGCATTATCGAGGGGCTCGCTCTGGCGCGGCCTATTTACACGCCGACAGCCGCTTATGGGCATTTCGGCCGCGCGCATGAAGGCAACGGACTTTTTCCATGGGAAAACGCAGTTCTCGTAAGCGCACCAGTCGGGATACCGGCGTAAAGGTTCGCCACCAGCGGCACAAGTCCGCCGGCGTGATCGTATTTCGACGCGCCGGCGACGAATGCCTGTTTCTGCTCACGCTGTCGAAGCTGACCAAGCGCGCGTTATGGGAATTTCCCAAAGGCGGCGTCGAAAGAGGCGAGACATTGCTGGAGACGGCTCTGCGCGAGTTGGGCGAAGAGACCGGCATCGCCGAGCAGGAGGTAACGCTGGTTTCCGATTTCCAGAGAACCGAAGACTACCGCTTCACCGCCGGTGACGATGGCCAGCGCACGCTCATTCATAAGCAGGTCACATATTTCCTGGCGGAGACATCGAAGAGCGCGGTCGTGCTTTCGACCAGGGAAACCAGTGAGTTCGCGTGGCTTCCCTTGAGCGAGGCGCTGAAACGGTTGCGCTACGCGAAACGGAAACGTTTGCTGACTGACGCGGCCGCAGCAGTCGGCTGCTAGCCCGAGATGACTTCTCGCAATCGGTAAGCAAGCAAACGATCAGACAGCGAGAGCGCCTGCCCCAGAACTTCATGCTGCGTCGGTGCGCTGAATGCGGCATCCGGATCGCACCACAGCTTGCCCGATGGACCCATGAAGAGCAGCCGCCCGTAGCAGCGTCCCCGTTCACGCCATGATTCCAGCAATACACGCCAGGCGCGTCCGCCCAGCTCCAGTGTGCGAACCAGCTGGGTCCGGTGCGGCAACGCTTCGGCCGCCGGTTTCGTCAACCTGATGCGCTCACCGCGGGCGTAGCCATCCCAGCCGCAGGTCGGACACCAGCGCCGCTGCAATGCAAGGCCACCGTAAATGCGTTGAGCGATGCGGAGCGGCACCGACAGGAGGGGCAGCGTCTCCAGCGCACAGTTAGGACAGGTATTGCTTCGCGGCAGACCGCGAAAACCGATCAGGGCGCTGAGCGCTACCGGCAGCGCAATGGCGAGCACGAGATACAAAGCAAACAGCAGCACGGATCATCTCTCACATCTACTGCTTCATACGGCGCTTCCATGCTGCTAAAATGCATACCCTGTTCCACTTCATGACCGCGGGTGGTATAAACTGTGCCTATTCTTGCCCAAGAGCGTTTTTCATGACCACGGCGAGCGTAGCGCCGGATGAGATCGGTGCGCACGTCTCCAGCGCGGGCGGCGTACAGAATGCGCCTGCGCGCGCGGCCGAGCGCGATTCAGTCGTCTTGCAGATGTTCACGAAGCTGGCGAGTCGCTGGGCCGAGCCCGAGATCTCGGCGGAAACCGCAGCGCATGTTCGGACCGCGTGTGCCGAGCACAACATCGCATTCACAGCATCGCACGATTCCTATCTCATCAACCTCGGCAGCAGCGACGAGACGTTGTTTGCGCGCTCCTGTCTGTCTTTTCGCAAGGAGCTGGAGCGTTGTAGCGTGTTGAAGCTGGATGCGCTGGTCACGCATCCGGGCTATGCCACGGGGCGAAGTTCACGGAACTCGCCGAGCTGATCCGGCGTATCGGTCCCGAGCTGTCGTACCGCGTCGGCGTTTGCCTTGATACCTGCCACCTGTGGGCCGCAGGCTATGATCTGGTGAATCATTACGACGACGTATTTGCCGAGTTCGATCACGTCGCAGGGCTGCAACGATGTGCTGATGACTGACCGGCAAAACCTCGCGAGACTGCGCTCATACCGTGCAAACAGATCAGAAGTCGGCTAAAATTTTCGCTGTTGGCGGCGTCGGTAAGAAGCGGCCGTATTTCATAAACCATTGTAATCAAGGTATTTAAACCGACATGGCACGTATGGACCCGAAACTGCTTTATACGACGGCGCAGCAAATGAATCCGCGGCGAGCGGGAACTCCGGGGAGAGCGCCGCGGAACTGGCGAGCGGTCGTCGAATACAGGCGGCCGCTTCGTCTTTTTGTATACCTGGGTATTGCTTTCATCGGGCTGGCGGCCGGCCCCGTTGATGCACTCGCCCAAAACGGCTTTGCCGGCAAACCTTCCGTCCAAATCCGGCTGGGCGCCTTCGCTGCCACTCCTCTGGTTGTTGACGAGGTGAGCCACATAAGCGTAGACACCGCATTCCCCGCTCAACGCAGTAACCGGATCACTATGCGCCAGGCGCCCGGCCCGATCGGCACAGTTGCCGTCAGGCTGCCGGTGCGCGCAAACGCGGAGGTTGAGGTTAATGCGTCAGTGGGCCGCTCCATGGTCAGAGGCGATGACGGCCTCACAACCTGGGACTTCACGAATGCAGTAGTTGCTAATGGCGTTGTCAGTTTGGGCTACCTGTACCGGCGCGCGATAGTTTTGCATCTCGGATTCGGAGTGACAAAGCTGTTGACGGAAGAGCGTGGCATGTTCAGTGACGGAAACTCCATCGAGGCACTTCTCGAAGCAGGATTATCGCGCGCGTTCGTCGTTTCCGGACGCGAGTTCGATCTCGATCTTCGGGTACAGACACACGGCTACGACGCTCATGCAGTTTCTGCCGGCGCGGGTAACGTGACCCGGGCAATCCTTCAAGCAGGAACCACGCTGTGGAAGGGACAGGACTAATGAAAAAACTGCTTTTGTTCGCAGTCCTGCTACTGACCGCGTGCGATTCACCGACGGTACCGCAACGGCAGCGCGCGCAGGTCTATGATTTCCGTCTCGTCGCGCCCGAACTCAAAGTGCTGCGCTGGCCGACCGAAACAACTGTCAAACTGTTCGTGGTGCAGGACGAAGATCCAACCCGCTTTCAGCATCTGGAGGCGGCTGTACAACACGGCATTAGGGTTTGGAATAATGCGGCGGCTTACGGCGAGGTGACGCTTGCAAGAACGAATACCGTGGCAGAGGCCAACGTCGTCATTGAATACTCGACGTCTGCCTCGCCGCTCGACCTGGCCAGCTGCCCGCCCGCCGGCGGCCTTGCCGTAACAACATTTTGTCTAACTGAAGACGACGAGCATCTCGAGCCGTACTCGCTGCGTGATGGTACGCCGACCAACGTGAAGTTCATTTTGACGGTGTTCACGAGTTCGGGGCTCGACGCTGCAAGCGTGCGCAGGCTCGTCACGCACGAAATCGGACACGTGCTCGGTATCGCTCAGCATTCACCGAGGCCGGCGGACCTGATGGCCGCGGGCACACCGACACGCGATGATCCGGGTCCGGCAGACCGCGCGACGCTCCAGGTCTTGTATCACACGGTGCCAGACATTACACCGTGAGGCGCTACGGGACGGCGCTACTGCGTAATGTGCTATCCCTCGCGAATCTTGTTGATCAGGCCGGTCAACATTTTTGCAATTGTTCGGGCCAGAATCATGAGTGGTGTTGTAACCTTTTCGGGCAGAA
>JBQTID010000018.1:0-11947 GCA_052389275.1 Gemmatimonadota bacterium | reverse complement strand
GGGCGAACCGTTTGTCATTGCAAAGGCTGGCAAGCCGCTCGTGCGCGTGGCAGCGCTGGACGCCCCGGTAGCCGCCAAGCGTCTGGGCTTCCTGGCCGGCCAGATCGAAGTGCCCGAGGACTTCGATACCATGGCAGCGGACGAGATCGCCTCGCTGTTCGGCACCGGCGCGTGAAATTGCTGCTCGATACTCAGCTCCTGTTGTGGGCTGCCGGGCAACCCGAAAAACTGTCGCGCTCCACGCGCAAACTTCTGGACGACTCCGAAAACGAGCTGCTGTTCAGCGCGGCCAGCCTTTGGGAGATCACCATCAAGAGCGCACTCGGTCGCGACAATTTCAGCGTCGAGCCTCGCCTGCTTCGGCGCGGCCTGCTCGACAACGGCTATGTCGAGCTGCCGATTACCAGCCAGCACGCAGTGAGCATCGACACGCTGCCACCACTGCACAAAGACCCATTCGACCGTCTGCTCATCGCACAGGCACTGACTGAAGGCATCACCCTGCTGACAACCGATGCGCAAGTCGCGGCCTATCCGGGACCAATTCGGGAAATATGAACGGCGTTGGTCAGCCCGAGCGCGCAACGCAGAACCGCGTCATCGCATTGTTCCGCGATGAGCTGGGTTATCGCTACCTCGGTGACTGGTCAGATCGCGGGGGCAACAGCAACATCGATGAAGGCCTTCTTACCGATTGGCTGACGAAGCGAGGCAACACGACGCAGCAGTCGCAATTGCCGAGGAAGTCACGCTAGCCGGCAATCATGACCGCCGCCCCGACCTCGTGCTGTACATCAACGGCATCGCGATCGGCTTGATCGAGCTGAAGAACAGCCGAGTCACAATCGGTGAGGGCATCCGCCAGTGCCTTTCCAACCAGACGCCGCTCTTCCACGAGTGGTTCTTCACTACGATCCAACTCATCTTCGCGGGCAACGATTCAGAGGGACTTCAGTACGGCGCGATCGGCACGCCCGAGAAGTACTTCCTGAAATGGAAGGAAGACGAGGCCGACAACACGCGTTTCAAGCTCGACAAGTACCTGCTCAAGTTGTGCGAGAAGAAGCGGCTGCTCGAGCTGATCCACGACTTCGTTCTATTCGACGGCGGCATAAAGAAACTGCCGCGCGCGCACCAGTACTTCGGCATCAAGGCTGCGCAGGCGCACGCGCGCGATCGCAAGGGCGGCATCATCTGGCACACGCAGGGCAGCGGCAAGAGCATCGTGATGGTGCTGCTCGCGAAATGGATCCTCGAGAACAATCCGAACGCACGCGTCGCCATCATCACGGATCGCGACGAGTTGGACAAGCAGATCGAAGGTGTCTTCATGTCCGTCGGCGAGCCGATCCTGCGCACGCGCAGCGGCCGCGAACTAATGAAAAAACTCGGCGAGGCGACGCCGCGGCTGCTCTGCTCGCTCGTGCACAAGTTCGGTCGCCGCGACGTCGCAGATTTCGACGCCTTTATCGAAGAGCTTCAGGCGTCGCCCAGCCCGACTGTCGGCGAGGTCTTTGTGTTTGTCGACGAATGCCATCGCACACAAAGCGGCAAGCTGCACAAGGTCATGAAGGCGATGATGCCGAACGCCGTTTTTGTCGGCTTTACGGGCACGCCGCTGCTGGCAAAGGATCGTGCGACCAGTCTCGAAGTCTTTGGCGGCTACATCCACACCTACAAGTTCAGCGAGGGCGTGGAGGACGGGGTAGTGCTGGACTTGGTGTATGAGGCGCGCGACATCGACCAGCGACTGGGCAACGAAGCGAAAATCGACGCCTGGTTCGAGGCCAAGACGCGCGGCTTGAACGACTGGCAAAAGAACGAGCTACGGAGCAAATGGGGCACGATGCAAAACGTGCTCAGCTCGCGCTCGCGCATGGACCAGGTCGTGAACGACGTCGTCTTCGATTTCAGTGTCAAGCCTCGCCTCTCGAGCGAGCGGGGCAATGCCATCCTGATCGCATCGAGCATTTACGAAGCCTGCAAATACTTCACACTCTTTGAGAAGACTCCCTTCCGCGGAAAATGTGCACTGATCACGTCGTACAACCCATCGGCGCAGGATGTGACGCTGGAAGAGACCGGCGCGAATACAGAGACAGACAGACAATTCATCTACAACATCTACGAAGAGCTGCTCGCAGACGTACATCCGAAACCCGGCATGACACGCACGGAAACGTTCGAGGAATGGGCAAAGGAGCTGTTCATCAAAGAGCCGGCGAGCATGAAGCTGCTCATTGTGGTCGACAAGCTGCTCACTGGCTTCGACGCACCGCCCTGCACCTACCTGTATATCGACAAGTCCATGAAGGACCACGGCCTGTTCCAGGCGATCTGCCGGACGAACCGGCTGGATGGTGAAGACAAGGAGTTCGGTTACATCGTCGACTACAAGGACCTCTTCACGAAGGTTGAGAACGCGCTTGCGGTCTACAGCTCCGAGCTCGATCACAGCTCGGCCGGTGCTGATCCGGAGGTATTGCTTCAGGATCGCGTGAAACGTAGCCGTGAGCGGCTGGACAACGCGATCGAAGCGCTGGTGCTGGTATGTGAGCCCGTGCCCCCGCCCAAAGGCGAGCTCGAGCACATCCATTATTTCTGCGGCAACACCGAAATTGCAACAGACCTAGAGGAGCGCGAGCCGTTGCGCGCGGCCTTGTACAAAGGCGTGGTCGCGCTGGTGCGCGCGTATGCGAACGTCGCGGATGAAATGGACGCCGCCGGTTACAGCGCAGCCGATATAGCGCGCATCAAGTCACAACTCGATCACTATCTGAACGTGCGTGAGATCATACGCCGGGCAAGCGGCGAGGCGATCGATCTGAAGGCATACGAAGCGGACATGCGCCACCTGATCGACACGTTCATCGAAGCCGATGAGCCGCGGACGATCTCGCCTTTCGAGAATATCGGACTGCTAGACCTGATAGTGAAAACCGGCATTGCCGATGCGATCGCTGCCCAGCTCGGCGGGTTGAGCGGCAACCGCACCGCCGTCGCGGAGACCATCGAGAACAACGTGCGGCGCACGATCATCAAGGAACACCTCAATGACCCGGCCTATTTCGACCGCATGTCGGCGCTGCTCGATGAGATCATTCGCGACCGCAAGGAGAGAGCGATCGAGTACGAGCAGTACCTGAAGCGCATCGCAGAGCTGACGAAGCAGGTCGTGACGGGTGTCGAGGAGAACACGCCGGAGCCGCTGAAACGCAGCCGGGGATTGCGCGCGCTGTACAACAACCTGAGCCGGAACGGCGAGCGGCAAGTCCGCCAGGGCAGGGTCGCAGAACCGCGCGCCGATTATGCCGCGGCTGAAGATTCTGGGCTCAAGGTGGCGCTTGCGATTGACGAAGCGGTGAAGCGCGTGCGACCGGCCGACTGGCGAGGCGTGGCCGCACGTGAGCGGGTGATCAAGCAGGCGCTGTTCGAGATCCTGCGCGATGAGAACGAAGTCGAGCGGATCTTTCTGATTATCAAGATGCAGCCGGAGTACTGATGACAGCGCGGCTGAAGCTGGGAGGCATGGTAGTCGACGTCGTATTGAAGGACATCAAGAACGTCCACCTTAGCGTGTATCCACCGGAAGGAAGTGTGCGGATATCGGCACCGCGTCGAATGAAGATCGACACGATACGCGCGTTCGCCGCGTCGAAGCTCGACTGGATTCGCCAGCAGCAGAACCGGCTGCGCGCGCAAGAACGCGAGACGCCACGCGATTACAGCGAGCGCGAGAGCCATTACGTCTGGGGCAAACGCTATCTCCTGACGGTTCGCGAAGCAGATGAACGTCCCTCGATCGAGCTGCGCCAGAAACGCATGGTATTACGCTTGCGCCCGGGAACGGACGAAACGAAGCGGGAAGCCATTGTCGACAAATGGTACCGTGAGCAGATCAAGCTCGCGGTGCCGCCGCTTGTCGCCGAGTGGGCACCGCTAATCGGCGTCGAGCTGGAGCATTTCTTCGTCCAGCGTATGAAAAGCAAGTGGGGCAGCTGCAACCATGACGCGCGCACGATTCGACTGAACAGTGAGCTGGCCAAGAAACCGGCCGAGTGTCTCGAGTACATTGTCGTGCACGAGCTCGTGCATTTGATCGAACCAACGCACAACCCTCACTTTACCGCATTAATGGACAGGTTTATGCCGAACTGGAGACACAAGCGGCAGGTGCTGAATCGATTGCCGGTTCGGCGAGAGATGTGGAGTTACTGAAGACGACAGACAAGCCAGTATGCCCGAGCTGGCGCGTATTCGGTATGATGAACTGGTCGCGCCTGACTACGCGGGTGAACACGACCATTACAACCCAAGGCCAACTTGAACATCGACAGCTTTCTGATCTCGGATTATGCGGAAGTCATCAACGGCAAATTGGTCGTTGTCGGCACCTTCGATACGATCAACGCTCCGAGCCTGCCTTGGGTGCAGCCACTTATGGCCTTCTCGATGGTGGTGCACGGTCACCAGAGTGAAGCTGGGCGCCAAATCGAGCTCGAAATGAAGATACTCGACCAGAATCGCAAAGAGCTCGGTGCGGTCAAGGGTGAAGGCCAGTTCCCGCAGGCCGCGCCTCCGGGGCTTCCGTTGCGCGCAGTGCTGGCCGGCCGGATCATTGGCATCCCTTTCGAGCATGAAGGGCCTTACGGTTTCGAGGTCTATTTGAATGGGACGTACCATGCAGGTGCCGTAATCTACGTTCAGAAAGCCAAGCAGTAGCACCTCATGGCGCGGCTTACCCTCGAAGCGCTGAGGGCCTCCAAGGCTGACCACAGCCAGGAGGCGTACATTGCTCTTCTGGAGTCGATGGGGTATGAATTGATACGGCACACCAGACACGGGGCACGTCTTTCGCACCCGGAATTGAGAAATCATAGGGACCTTGAGGTCCGACGGGACAAGTCCTGGGTTCTCATTCCCATAGGACGCCGGCTTCCTGAATACGTTGCTGACGATGTACTGGCCTCCGTCGACTTGCTCGAGAAGGTTAGAAAGGAATCAGAACATGCGTGACGCATCTTACTATCGGGCGCTGCCATATAGACGGACCGTGGAAAAGCGCACTGATTCGGATGGCACCAGCTACTTCATCGCACGCATTTCAGAGATCCCTCCGCTTCGCATTCACGGCGAATCCAGAGTAGAGGCGCTACTCAAGCTCGATGAAATCTTCGATGACGTGATCGAATCAATGATTGATGCTGGGGAAGACATCCCCGAGCCGACCTTTTCGGTAGAGAATCAAAGCGATTCGGTTGCCAGTTTTGAAGCAACTCTTGCGGCGCAGGGCGACCTGTTCATGGGTCAATCGTTTCGAAATGCAAGAAAGATCCGGAAATCAGGTTTTGCCGACGTTCACGTCAGTCAGGTTTCGGGATCCGCAGTAGCCGGCGTCCGCTGACGCATCCTGCACACGCGAAAGCAGGCGAGCGGCTGATCGCCCGCCTGCTCGCTTGCTCCCTATGGCCTCTTCAGCCAGAACTCATACGAGCCACTTCCCGAATACGACTCGACTTCCCACAGGTAATAGCCCGCCGTGCCGCTGTACGAGATGTTCTCCACTGACGTCGAGCTGATCGACGACGCCACTCTTGCCCAGTAGGAGCCATTCCACTTGTACAGGGTACAAATCGAAATCGGTGCCGCTCGGGCCGTTCAGACAACCTTTGTGCGTTCCCGAAATGCCGCTGTAGTAGGACGTGCCGTTCGGGTGATAATCATAGTCGCCGGAGCCACTCAGCGTGCCGGTGTATTTCGTGCCCTCGGTGCACGTGCCTGATGGCGGTGGTGGCGGTGGCGCGCTGCCGAACAGCGAGTAGAGCAGACGATTCGGTGAGCCGCTGCCCGCCGACGTAACCACGCCGGTCGTCGAGGCGTTGATGATCGAGCTGTTCACGGTCGCTGGTGATGCGGTCGTGTTGGTTTGCAGATACAGCGCAGCGACGCCGGCCACGTGCGGCGAGACCATCGACGTGCCGCTGATCGTAGTTCGAGAACGACGAGCGTGCGTCACTCGATGTCGTCGAGCCTACCGCTCGAGGCGCCGCCGCCCAATGACATGTTGGCCACGGCCGGCTTGATGTGGTTATTCTTGACCCAGTCCACGCCGGCAATGACACCCGAATTCGTGCCCGAGCCGCCGCAGTCGAGCACGCGCACGCCAATCAGAGTCGTGCTCTTGGCGACGCCGTACGTCGCGCCGCCCACGGTGCCGGCCACATGCGTGCCGTGTCCGTTGCAGTCCTGACCGTTACCGCCGAGAGCGTCATACCCGACGCTCGCGCGCCCGCCAAACTCGTTGTGTGTGGTCCGAATGCCCGTGTCGATGATGTAGGAGCGCACGCCCGGGCCCGTCTGGTTGTACTCGTACGTCGTGCTCAGTGGCAATGCGCGCTGGTCGATGCGGTCGATACCCCACGTCGCGTTGCTCTGAATCGTGACGATCGCTGCGATCTGGTCCTGTCGATCAGCACGACATTGGGATTGCGTTCCAGCGCAGCCACCGCGTGCGGCGGCAGCGTCGCCGCGAAGCCTTTCACGGCGTATTGATAGGTGAAATGCAGCTTGCCGCCATGCGCCTTGCTCAACTGCTGCGCCAAGCCGGGCGCGTCTTTCACATCCTTGCGGAAGAGCACGATGTAGCGGTCCGGGATCGGCGTGCCGGGTTCCTGGTCACCGGCGCTGACGGTGGCCTGAGGCGGCACGCTACGGTCACCGGGGGCGGTCGGCTGATCGACGCAGCCGAAGGCGAACAACGTCGCCCCAAGGATTATGGAGCGAGAAAGCTGTGACTGCATGGGATCCTCTCGGATGAGAGGCGCACCAGGAGGGACAGAAGCGAGGGATTGCTTCCGATCGAGCGCGTCTCGAGTTACGAATTGACCCGTCGGCGGGAGTACGCATGCCATTCCTAGAGGGATCGGCGCGCTAGTCAAGGCCTGATGCGCAACGCGCTATCGCATAGCCCAAAATCTCGCCGTAAACATTGCGACCAGCGTTCGTCAGCCGCCTGGAGCAATCAAGCGTGCCCACAATCAGCCAGTTCTTTGGCGTGAGCATCCGCATGTACTTCGATGATCACGAGCCGCCTCATTTTCACGTCTATTATGCGGAGTACGCGGCCGCCATCGACCTGGAGACGCTGCGCGTCATCCGCGGACGGGTGCCTCGCCGCACGCTTTCGACTGTATTAGAATGGGCCCTACGGCACCGCGACGAATTGCGGGAAAATTGGCGCAGAGTATGCGCTCACGAGCAACCGGCTCCGATCGCACCACTTGAGTAACATTATGGAGAAAATCGTATTCCTCGAGCCTTTGCCAGGGTACCGCCTGCACGTCCGCTTTGATGATGGTACGGAGGGCGTGGTCGAGCTGGAGGATCGGCTGTTCGGGCCGGTGTTCGAACCGCTGCGCGATCCAATGCTCTTTCGCCAGGTGACAATCGACGAGTTCGGCGCACCGTGCTGGCCCAATGGCGCCGATCTGGCACCCGACGCACTCTACGAACAAGTGAAGAAAGTCGCGTAGTGTCAAACCACTTAAACGTGCAGTTCCGGCGAGCGGAGCAGGCGAGCGGCTGAGCGCCCGCTTGCCCCGCTCGTCCGCTCGCCCTATGGCCGCTTCAGCCAGAACTCATACGAGCCCCTCCCCGAATACGACTCGACTTCCCAGAGGTAGTAGCCCGCCGTGCCGCTGTACGAGATGTTCTCCACTGACGTCGAGCTGATTGACGGCGCCACTCTCGCCCAGTAGGAGCCATTCCACTTGTACAGGTACAAATCGAAATCGGTGCCGCTCGGCCCGTTCAGACAGCCTTTGTGCGTGCCCGAGACACTGCTGTAGTAGTACGTGCCGTTCGGGTGCCGCTGATCGTGTTGGTGGCCGTGTTGCTCGTATACCAGGCCGCGTACGGCCGAAGCAGCGATCTGATGCAGGGGAACGAACGCTAGACGCCAGAGAGCCGCTCGTTGAGCGTACGGAAGCGCTGGCGCATGTCATCGGCCAGGCCGTTCACGTTCTGTTGTAGCTTGTCGAACCGATTGTCCAGCTTCAGAACATCGATCTTCACTGCACTCACCTCGACGCGCATCTCTTCAACCACGCGGGTAAACTTGCCCATCGTCTGCTCGAGGAGAGTCAGTCTGTCGACAACTGACTGATCGCGCTCTGTCATTTCGACACGCATAGCGTCAAACCGCTGGTTCATTTCCGCGCGTAAGGCTACTTGATCGAAGCGTGCGTTGACCTCAACGCGGAATTCCTGCATCTCCGCGCGAGAGCGCACGAACTCCTGCTGAATCAGCTCAAACATTCGGTTCAGGTTCGCGTCGTCCATTACCTCGAAGATAGCCTCGCCGATTAGGCGAGTGCCATAGCGGCTTTGGACGCTGAGAGGCACGCATGAGCGGCGCAAGCACGCAGTGGACATACGCGGAATACGCGCGCCTGCCCGACGACGGCAATCGGTACGAGGTGCTCGATGGAGAACTGCTCCGCTCGTACGTCCAGGAATACGATCTCGGCGACATGCTGTGGGATCTCGACCTGCTGTTCGTGTCCGGGCAATTCCTGCGTCCCGACATGCAGTTCGTACCGACATCGCAAGAGCACTTGCTCACCGAGCGTGGCAACGAAGGTCGTCCGGGATTGATTGTCGAAGTCCTCTCACCGGGCTCGGTTCGCAACGACAAGGTGACAAAGCCGGCGCGCTATGCCGATTTCGGCGTGCCGGAATACTGGGTGCTCGACAGCTTCAAGAGCGGAGCGATCTTTTGAAATCGAAATCGAACTTGAAATTGAATTAGACGACGTTAACAGCAATTCAATTTCAACTTCAACTTCAACTTCAATTTCAAAGACTGACGGCCGTGAGCGTGCGCTCCACCACTACGACGAAATCGGAGCGGCTGGATCGCATTCACGTGAACGTGCCAACAAAACTGGACTGACTAGGCAGGCAGCACTAAAGTAGCTGGGCAGGCCACAGTTTCCCCGAGTGAGACCATCATGAATTCGCAAGTCGCAACCGCCCTCGCGGAATGGGTCGGCGCCCTCGCGGTTGTAGCGTCGCTGCTGTACCTCGCTTCGCAGATCCGGCAGAATACGCGGGCGCTGCGCGCTGCCGCGCATGAGTCATCCGTCAATCTCATGCGCGATGTCAACCATCATCTCCTGCAGGGTAATCTTGGGCGGGTGTTCGTTACTGGCTGCGAAGATTGGGATGCGCTAACCGAGGACGAGCGTATCAAGTTCGCGGTCCTCGCGCTCGATCTGCTCAAAACTTTCGAGAACGTACACTACCATCACCTGCAAGGGACAATGGAAGCGGGCGTGTGGGCCGGTTGGCATGAATTCATTCGTGAGTACTGCACGGCACCCGGGATTCGCCGGTATTGGAGCATGCGACAGCATTGCTTCTCCCCTGCGTTTCGCGAGTTGTTCGCATCCTTCGACCCGAGTCAGCCCAGACTTCGCCTTTCCCATCTCGCAACAGCGACTGCAGCGGAGCTGGTGTGATCCTCAACGCCATCGGCGATACGCCGCTCGTCGAGCTGCAACACATCGTGCCGACCGGCAGCGCGCGCGTGTTCGCAAAACTGGAATCCGCGAACCCGACCGGCAGCATGAAGGACCGCATGGCGCGCTCGGTGGTTCAGGCCGCGGCAGCAGACGGCCGCTTGCCGCAGGGCGGCACCATCGTCGAATACACCGCCGGTACCACCGGTATCTCGCTCGCGTTCGTGTGCGCCGCGCAAGGCTATCGCGCACGCATGGTCATGTCGGATGCGTTCAGCGCGGAGAAGCGGCAGACAATCGAGGCGTTCGGCGCCGAAGTCGTCATCGTACCGAGCGATCAGAAACGCATCACCGAGTCGCTCATCAAAGCGATGATCGAACGCGCACGCGAGATCAGCAGGGAACCGGACACGTTCTGGACGGACCAGCTCAACAACGCCGACGCCATTACAGGCTATTACGACCTGGGTGCTGAGATCTGGACGCAGACCGGCGGACAAATCGATGCATTCGTCCATTCCGTTGGTACCGCACACTCGATCGTAGGCGTATCGCAGATCCTCAAGCGTGGCGCGCCGGAAATCGAAATCGTTGCGGTCGAGCCTGCCGAGTCGGCTGTATTGTCCGGCGAGCCATCCGGCGCACACAGAATCGAAGGCATCGGCATTGGCTTCCTGCCGCCATTGTGGCAGCCCGCTGCGGTCACGAGCATCATGAAAGTGAGCTCGCAAGACGCACAGGAGATGGCGCGGCGGCTCGCGCGCGAGGAAGGGGTGTTTGCGGGCACGTCGTCGGGCGCCAATGTGGTGGCGGCATTGCAGGTCGCGGAACGACTCGGCGCTGACGCCACGGTCGTGACGCTGATCGTCGATTCCGGCTTTCGCTATCTCTCAACGGATGTCTTCAGGTCCGCGCGCGCGCCGAGCTCATCGACCTGACGCACGCTGTGCGGGTTTTTCGCGGATTCGCGAAAAATCCCGATAGTCCCGTGCGCTCACCTGCCCACGCCTCCACACTGTTTTGGACGCGCGTTTTCGCATGTCACCGCCCCGCAAACACACCGATCCTGTGCTCGGCAGAATTGAATCCTCGCCACTGCACAGGTTACATTTCAAATGTCCCACTCAGGAAAATCAGCATGGCCACGAATCCAAACGCACTCACCGCGGACGACGTGCTGGACTTGCCGCTGCCGAACGGAGTCAGCGGCTACGAGTTCGTCGACGGCCAACCGGTTCCGGTAATGTCGGGGTCACCGATTCATGGGGAGCTGATCATCGAGGTCGGCGCCCGTTTGTGGAATCACGTCAAGCAGGCAGGACTACCCGGCAAGGTTTGGAGCGATGCGGGCTTTGTGCTCGGGCTGCGACGCGACCGTGAACGAATGCGCGGGCCGGACGTCTCCTACATCCAGACCGAATGCACCGTCGGCATAAATTCCGAGCGACTGTTCCGCGGCGTGCCCGACCTCGCGATCGAGATAGATCTCACGTGCGGCAGGAAACCAGGTGGCCAGCAGCGCGTAGTCGACTATCTTGAGGCGGGTGTGCGGCTGGTCTGGGTCATCGATCCACATTCACGCACTGCGACGGTCTATCACCCGGACGGCTCCGCCCGTCTCGTGCGCACGCACGAAGAGCTGGACGGTGAGGATGTAGTGCAGGGCTTCCGTTTGCTGCTCGCCGATCTTTTCTCCTAAATACACATTCGAAGCAGGTCGGTCTTTGAATCGCTAGTCGCGAAAGGTATACTGACTAGGCCGTCTGCTTCGCAGCGAAATCCGGAGCTTTCTTGCCAATATCTTTCGAGCAGCTACGGCAGCGCAAGCTCGTGCAATGGTCCGTTGCATACGCGGCGGGCGCATGGGCGCTGCTCCAGCTCATCGACTTTCTGAGCGGCAGCTTCAACTGGCCCGCCGCGGTTGCGCGCATCGCGACCGTCGTATTCGCCGCCGGTTTCGTTGCGACGCTGGTCCTCGCCTGGTACCACGGCGAAAAGGGGCGGCAGAAAGATCGTGCTGATCGCAATCATCCTCGTCAGCGCCGGTTTCGCCGCCGCGTTCGTCAGCAAACCGTCCAAATCAGCAACCACGACCAAAGAGGTCGTAGCCGAAGCGGGAACGATCGCGGTGCTGCCTTTCGTCAACCGCAGCGCCGATCCAGGCCACGAATACTTCAGCGACGGCATCACGGAAGAAATCCTGTCCACACTCGCGCGCATACCGGAGCTGCAGGTGCGCGCGCGCTCGTCGTCGTTCGCGTTCAAGAACAAGGATGTGCCGATGCAGGAGATCGCGCGGCAGCTGCGCGTCGCGCACATCCTGGAAGGCAGCGTGCAGCGCGCGGGCGAGCGCGTGCGCATCACGGCGCAGCTGCTGGACGCGCGCACGGACCGCCATCTCTGGAGCGAGAGCTTCGACCGCGAGC
>JBQTID010000017.1:0-4358 GCA_052389275.1 Gemmatimonadota bacterium | reverse complement strand
AAACGGGAATGTTTAAACGGGCCGCCTCGTGCCAGATTGGAACCAGGTCCGGATCGTCGATGCGCAAACGGGAGCCATCGGCTTTTTTGAGCGACAGGCCGAGACCCTTGCCGATCTCACCAACTCCTACTGCGCCGGCCGTGATGTCGGCTCGCAATTGCGCAATCGCTCGCTCGGCCCATCCTGGCCCGACATTTCGAAAGTCGACGCCGGCCAGCACCCGCACGCGATCCTTCAGCAGCGCTGATGAATCGATCACTGCCAGCGCGCGCATCCTCGCTTTGCTCAGCTGCGCCCCTCATCGCCCCGGCGGCCACCCAAAGTCCTCCACCCATGGCCACCCCAAATTCCCCCACCTGACGAAGCTCGCGAGCGCTTGACGTAGGCGTATAGCAGCGGGACGTACACTCCTCCCCAACTCAAACCCGGGGAGGAAGGAGTGAACGTCTTGAAGCCACATCTGCGAACGACCATTGAAACTCTGCTGAGGGGCGGCGCGAGTCATTGTGAGATCGAGCGGCGCACCGGCGTGGACCGCAAAACCATACGGCGCTATGCCCAGCTCTCGAATTCCCCCACCCTGGCCACCGGCTCAGACCCGGTAGGTCGGGCAAATGCCCCACCCCGGCCACCGGCACCCACCGGCGCGGCGGCCTCGGCGTGTGAGCCGCACCGCGACTGGATCGAGGCGCAGGTCCAGCTCGGCCGTAACGGCATGAGCATCTACCAGGACCTGGTCGAGCAGTATGCCTTCACGCACCACTACAACTCGGTCAAGCGCTTCGTGGCCAGGCTGCGTGCACGCGAGCCCGAGCGCTTCGATGTGCTGGAGTTTCTACCCGGCGAAGAGGCGCAGGTCGACTGGGGTGAGGGTGCACGCACGCTGTACAAACCGGGGCGCTACAAGCGGCCCTGGCTGTTCGTCATGACGCTCAAGTACTCGGGCAAGAGCTTTCGCAAGACGGTCTGGAAAGCCGACCAACAGACCTGGGCGCGGCTGCATGAGGAGGCGTTTCACGCCTTTGGCGGCGCTCCCCAGTACATGGTGCTCGACAATCTGAGAGCAGGGGTACTTCGGCCCGACCTCTACGAGCCGGAATTGAATCCGCTCTACGCCGCGCTCCTGGCGCACTACGGCGTGGTGGCGGATCCCTGCCGCGTCGGTGACCCCAACCGCAAGGGCACCGTCGAGAATGCCATTCAGCATACGCAGAGCACCGCGCTCAAGGGCCGGCGCTTTGAAACCATCGAAGCGCAGAACGAATGGCTCGCGCACTGGGAAGAGCGCTGGGCCGCGCCCCGCATTCACGGACGCAAGAAGCGGCAGGTGCTCGAGATGTTTCAGGAGGAAAAGCCACACCTGCGCTCATTGCCTGCCGAGCACTTCCGCCACTTCAAACTGGGCAAGCGCACGGTCGATGACGCGGGACTGGTGCAGGTGGACGGCTCGTATTACGCCGCGCTGCCGGCTGCACCGCACAGCGAGGTCACGGTGCGTATCTACGAGCGTGAGGTTGAAATTCTGAATGCGACCGGCCAGTGCCTGCGACGACATCCGAAGTCTCTGCGCAAGGGCAGCTTCACGCTGGAAAGTGGAGACCGGCTCTTCAATCCGTCGCGCGAGACCGGCCGGCTCCTGGTCAAAGCCCAGCGCATTGGCCCTCACACCGCAGCCTTTGCCCACGAGCTCTTCAGTCGTCCCGGGGCGTCCCGGCCAACGAGCCCTCTATGGCGTGGTCCAGCTCACGCGCACCTATCCGCGCGCGGCGGTCGAAGCTGCGTGTGATCGTCTGCTGAAGAGTCAGTGCTTCTCCTGCGCCGCTCTGAAACGCGTCCTCGAACGCACGCACGCGGCTGCGGACTCGAAGGAAGCACCTGCGCTCACGCAGTCCGGTCCCGAGATCCGCGACATCACCGACTACCAGGCTTTCTGGGACGCCCATTCCCGCAACTCACACTCAGGAGCAGAAGACTCATGCCCATGTCCATTGCCGAGCTCGAACGTGCTCTGCGCAGCCTGCGCCTCTCTGGTATGACCGCCACCCTGGAAGCGCGCGCCCTTCAGGTCGCCAATCACGAGATGGATTTCGTCGAAGCCTTCTCCTGGCTGGTCCAGGATGAGCTGGACCGCCGCCGCTCGCGCTTACTCGATCGGCGCCACGCACTCTCCGGCCTGCCGGAGGCCCAGGATCTCAACCGCTTCGACTGGAGTTACAATCCCAAAGTGCCCCGACGCAACGTCCTCGAACTCGGCACGCTGAAATTCATTGATGCCCGCGAGGATGTGCTCGTCATCGGCCCGCCCGGAACCGGCAAGAGTCACGTCGCCAAGGCGCTCGGTACCGCCGCTGTGCGCCGCGGCTATAAAGTCCATTACCGGGAAGCCCACCAGCTGATCGAGGACATTACGGAAGCACGCGAACTCGGCGAGCTCCGAAAACTGCGCGCTCAGGTCGCCCACGCGGAACTGCTGGTGATCGATGATCTCTTCCTGCGCAAACTTCCACCCCAGGCCGGTGACGAACTCGCCGATGTGCTGATGGCTCGTTATGAGAAGGCGTCGACCATCATTACATCCAACCGGCCCCTCGACGATTGGACTCGCCTGCTTGGGGATGTCGTGGTCGTAACACCGCTGCTCGACCGCCTCATGCACCACGGTCACCTGCTCAAATTCGAAGGAAAGAGCTGGCGCTTGAAGGAAGCAGCAGCGCGGGCTGCGAAGCGTGGATCGTCACACTAACTTGAAACTGTCCCGCCGCTCCTCAGGTGGGGGATTTTGACCCGGCCACAGGTGGAGGAGTTTGACGTGGCCACCGGGGCTCATCGACGTCTCAGCCGTGACAAGCTGATTGCGTACTTGTGGCCGGAAAGCCCGCCTGATGTGGCGCGGCACCGGCTTTCAGTCAGGCTACACGACCTCCGTAAAGCTCTCGGTAAAGACGTGCTTCTTTCTGATGGCGACGACGTCAGCCTGCACACCGGCGTCATCCGCGTCGACGTCGCCGAATTCGAGCGTCACGCTGGCAGGAAGGAATGGTCGCGCGCAATCGAGGTGTATGCGGGCCAGTTCCTCGATGGTTTCTATTTGAGTGATGCCGCCGAGTTCGAGCGCTGGGTAGAGATCGAGCGTGAACGCCTTGCACGGATGTACAGCGATGCGCTCACGCGTGCGGCGGATCAGTGCGCGGCGATCGGTGATACGTCCGAGCAGATTAACGTGCTGCGCAAACTGGCGGCGCACGAGCCATTCAGCGCGCGCGCCACCATCGCATTGATGAGGGCATTGGACGCGACCGGTGATCGCAGCGCCGCGCTAGAGTACGCACGTGCTCATGAAGAACGGCTGCGCGAGGAGTTCAATGCGGAGCCTGATGCGGAGGTGGTTGCCTGCGCGCGTCAGCTGCAGGATAACGGTCATCGGGCTACGGGCACGGGCATCCGTTTTGGTCATGTGCCAGAGCGCGTGCACGGCGATCGCCCAATCGCCCACCCGCCGGATCACCCAACCGCTGTGCGGAGCGCCGCGCTCGGCATTGTGCTCGTAGTGTTGGTCCTCGGCTCGTGGACCATCTGGTCCAATCGTGCGTCCAGCACGTCGGCCGCTTCTATCCGACTCGCGGTCATGCCGTTCCGCCTGCACGGTGACAGCCGCGCAGACTATTTGCGCGATGGCATTCCTGATCTGCTCAGCAAAAGTCTCGACGGCGCGGGAGACATTCACATTACCGCTGACGCGAGCGATGCAAACGCAACCGGCTACCTGAGCGGCAGCATTCATTCCTGGGGTCCCACGCTGCGCATTCATGCGGAGATTCGCGCTGCTCCTCAGCAAAAACTGCTTGCGCAAGCTACCGTTGAAGGTGGGCAGAATGATGTTTTGCATCTGATCGATCGTCTTGGCGCGCAGCTCATCGTCGCGATTTCGCCGGATGCGCGCACCCGCACAGCACGCATTGCCGAGCTCACCACGGCCTCGCTGCCTGCGCTCAAAGCCTATCTGGCAGGCGAGCGTGATTTCCGTGCCGGCCGCTTTGCGACGGCAATTGACTCGTTCGCGCGCGCCGTGCAACTGGACACAACGTTTGCGCTCGCAAATTACCGCCTCGCGCTCGCGATGTTGTGGGCGGATGTGCCGGACACACTTCCCTTCGAGCCGGAACAACGCGCACTTCGCTTCAGCAGGAATTTGTCATTACGCGACCAACGTCTCATTCGCGCGTTCATTGCGTGGCGCACAGGCAATGCCCAGGACGCGGAAGTCCTGTATCGGCAGGTTGTAACTATGTACCCCGATGATGTGGAAGCCTGGCAGCAACTCGGGGAGACGCTCTTCCACTACAATCCGTTACGCGGCC
>JBQTID010000016.1:0-18560 GCA_052389275.1 Gemmatimonadota bacterium | reverse complement strand
TGCCCGGTATGATGCGGGACGCGTGCCGCTGTGACGCCGCGGGCCGTTTCAAACTTCCCGCGCCGTCAACGCGACATCAGTTCCCGATGCAACTGCATCAGCCGGCGCATGCGCGCCATGTGTCCTGGCATCAAGGATTGCATCTGCCGCGTGTTCAGATCGGGCATGCGCGTCAGATCCTGCCGAATCGAATCGGCCAGCGCATGCCACGCAGTATCGGCGCTCATGTTCATCTGCTGCATGTCGCGATTGAACTGGGCCAGCATGTTGGCGGCCATCGGCCGGTGCATTTCCATCATGCCCTTCAAGGTGTCCCCGCCGGCACCTTCCATCATTTTCATGTGCGACTCCATCTCCGCCATCATGCCGGTGTCGGCGCCCATCTGCATGCCTTGCATTCCGTCCATTGGGGCCATGTCTTCGGCGGCTGCGCCTTGATCCGGCTCACCGCCGCACGCGCCGGCTAACAGGATCACGAATGCCGCGGTGAGGACTCTTCTCATAAAGTGCGCTCCTTCCATATTGAGTAAATCGCCGGAATCACAAGCAGTGTGAGCACCGTGCTCGTCACCATTCCGCCCACCATAGGCGCGGCAATGCGCTTCATTACGTCCGCGCCAGTGCCGCCGCTCCACAGAATCGGCAATAGACCAGCCATGATGGCCGTTACGGTCATCAGCTTGGGGCGAACGCGTTCGACCGCACCCACTTGAACGGCCGCGTCGACGTCGCCACGGTCGCGCAGCAGATTCGCCTTCCTCCTGTCTGCATAGGCATGATCGAGGTAGAGCAACATGATCACGCCGGTTTCCGCCACAACCCCGGCGAGCGCAATGAAGCCAATCGCGGTGGCCACGCTCATGTTGTAACCGAGCAGCCACATGAACCACACGCCGCCGACCAGCGCGAACGGCATGGACAGCATCACGATCGCACTCTCGGTGACGCTGCCGAAGTTCATGTAAAGCAGGAGAAAAATGATGACGAGCGTGATCGGAACCACGATCCGCAGCCGCCCCGCTGCGCGCTGCATGGCTTCGTATTGTCCGGACCACTCCAGGTGATAGCCCGCGGGCAGCGCGACCTGTTGGGCGACGACGCGCCGCGCCTCCGCGACGTAGCTGCCGATATCGCGCCCGCGCACATCCACGTAAACCACGCTATTCAAGGCCGCATCTTCCGACTTGATGAGCGTAGGGCCGGAGATGATCCGGATGCGCGCCACCTCGCCCAGCGCGATCTGCGCGCCGCCCGGTGTGGCGACCAGCGTGCGGGCGATGTTTTCCGGCGTGCTACGCAACGCACGCGGGTAGCGGACCAGCACGCTGTAACGCTCACGCCCGGCGATCACCTCGCCTGCCGGTTCCCCGCCGACCGCGGCCATCAGCGCCATCTGCACGTCCTCAACACTCAGGCCGTGTCGGGCCGCCGCCTCGCGATTCACTTCGATGTCGACGTAGCGTCCGCCGATCGTGCGCTCCGCAAAAACGGAATTGGTGCCCTCGACGCTCGGCAACACCGCCTCGATCTGCTTGCCGATTCGATCCAGCTCGCGCAGCTCGGGGCCAAATACCTTGATGCCGACCGGCGTCTTGATGCCAGTCGTCAACATATCCAGCCGATTCTTGATCGGCATCGACCACATGTTGGCGACACCTGGCGTTCGCACCGTGCGGTTCATTTCCGAGACGATCGAATCAAAGTCGACTCCGTCACGCCATTCAGCCGGGTCCTTCAGAACCGCGATGCTTTCGATCATCGACAGGGGTGCCATGTCGGTGGCGGTCTCCGCGCGGCCGATCTTGCCGAGCACCATTTTGACTTCGGGGATGCGCATCATGGCCGCGTCGCGCTGCTGGAGGATCTGCTTTGCCTGCGACGTGCCGATCGCCGGCATCAGTGAAGGCATGTCCATCACACTGCCTTCATTGAGCGGGGGCATGAACTCACTGCCGAGCCGCGACCACGGCCACAGCGTCAGGATCAAGATGGCGAACGCTGCGATGATTGTCGGCCAGCGATGCCGAAGCACGAATGCAATCATTGGGCGGTAAACGCGGATCAGGAACCGGTTCACCGGATTTGCGGCTTCGGGCTTAATGCCGCCGCGGATCACCAGCCCCATGAGTACCGGCACGAGGGTGATCGACAGCAACGCGGCTGCCGCCATTGACAATGTCTTCGTCCAGGCGAGCGGCTCGAACAAGCGGCCTTCCTGCGCCTCCAGCGCGAAGACCGGCAGGAATGATAGCGTGATGATGAGCAGAGAAATAAACAGCGGCGGTCCGACTTCTCGCGAGGCCTCGATGACCATTTGCCAACGGCGCTGCGTGTCCGCCCGCGTCACTTGCTCGCGTTCCATGTGCTTGTGGAGATTCTCAACCATCACGATGGCGGCGTCGATCATGGCGCCAATGGCGATCGCGATGCCGCCGAGCGACATGATATTGGCGCTCAGTCCAAGCATGCGCATCGCTAAAAACGCGATGAGAATGCCGATCGGCAGTGTTAGAATCGCGACCAGCGCGCTCGATGCATGCAGCAGAAAAATGACAGTAACCAGCGCAACGATCACCGATTCTTCGACCAGCTTCTCACGCAGCGTGTGAATGGCGCGCTCGATCAGCTCGGAGCGGTCGTAGCCTACGACGAATGTCATACCAGCCGGCAACGCGGACTCCAGCTCGGCCAGCCGCTCTTTGACGCCGTCGATCACGTCGAGCGGATTCTGGCCGTAACGCATCACCACGAATCCGGTCACTACCTCGCCTCTGCCGTTGAGGTCGGCAATGCCACGGCGCAGCTCCGGACCGATATGGACGTTGGCGACGTCGCCCACGGTGATCGGCGTGCCATCCGGACCGACCGCCACTGAAGCGGAACGAATGTCCGCCAGATTGCGAATGCGGCCGCGCGCCTGCACGCCGTATTCGGCGCCACCCGCTTCAATTACGCGCCCGCCGACATCCAGATTGCCGGCACGCACGGCTTCCACCACGGCGGAAATCGGCAAGTCAAAGGCGAGCAAACGCGCCGGATCTACCTCGATCTGGTACTGCTTCTCGAAGCCGCCGAATGACGCGATCTCGGCGACGCCTTGCACTGCTGTAAGCGCGGGGCGCACCGTCCAGTCCTGTACCGCGCGCAAATCCGCAAGCGAATGCCTGCCGCTGGTGTCGGCGAGGATGTATTGCAGCACCCAGCCAACGCCTGTCGCGTCCGGGCCGAGCAGCGTCTGCGCACCTTGCGGCAGCTTCTCGCGCACGCCATTCAGGTATTCGAGAACGCGGCTGCGCGCCCAGTAAATGTCCGTGCCATCCTCGAACACGACGTAAACGGCGGACAGGCCGAACTGGCTCATGCCGCGCACGAACTTGGTGCGCGGCACCTTCAGCATCTCGGTCGACAGCGGGTACGTGACCTGGTCTTCGACGAGCAGCGGTGCCTGGCCAGACCACTCGGTCATGATGATGACCTGAACATCGGACAGGTCCGGAATCGCATCGACCGGCGTGCTGAGCATCGCCCATACGCCGGCCAGCGTAAGCGCGACTGTCGCGAGCAGCACGAAGAACTTGTGGCCGACCGACCACTCGATAATGCGTGTCAGCATCTGCTACCTGCGTCCGCTCATGTCGCCGCTGCCCATCTGGCCGATCATGCTGCGCATGACTTCCGCGAGATTGGACTCGGAATCGATCAGGAATTGCGCCGAGGTTACCACGCGCTGACCGGGTTCGACGCCTGATAGAATCTCCGCGTATTCATCGGTCACTCTGCCGACGATCACCTCCTGCGGCGCGATGCGTCCGCGGCCGAGATCGACGAAGACAATCGACCGTTCGCCCGTCCGAATCAGCGCGGTGGTCGGAATGGACAAGGTGGCTTGCATCGGAATGGTGATGCGCGCGGTCGCGTACATTCCGGGTTTGAGTGTGTTGCCTGGATTGGACACTCGGACGCGCGCCTTGAGCGTGCGCGCCTGGGCCTCGAGCGTCGGATAGATGTAGTCGATGCGGCCGGTAAACACGCGTCCTGGCAACGCTTGCAGCTCGACATCGGCGGTGTTGCCGACGCGCACAAGCCCGGCGTCCGCCTCGCGCAGCTCGATCTCGACCCACACGGTCGAGAGATCGGCTATGCGGTAAAGCAGCTGCCCTAGCCCGAAAGCCTGGCCTGCAACCACGTTCTTTTCGACGACGACGCCGCTGGCCGGCGCGTACAACGTGAGCGTGCGGCGCGACTGTCCCGAGCGCAGAATCTGTGTGATCTGCGCATCCGAAATGTCGAGCAAGCGCAAACGCGTGCGTGCGGCTCCGAGCAGATCCTGATTTTCCGCCGGCGCCCCGCGGGCAAGGCGCGCCGCCACGAGCAGCTCTTCCTGCGCCGCGATCAGCTCTGGCGAATACACGTCGAGCAGCGCCTGGCCGCGTTGCACGGGCGCACCGGTAAAGCCGACATGGAGGCGCTCGGCCACCCCGGCGAATTTCGGTGCCAGAGCGCTTACACGCGTCTCATCAAATGTGATAACGCCTGAAGCGCGAATGCGCTCGGCGAGTACGCGCTGCTCGACCGTACCGAACGTGATGCCGAACTGTTGAATCTGCGCCGCGCTGAGCCTGACGCTGCCATCGGTGGACATGTCCATTCCTTCCATGTCCATCCCTTCCATGCCCTGCATGCCGGTCATATCGCGAGGTGGTGGCGTGCGGCGCGTCTGCTCTTGCGGTTGCGCGAGCAGGAGAATGATCAAGGCCGCCCCGCCAGTCGCGGCGACCACCATGGACACGCGCGCCCACCTGGGCAGCGCGCGCATGCGCGCAATGATGCTCATGGCAGCACCTCCTGGCCGACCACGCTGTCGAGCTCGGCCAGCTTCCGCGCGAAATCCGCGAGCAGGCGCTGATGTGCCAGTTGATACTCGAGCAGCGCCTGCTGCCGCTCGAGAATCGAATACAAGTCAACGCGGCTGGATACGAGACTGGCCTTGGCGGATTCTAGCGCGGCCTGTGCTTGCGGGATAATCGAATTCGCGAACAGCACGAGCTGCGCTCGCGTGCGCTCTAGTTCGGCATGCAAGCGCGCCACCTCGGCGCGGATGCGATTCGTCTCGGCGATCAGCTCGCCGCGCAGCGCCTCCGCCTCCGCATCGGCCTCGAGCACCTGTTCATCCTGTTTCCGCGACTTCTGTATCGGGATCGGAACCGCCACGCTAAAGGAGATCATGTCGGGCCGCTGGTCACGCTGTCCGTAGCGCAGCGACAGGTCGAAGTCAGGCAGCGACTGTTTGCGCGCCAGCTCGGCCCGTACCATCTGCGCGGCGATTTCCGCATTGCGCGCGCGCAGCTCGGGATTCGTGCGCGCTGCGCGCTCCTGCAATTCAGCGACTGGCGGTAATGCTGGCGTGGCTCTCGGCAGGTTCGCGGTTGGCGGTTCGGGTCCGCTGCCACCGAGTGCCGCAAGAAGCCGCGCCGCTTCGCTGCGTTTCTGCTCGGCGAGTGCGAGGATGCGTTCTTCGATGCGAGCAGCTTCGACACGCGCGTCGAGCACCGCACGTTGCTCTCCCGCGCCGGCCACGTAGCGCGCCTGTGCCGCGCGTTGCATGCTCACGAAGATTTCGCGTGACTGCTCGAGAGCGCGCATGGCCTCGTCGAGATAGGCGAGCTCGTAATAGCTCTGTTTAATGTCGCGCACGACCACGGTTCGCGCGGCATCTACGCGCGACTGAGCGACCAATACGTCCTGCTCTGCGGCACGACGCGCTGCCGCCAGCTTGCCAGGGTACGGAAGCGTTTGTGAGACGCCGAGCATCTTCATCGTCATCATGTCCGGACCCGGCTCGTGCGCTTCCTTGCCTAGCGGCTGGTTCTCCAAGCCTGCCATCAGCATCGGATCGGGCAATGCGCCCGCCGGTCGGACACGTGCCGATGCTGCGATCACACGCGCTTCGGCCGCGCGGATGCTCGGATGCTCGCGCAGGCCGGTCGCGACCAGCGCATCGA
Organism: Gemmatimonadota bacterium; assembly: GCA_052389275.1. Lineage (GTDB taxonomy): Bacteria > Gemmatimonadota > Gemmatimonadetes > Longimicrobiales > RSA9 > CBJLQC01. The sequence continues at coordinate 12,558 of JBQTID010000016.1, read as the reverse complement.
CATCTTGAGCGGATGCCGATTGGAAAGCGCTTACCAGTGTCGCAGCCGCGATCAGCGCGGGCGCACACATTCTGTAATTCATGGCTGTGCCTCTTCACACCGCGACGGGCGGTGCACACACGTTCATTGCCCGCGAACGAGAGTCATCCGCGGTCCTTGTTTCAATGAGAGACGTGTGTCAGGCTTTGGGTGGGTGGAAAGGAAGATCGGCGCTCAGCAGGTCGCGCGTCGCGATCGGCGCGGACGCGTCATGCTGGCGGTGAACGACGTCGGCAAATCCCGCGCTGGCAACAGCCGGCAGAGCAATGCTGAAGATGCAGGTGGTTGGAACGCCGGGCACCGAGTAGGGACACGGCAATTCGCTGCCTGGATCTTCGGAATCGGACGGCGCTGAGTCCGAACCCGGCCCATGCTCGCACGGATCGGTCGATTCGGGTGGGGTCATGGCCGCGTGCGCTTCTGTCTCAGGGGGGCACACGCTTGCCCGTAGCGCCTCCGCCCAGGAAAGCGCGAGAGCAATCAGTGCAACGAGTCCGGCCAGCCTGCGCGCGCGAATCACGATTCAATACTATCGCGGTGCGGCAGGCAGATCAACCTTGCAATCACCTGCCGGGGGCAGTTCGGTTGGTCCAAGCGAAATTAATGCGCTGGTTCGCTCAAGGCCACGGCACCGAGTCGCGATCCTCGTTTCCGACTCGCAGGCGTAATTTTCTTAGCCACGCCGGCCGGCGGTTTTGCGGGTAGGATTGCTCGAGCGCCTCGAGGACGCGCGCCCGTGCGTGAGCGCGTTGTTTCGAAGGAAGATCTCTCACCAGGATCGATAGCGCGGCAAGCGCGGACTCTTCACTCACGTTTGCGCGGTATGCCGCCGTCTCACGAACGTACCAGCGTTCCAAACGTTGGCGCGTCGCCGAGTAAGGCGACGCGCCATCAATGAATTTCTGAAGTCCGGACGGGCTCATTCCCACGTTACGAGCCACGCTGCGGAGGGATTCAGCTTCGACCCGTGCAGCAACGACGTCGCGCAGGTCACCGAGAGATACGCCTCGGCTACGCGCCACCATTGACGCGGCTCCACCACCGCCCTATCCTCGCCCGTCCACTCTGTCTACTTTGGTTTGCGTTACACGGAGCAGTTTACGTGACGCCTAAAAGCGCGGCAAGCGTGCTTTTGATCGCTGAGGACGGTTATCTCCGTGCCATGTTGGCGAGGGCGTTGCAGCGGCGGAATTACGACGTCACGGCAAGCGCAACACTGCCAGGCGCCGGCACCGCAAAAACTGTGGGCGAGTTCGACGTCCTGATTGTCGACATCGAAGAAGCCGAGCTCGGCGAGTTGCGCAGGATTCGGCTCGCGTTGCCATATCTCCCGCTGCTGCTCATCCTGGACCGACCTTCCGATGCGGAATACGCAACGACCCTGGGCGATACTATCCAAACCCTGACCAAGCCCTTCGGGCTGGCTGCCCTATACCAGTCGCTCGACATTCTGCTCGCATTAGAGTGACTTGATATTCGTGGCACCGGAATTTCGAAGCGATTGGCGGCCAGGGCTTACGTCCGTTTCCACGCGCGCATTACCATTGCCTGGGCACCGAGCTGCTGCGCGACGCCGCGCGTCTCGATACTCGCGCTGCCCGCAAAGTAGTCGTGGCGAGCCAGCACTTCGATGTCGGTGAATCCTGCACTCGCGAAATAATCCAGATAGACGGCTTCGGTCGTAGCACCGACGATACACTCGGCCCACAGCTTCGGATTCGAGCGGCATGCATCGGACGCCGTTGCGCCGAGTACGATGTCTGCAATCTGCACGCGGCCACCCGGCTTCAGCACCCTGAAAATCTCCCGTGCAACCTGCTGCTTGTCCGGTATGAGATTGATCACACCGTTGCTGGTCACTACATCGACAGAGTCATCGGGCAGCGGAATGCTCTCGGCATTGCCGGCCAGAATTTCGATATTGGCCGCGCCGTTTGCTGCCGCGATGGCACCCAGCTTCTCACGCATCGCTACGGTCATGTCCAGCCCGCACACGCGTCCGTCCTGACCGGTTAGTTCTCGTGCGATAAACACATCGGTGCCGGAGCCGGAGCCGATGTCGAGCACGACGTCGCCAGCGCAAATGACATTGGCGGCGAACGGATAGCCGACGCCCGCGAAACTCTCGACTGCGCGCGCAGGGACTCGCTCCAGCTCGGATTCCGGATAGCCGACCCAAACGCAAGCGCTGCGACCGGTCGGAAAATGAAACTGCTTCTCGGGCGAGCCGGCGACCTCGGTATACATGGACCGCACGGCATCGAAAATCACATCGCGTTGCAATGACGTCACGACTACCATTGCGCCCTCCAGATCAAGCCAGGGGAAAATCACGAATGAGCGCGCGAATGCGACCTGCCAGATCCGCGTTCACGTGCTGGTGCCCGATGCCGGCCAGCTGAAGCTTGAGACGGCGCTCGAACTCCGCGCGCGAAAAACAGGACTTGCAGTGCTCGATGTGATGTTGCACGGCCTCCTGATCGCCGCGATCGAGCTCGCCATCGATGTAGGTAGCGAGCGCGCGCAGCGCCTCTTCGCATGTAAGCTTTCGCACTTCGCTCATGTCGGCCGTACCATTGCCGGTTCGGGTTTCGCGTAACCGTCATCCTGTGCGTGCAGCCACAGCGCCTTCTGTAGCTGTGCGCGGCCTCGCGCCAGCCGCGAGCGCACGGTTCCGATCGGCACTTCCAGTGTCTCGGCTACTTCCTGATAGGACAGTCCTTCGACATCCACGAGCAACACAACGATGCGATATGCCGCCGGCAGTGCGTCGATAGCGCGTTCGAGGTCCTGCTCGAGCAGCCGCGCGAGGAATTGCTGCTCCGGATTGCCCCACCACATGAGAATCGGCTGATGCAGCCGCTCGAACAATGAAAAGGACTCATCCTCCGATTCCATGGCGTCGAGTGATTCGACGTTGCCCGTTGGTGCGCGGCGGCGACACTCCGTGAAAAACGTGTTCGTCAGGATGCGGAACATCCAACCGCGGAAGCGTGCGGGATCGCGCAGCTTGGCGCGTTGCTCCCACGCCTTCGAGACCGCAGCGGCCACCAGGTCCTCGGCGTCCGCAGTATTCTTCGCCATGCGCAGCGCCGCCCCGTACAGATGCGGCAGCAGAGCAATTACGGCATTCTCGAAAGCGCGCGAGGAGAGCATTTACCAGTTACTTCAGCACGCGAGGATCGTCCTTGGGATCGACGTATGTGAGGCTCCATGGACCGGTGCCATGCAGCTGAATCACGGTCTCCTCGCTGGTCCACGCGAAATGGCGCATGCCTGGCGGTAGCGCGCCGAACGTGCCGGTCGGCAAGACGGTGCCGCCACTCATGTCGAAGCGCTCGCCCATGCCCACGTTGAAGGTGCCCTTCAATACCGTCACATGCTCCGTGACCGGATGAAAGTGTGGTGGAATTCGATAACCAGCCGGCATCCAGAGCCGCATTGTGAACTCGCCTGCCTTGCCGGGATCGCCTTGCACCACGGCGAGCTTTGCTCCTGCCGGCAAGATGGCCGGCGCGGGGCCCCACTTGATCGCGTCCGGCAGCGCGACAATGGCATGCGCCTCGCCGATTGGTGTCTGCGCCGACAGCTCGGTCGCGGCGAGGGCAAGCAATGGTAACACGATGAACTTCCGCATCTGTTCCCTCACTGAAGGTGTTGGATTAGTTCAGAGCGGGCCCGCTCCTCTTTATGAACGACGCGAATGCGGCCGGAAAAGTTCCCGGCCTTATCTAAAGTCCTTCAGCGCCGCGCGGGCGACGCGGATGTGCGACGGCTTGCCAGGCACGGTCCAGGCGAACGTTACTTCAGATTCAGTTACTGCCATGCGCGGAAAGCCACTCGCGCGTGCGGCGCTGGATGTCGCGACCGTGACGGATCGGCCGAGCTTGCCGTTCGGGCTGACCCGGCGCGCGCGCACGGTCGCGGCATCTCCGCCGGTTCGCTCGATCCAGGTCACCAGCGCATCACCGTTGCGCAGCAATGCTATGTGTACGCGTCCTGCGGGATTGCCACCATCAAGGCGGATGGGTGGCGCGAAGCTCGCGCCTGCCGTGTTCGAGAACGCGACTTTAACGTGTTGATTGTCATTCGCCGCCGTGAACCATGCGACGGCGACGCGGTTTCCCGATGCAGCCACCGCCGGTCCATTCACGGGACATGCGGCGATTTTCCAGTTGTCGTTGTGCACCGCGGCACCCGGCGTCCATTTGCCGTCAACGCGCCGTGTGATGAAGATGTCGCGTATCTCATCATTCGATCGGTCGCGATACACCACGACCGGCCCGGCTGCGGTCACGGCCGCCGAGTTCTGACAGCAATCGCAGGTTCGCTCGTCGAGACGAGTTTCCGGGCCGAGCGCGCCGTTGGCATCCACCGTCGTCGCCAACAGCATCATCTCGTTCGCTGCGTTGTGTCCTTCGACAGCGAACTTTCGGCCGTCGAGCCAGGCCGCGCCGAGCGTTCCCCGCTCGCGCCAGAGCGCGACGAAGCCGTGCTCGGTTTGTGAGCTGTCCCGGTGCGGTATGATGGGCGCGCTCCACGTCCTGCCATCGTCGCGCGATTGCGCAATGCGAACGCCATATGCGTAGGTGCCGCGACCCGTCCGCTGTAGCCAGTGCGCCGCGAGCTGCCCATCACCGAGCACGATGATCGATGGGAAGTCCGCCCAGTTGACGAAGAAGTCGCGACCGCTGCGAATCGTGCGAGGCGCTGACCAGCGATTGTTTTGCAGTACCGCGAATCGAAGTGCGTGGCCTGAGTCTTGTGGCTCGAGCCAGCTCATGTACACGCGACCATTCGAGCCGATCGCGAGATCAGGCTCGCCGCTGCCCGGCTTTGCCGGGCTGGCGATACTGTCGAGTGCCACCATTGTCGCTGACGGCTCGCCCGTGGTCGCGCCTTCGCGTGCGGCTGTTTCGGCAGCCAATCCCAGCGCCAGTACGACTGCCAGCGTGATGCCCCTCGACACCATTACCTCCTTGACGGCGGGCTGGGGCTGGGGGGGGCCACCGCCGGTCCCGATGCGTTCCCACCCACTCCCACTCCCTGGCCCAAGCCTATAATATAGTGCATGCGTAAGTTGCGTGCTGTCATTTCCGCTTTGCTGTTGGTGGTGCTTTTCACGGGTCAGCTTACCGCTGGTCGTTGTACCATGTTGTCAGCGCGTTCGGAGTCCGCCAAGCCGGTCGCGCATGCGCACGGTCACTCGCATTCCGTACCCGCAGGTCCACAGTTGAGTTTGCAACAGCCTCACACGCCTGCGCCGCCGCAATTGCCTCCGCCATGCCTGATGACGGCGGGCTGCCAGGCTCCGGTCATCGTGGAAGCTCGCGTAATGGTTGCAGCGCTACCGGCGGTCCACGTCGAGCGTAGTTTCGCGCGCGACCTCAGCTATGTCGATCCACTGCTCCTCGTCACGACGCCACCCCCGCGCGCCTGAGCCTCTTCATTACTGACAAGCAGGACCGTGAATGTTTCGCGTTTGAATAACGCGCGGACGTTTTGCGGCATTGGCTCACGCGTTGGAGGCTCGAGATGTCATGGAAGGGAATTGTGATGCTGCTGTGCGGCGTCGCACTAATCGGTTGCTCTTCGGCGCACCAACATGCGGCTGGCCGCCTGGGTGCCGACCATGCGGTTCACGACACGGCGCAAAACGCCGCCATGCAGCACGAGATGACGATGCTCTCCTTGGGCGCTGGGTGGATGGCGATCGGCATGGCGCAGGTCTTTCCCACGGCAACCATCGCATTGCCGTCGGACGACGGCACACCGCTGGAACGGCGAGGCTTGTATCTCACGCAGCCCGCGTTGATGTTCAACATCGAGTCGGCCGGCTCGAAGCTATCACTTCGCACCACGCTGAATTTCGAGGGCATCACACAACCCGAAGCCGAGCTGACTTTCGGCGCCTGGGGCGAAGGCTTCCTGGACAAGCGCCATCCGCACACGTTGCTGCACGAAGCGATGCTGAGCCTGAACATCTGGTCAGCGCGCGGCGGCGGCTTCTCGCTCTCGGCGGGTAAGGGTTTTGCTCCATACGGCACCGACGATCCAATGTCGCGGCCGGTCGTCAAATACCCGACCAATCATCATCTCTCACAAATTCTCGAGCGCTGGACGGTGAACGGCGTCTACGTCAATCCGACGTGGAGCGTAGAGGTCGGCGTTTTTGGCGGTAACGAGCCGACCAGTCCGTGGGATTTCAGCAACCTCGAGAGTTTTCCCAATTCCTGGTCGACGCGCATCAGCCGCCACATCGGCGCGGGGGAAATGGGCGTGTGGACGTGGGAGCTGTCGGGTTCGTTCGGCTACGTGAAGGAAGAGCACGAGGAAGGCGAGCCGGCGGAGGTCACACGGCTGTTCAATCTGGCACTTCGTCATGAAAAAGATCATCCGTTCGGTCGCATGTATAGTCTGATCGAAGGATCGTGGAGCGACCCGAAAGATGCTGACGGCTACTACTCCGCGGCCGGCGAAATGAGCGTAACGCGAGGAATGCACAAGCCATACGCGCGCATCGAGTACGCGACGCGGCCGGAATTCGCGCGCGAAGGTCCGCCCAACACGTCCGGCTTCTTCCGCTACGATCATGATGACGAGCCGATCGGTTCGACACGGTGGCTGACAATCGTCGCCGGCTACGGTGTTACGGCGACGCAGCTGCCATTCAGCGCGCGCCCGTATGTCGAGGCGCAATGGAATCGCGTGGCCGAGCACAAAGGGGGCATCGATCCGGAGACTTTGTTCGGCCGGTCGTCGTTTCTGTCGCTGTCCGCGGGTTTCCGCGTCTTCCTCGGTGGCGAGTCAATGCGCATGGGCGGCTACGGTGTGCTTGATGCCATGACGCTGATGCACCGCATGCAAATGGGCGCGCCGATGGCGGAGCACAGGCACTAATGCAAGGGCACGAGCACGCCGCGCAGCAGCCGCACGACAAGCATGCCGCTCACCAGGCGCACGACAAGCACGCCGGCCACAGCGCCGACATGTTTCGACGCAAGTTCTGGCTTGCTCTGCTGCTGACGCTGCCGACCTTGGTGTGGGCTGAGATGCTTCAGGATTGGCTGGGCTTCCGCGCGCCGGATTTTCCCGGCGCCCGCTTTGTGCCGGCCGTGTTCGGTACCGCCGTGTTCTTATACGGCGGCTGGGTATTTCTACAAGGCGCGGTGCGCGAGCTGCGCGACCGGCTGCCGGGCATGATGACGCTGATCTCGCTTGCGATCATCGTTGCGTTCGTCTTCAGCCTCGCCGTTACGTTCGGCTATCCCGGCATGTCGCTCTGGTGGGAGCTGGCCACACTGGTCACGGTGATGCTGTTGGGCCACTGGATCGAGATGCGATCGATATTCCAGGCGCGCGGTGCGCTGAAGGAGCTGGCGAAGCTGCTGCCGGACACCGCGCTGCGCATGCATGGTGAGCAGACCGAAGAAGTCCGCATCTCGGAGCTGCGCGAAGGCGATCTCGTGCTGATCCGACCTGGCTCCGCGATACCTGCGGATGGCGTGGTGCGCGCGGGCAGTAGTGCAGTCAACGAATCCATGATCACGGGTGAGTCGCGCCCGGTCGACAAGCGCGTCGATGATCACGTCATCGCAGGCACCGTGAACGGTTCGGGCTCATTGCGCGTCGAAGTAACCGGCACCGGTGAAAAGACCGCGCTCGCAGGCATCATGCGGCTCGTGGAGGAAGCGCAAAGCTCGCGCTCGCGCGCGCAGGCGCTGGCCGATCGCGCGGCGCTGTTCCTCACCATCATCGCCATCGTGGCCGGCATCGCCACGTTGGTCGTATGGCTGCTGCTACGAGCGGAACCTGCATTTGCCATCGAGCGACTGGTGACTGTGCTGGTGATCGCCTGCCCGCACGCACTCGGCCTGGCCATACCATTGGTGATCGCGATCTCGACCACGCTAGGCGCGCGCGGCGGCTTGCTGGTGCGCGATCGGCGCGGCCTCGAGGAAGCGCGCGATCTAACGACTATTGTTTTCGACAAGACCGGAACATTGACGCGCGGCGAATTCCGCGTGGTTGAAACGACGACGCTGCCCGAGCTGTCGTCGGATGATGCACTCGCACTTGCCGCCGCGCTCGAGCGCGATTCGGAGCACTCGATCGCGCAGGGCATCGTAAGCACGGCAGAAGAACAGAAACTGGAGATTCCGAAGGCGAACGACTTCGAGGCAATCGCCGGACATGGTGTGAAGGCCACCGTGCGCGGCCGCGCGCTGCATGCGGGCGGTCCTGCCTTGCTCAAGCGCCTGGCTGCGAACGTCGATCCCAACCTCGAGCAGGCCGCGCAAACTGCTGCTGACCGTGGGCAGTCCGCGATCTATCTGGTCGAAGGACAACGCGCACTCGCCGTGTTTGCGGTCGCCGATGCAATCCGCGAGGAATCACGCCAGGCAATCGCTGAATTGCACGAGCGAGGCATCGAGGTCGCAATGATGACGGGCGATTCGAGAGCAGTCGCTGATGCGGTCGGCAGGGAGCTGGGCATCGACACCGTCCTCGCCGAGGTGTTGCCCGATCAGAAAGCGGAGCAGATCAAAAAGCTGCAATCGCAGAAAAAGAAAGTCGGTATGGTCGGCGATGGCGTGAATGACGCGCCTGCCCTCGTCACCGCGGATGTCGGCATTGCGATTGGTGCCGGTACTGACGTGGCAGTCGAGGCCGGCGATGTCGTCCTCGTGCGCAGCGATCCGCGCGACGTGCCCCGCATCATTGCGCTGAGTCGCGCGACCTATCGGAAGATGGTGCAGAATCTGTGGTGGGCGGCCGGCTATAACATCGTCGCCATTCCGCTTGCTGCCGGCGTTGCCGAGCCGTGGGGTATCGTGCTGGCGCCGGCGGTCGGTGCGGTGCTGATGTCTCTCAGCACTGTGATCGTTGCCATTAACGCGCAATTGCTGCGGCGCGCCAATATCTGACTACGACGTTCGAGCGCGCGCCAGGCTCGTCTTGAGAGTCACCGAAGGCGCAGGATAACCAGGTCCCAGGTGCTCGCGGGTATCGCGCCGCCGCGTCTTCACGAAATGAATGGCAGCGCCAATCGCGAATACCAGGCCGAGCGCGAAATGCAGGTAGCCGATCAGCGCGAGCCAGCGCGAGCTCGTAAGCGCCTGGATCGCGTAGCCGGTACCGATCATCGGCATGGCCAGCAGCGCGCTGCTCACGCCACTCTTCCGGCCGCGCTTCCAGCCGCTCCGAAAGTGCGGCCAGATGTGGCGCATGGTGATCATGCCAATGCCGAAAATGAGGAAAGGCGCCGTGATGATGTGCAGCTTCAGAACCAGCGGTTGAAGTGGGTGATTCACGACCGCAAAGGTATCGGTCGGCGCCATCATGTATTTCATGACTCCGAGCGCGGTGCCGGTCACCGTAACCGCCACCGTCGATCCCCAAACCAGCCACTTCTCGAGCCTGGTCATTTCATTTTTCTCGACCGAACGGCTGTATCACCGCATGCAGCGCAAGCACCCGCCGCGCGGCATTGGTCACCGCCCTGGACGTCAACGTAGCACCGGTCATGTTCACAATGTCGCGTTTGAGCGAGAGGTTCGGCGTCAACTTCTCGTTGTCGAACTGATCAAGCCAACGCTCTGACGCCTTGTACTCCGGCGGCTCCGCGAACCGCAGTATTTCGATGCGCTGAATCTGACTGTTCGTGTCGACCACGATCATCACGACTTCATTGAGCGTACGAACCCGGTGCGTGTCGAAGTACGCAACGCCCGCCACCTCGCCGTTGCGAACGCCTCTGTAATAGGTCACGACCCGCTGTGCGACCTCGACGCCGGAGCCCGCCAGCCGTTTTGCCTGCGCGACCTGACCTTCGTCGAGATAGGCCGTGCGCCGCTCGATCTGCACCGGCGCAGGAAACGCCAGCCGCAGCGCTTCGTCTCGCGTCAGCGTTCCTTGCGCCTGAGCTAGCACCGTACACGTAAACGTGAACGTAACCGTGAACGTGAACGTCCGTAGCATCTAAAACAGATATCCCAGCGCGATGTTGAACTGATTGAGTCCGGTTCTCGCCTCGTTGCTGTGAATCTGGTAATCCGCCTTGAGCACGATGTTCGTGATCGGCTTGAGCTCCGCGCCGATCAGCGTTACGCTCCGATCGTTGGCCGCCGACGCTGTGAACGACGCGGGCAGTTCCGCCTGCGTGTTCAGTGACTCGTAGCGCACGTAGGGCGTCAGCTGCAGCTGGCTACCGGTCAGCCGCAACACGTCATAGCCGCCCTGCACGTACCAGCCGTTCAGCTCCTGACCGATCGAGCCCGCGCCCGTAAGACCGCGGCGCGCATTCAACCGCGCGACATCGTCGACGGTTGCCTTCGCGTAGAGCGCGCGCACATCGAAGCCGTGGGCCTTGTATTGCGCGTGTCCTTCGAGGATTGTCGTGGTCGCGTCGATGTCGACACCCGCGCTCGTGGTGTCACCCTGCGCCGAATTGCCGGTATACGCGGACGCGCCGACCATCACGCCCGGCAGCGAGCCCGGTGTAAAGTCTACACGCGCAACCAGCGCCGGATCTTCGATCAACGCGCGTGCGCCTTTCTGCCTGCCGCCTCGCAGTCCGCCCGCATTGAATCCGGTTGCGCGCGACGGCCCGCCGCCGATCGCATCCAATCCATCGATGATGTACGCGCGATAGCTGAAGTCACCGAGCGAGCCGAACACGCCCGCGCCGTTCTCACGCCATGTGGTCGGAATGATCGCGTTCTCGGTGAGTGGCCGCGTGGTGCCGAGAAAAATCGGCGGCTCGTGCAGCTCATTCAGGAAACCCATGGGTACCAGCACCATGCCGCCGCGCACGCCGAACGCGGGTGAGTGAACGTAATCGATGTAGGCGAACTCCACGCTGGCTTCGCCGCCCTGCCCGGTTGTCGCGTGCTCGAATTCGATTTCGGAGTTGAAGATGAACTTTGGCGAGAATTTGTAGCCGACGTACAAGATCAGCCGCAGCGCGTCGACCTGGTCGCGCGGCAATCCGACAGTCGCATCGTTCTCGCGCTCTTTAGCGAAGTTCTCGTAGAGCACCTCGCCATAGCCGCCGATCGATGCGCCCTGACGAACGCGGTAAACTTTCGATGCCGCCGGCCCAAAGCCGTACGCGGAGCTGTCCGCCTGGGCAACCACGTCCTCGCCCAGCCGCATTGCTTCGATCTCGCGTGTGAGCGCATCAACCTGCTTCTTCAGCTCCGCCAGTGCCGAGTCCGGCTGCTGCGCCGCAACCGGCGTCGCGGCCGCCATAAACGTCAAAATCGCCGCGCATGCGACAATGCTCGCCTTCACCATTTCAGTCAGTCTCCTCTATCCACTTGTCCATTGCGCGACTCCATGTCGCGCGCACCTCGCCCGTCCCCGACTCGAGCACGAGCACTCCAACATCCGGGTGCCGTTTCGCCCATTGCAGCGCGGCTTCCGGTCCCATCACGAACAACGCGGTCGACAGTGCATCAGCCGCGAGGGCATCCTCCATTACCACCGTAACGCTGCCCCACGCCTCGACCGGATGCCCGGTGCGAGGATCGAGCACGTGGCCGTAACGCTTGCCATCGGCCTCGATGTAGCGCTCGGATTGAGACGTGGTAGCAACGGAAACATCACGCAGCCGCAGCGTCGTCGTCGCATGCTTACGGACCTGTGGATGCGCGATGCTGACTGCCGACGCTGCGCCGATGATCTGTAGCTGCCCGCCGAAATCGATCACGGCCTCGCGCACACCGCGCTCACGCAGAATGTTCGCAAAACTGCGCAATGCGGCACCCTTGCCGAAGCCACCGGTATCGATCCACCAGTCACTCGGACCATGTACGATCGCGACGGAATCGACGCGCGCGCGCGACCAGCCGGTGGCGGTCAGCGCGGCGTTGATCTCAGCGCGGGCAGGCACACGCGGTTGCGCGCGAAATCCCCAGACATCGATGAGCGCACCGATCGCAGGATCGAATGCGCCGTTGGTGACAGCTACCCAATGCGATGCTTCCTTCAGCAGCGCAGCCAGCTCGGTTGTAATCGGAACCTGTGCGTTCGCTGGAGCCGTGTTGACGCGTCCGATTTGCGAGTTCGGCTGCCAGCTGCTGAGAACTGTTTCGAGGCGCCTAACTTCCGCGAAGCCGGCCTCAATGGCCGCGATCGCGCTTTCGCGGTCGGCAGTGCAGATGGTCGTGCGCAGCGTCGTGCCCATCAGGTACGCGGCGCGCTCGATGGCAGGCGCGCAGCCCTGTTGGGCTAAGCCATTGGCATTAAAAGACGTAAGTGCAGCTAGTGCGATAACGGCTAGTCGCATTGTCCATTAGATTGAGACTCATTCTCAACTTCGGGGCCAATGTTACGGCCTTGCCCGCGGCTACGCAAGCGAGGACCGTCCAGGTGCGTTCAGTGCGAGAGGTGGAGGCGCGCCTTCCGCTTGTCGGCGAGGATGGTGCCGCGGCAGCGCTTCGCGCCGCAGTTGCATTTGTAGAGCGCCTTGTTCGCGGCGTTGTGCGGCTCTTCGAGCACGAACCAGTAATCGTA
>JBQTID010000015.1:0-3879 GCA_052389275.1 Gemmatimonadota bacterium | reverse complement strand
CCTGCCGATGTGCGCAAAGAAGGCACCGCGTTCGACCTGCCGATCGCGGTCGGCATGTTGGCCGGCAGCGGCGAAATCAGCGGACAACGTCTCCCTCAGACATGTCTGGTTGGCGAGCTCGGGCTCGATGGCGATGTGCGGCCGGTGCGTGGCGTGTTGCCGATCGTGCTGCGCTGCCGCGCGAGTGGACTGGCGCGTGTCGTGGTGCCGGCAGCGAACGCGGCCGAAGCGGCAGTGGTCGAAGGAGTCGAGATCGTGCCGGCGGCGCGGCTGAGCGACGTCGTCAGCTTCCTGAATGGCGGCGAGCACACGTCGGCGCATGTGGACGTCAACGCGGTGCTCGCGTGCGCGCCGAATGTATGCGACGTCGACTACGCCGATGTGCGCGGCCAGGAGCATGCCAAGCGGGCGCTCGAGATTGCGGCGGCGGGACAGCACAACGTTATCCTGATCGGTCCGCCCGGTGCAGGAAAATCGATGCTCGCGCGCCGGCTGCCATCGATCATGCCGCCGCTCACGCGCGAGGAGGCGCTCGACGTCACGAAGGTTCATTCGGTGGCGGGGCGGCTGCGCCCAAACCAGGCACTGGTGACCACGCGCCCGTTCCGAGCGCCGCATCACACGATATCGGATGCCGGACTGGTTGGTGGCGGCAGCTCGCCGCGTCCCGGCGAGGCATCACTCGCACACAACGGCGTGTTGTTTCTGGATGAGCTGCCGGAATTTCGGCGACATGTCCTCGAGGCGCTGCGCCAACCAATCGAAGAAGGACAAGTGGTCATTGGCCGCGCGCGCACGTCGATCACCTATCCCGCGCGCTTCATGCTGGCCGCCGCAATGAATCCATGTCCGTGCGGCTATTACGGCAGCGGCAGCGCGAAATGCACGTGTCACACCGCGCAGGTGCAGCGCTACATGAATCGTGTCTCGGGCCCGATGCTCGATCGTATCGATCTGCATATCGATGTGCCGGCACTCAATGCGCGGGCACTGACGCGCATGGAGGGCGGCGAGCCGAGTGCTTCGATTCGCGCGCGGGTGCTGGCTGCACGCGACCGGCAATTGCAACGGCAAGGCTATGCCAATGCGCACATGAGCGTGCGGCAGGTGCGTGAGATTTGTGTGCTGGATGAGAAGAGCGCGAATCTGATTCGGAACGCCATCCAGAAGCTCGGATTGTCGGCGCGCGCGTATCATCGCGTGTTGCGGCTGGCGCGGACGATCGCGGATCTGGAGGGCTGCGATTGCATCCGCCCGTCACATGTCGCGGAGGCGATTCAGTATCGATCTTTGGATCGGGTGCCGCAGGCGACTGCGTGAACGGCGTGTTTACCGGCGTGAAGGTGCGGGTGTTTCGCGACTGGCTCGTGATGGTTGTTCAGCTCGCACGCATAAGAAGCCGGACTGTCACGCAGTAAAAGCGCCCACACGTTCACGCAGGTAAACACGCAGTCCCTCGGCGACGCGATAAAGCCGCAACCAATGCGCGGTCGCCAAAAATTCCATCACTCCGCCATTCGAAAAGGAACGATCGCGATTATACGCGTCGAGCTATTCGATGAGAAGGCTGACGAACTCGCCTTTGTACAAGGTTTGGACCTGTGTTCCACTGCGACGCGCGTGAACTTGATCGCACTGAATTGCGATATTTATCACCTACAGACCCATGCCGACTTTGATTCGGTTTTAAGGCTGCCTGGGCAACGTCGTTGAATAAACAAGCTCAAAATGAACACTACTATTCGGCTGCTGCTTGGTCGGGCGGCGAATCCGAGCTAAATGCAGCCGCCCATTTGCATCAGCCACGAGAGATGGCTGGGCGGCGATTTCGTCCTGCGCGATAGGTCGAACGAGCCGCCAACGGCCGTTCATGACGACGGTACAAAGAATCGCTCGACGTTGGCCGTAGGCAGTAACAATGATCTGAATGGCACCAGCTTGATTCACCGCCACCTGCATCTGATTCAGAAATCCCGCAACAGGGATCGAAGTCTTTCCGTTCCATGTATCACCGCGGTCATTCGACGTTGCGTACCACAGCGTGCTTCTCTCAGATGAACCGGGGGAGTGTCGACGCCAGATCACATGCATTGCCTTATTTTTACCGAACACAATACGAGGCTCGTACGCAGGCTCCTCTATTTCGGTGGTAATAACGCGCGCGCCTTGCCAGTTCGACATGCCGGTTTCGGAGTATATGCTGAACAGTACGTTGGGGTGAAATGCGGGCCGACTCCTTGAGTCAGACGCTACGAAGGCTACGGCAATGTCGCCGTGAGGGCCGGCTGCGACATCAGCGTACGCCGCTGGCGTTGCGAGTGGAAACTCGTTCTCAGACCACTGTCCGGCAGCGTTGACAAGATGAACGACGAGTCCTCTGCCGTTCGATGGATCGTCGGCAAAGGCAATGTGTAACCGATTCTTGGAATCGACCAGAAGTGCTGAGGAGGCGACCGGATCCCAGTTGATGCGTCTACCTTCATAAATGACTGCCGGACGCGTCCAAACACCATTACGCATACTGGCGTGCCATAGTTTAGTCAGTTCCAATTGGCGTACATCGTGGATGGTTGACAAATCGACCGCGCCGGTTGGCTCTGCCCATACCAAGTGCAACGTGCCATTAGTGTCGACCGCGGGACGTGGAAACACGAAAAGAAAACTTCCTCTTGGGGCAGAAAACCTTCTACCCTCCGAAGAGAAAATCAAAAGATGCGAAGAATCGAGAGCCGCACCTGCCATTTTTAGAGCACTTGGCTCCGATGCAGCACCTGCGACTACATAAATTTTGGACCGTCCCGCTGCCACGAAAGGATACCTATAGGCGATCGAAGGTCCACTGATCAGAACGCGTGATTCAGACCACGTTTGACCACTATCGGAGCACGCGATATTCTCGGCATTCCGCCAAGGCAATGCTCCGAGAAAAACCAGTGCAACGACACAGACTGCTGCACGCACGGGGATGGGAGGTGAGGCCACAGCCATACTAACGCCCTCTTCTCAAATTACGGGGTCTCATGGGCACACTGCCGTACTTTATACCTGGCCGCTGGCTGTCGAATAATAGTGTGGATCAAATCCGAGCCACACGTCTATCCAGTGATCGGTACTTAACATTCCACTCTGAGGATCGCCGGAGTTAGTGACCAACACTTCGCCCATGGAGTATCCAGAGTGGCCCGAATACTGGTAATCCTGCGCAAAGGTTCGGAATTCCCCTAGGTATTGCCGAACCCTCATGTAACCGTATGGCGTATCCCGCCAGTCGCATTCGTTGCAGAACGTATACGCTATGTACTTTGCGTCTCTGAACCCGGTGTCGTAGTAGTTCACTGTGATATACGAAATTCCATCTACCCATGGATCCATGCTGGCGACCTGGCTAGCGGTATTAACGCCATCTTCCGCATTCACCGCTGAACTCAGGAATGCTTTCAAATTGCTGAGAATGTCGTCTATGGTGGCGTTTGGTTTTTTATTACTCCCGAAATAGGAGTGCTGCCGTCGAACAGGATCGAGGGCAATTGCCTCTAGCTCGGAGATCGTCTCTTGTAGCGCCTCGATGCCCGACGCGGTTCTTGACGATACGTGCACTGCTAGGCGGTTGGTCTCCTCTGGCTCAGTCAACCGGCTGGAGTCACATCCCAATGAGGCAACAAGAGCACCAATCAGCACGGGACTCAAACGCCTGCTACCACACGCGAACTGCTTCCGCGAGAAGTTAGCGCGAGATTGAAGATAAACGCCCATTACTACCTCCGGTTGAGTGGTTAGTCTTATCGAGATTGATCTGGCCTGAATACGTCACCGCAGGCATTCGGTTGTGATGCTGCGAGGCGCTGCAAAGTGTGTTCCGTGCAGAGTTAAACCAGCGTT
>JBQTID010000014.1:0-41063 GCA_052389275.1 Gemmatimonadota bacterium | reverse complement strand
CGAGCGCGGACAGCCAGAAACCGCCGCCGAAGGCGGTGTGCCACCCGCCATCGCTTTCACCGTCGAACCAGACGCGCCCGGCGTCGGCCAGGCCGAACACGCCGAGCTGCCAGCGCAGGAACAGCGGGAGAGAAGTTGCCGGCCAACGAAGCTCGGCCGACCCGTACGCGGAGGTGTCGCCTGTGTATCGCTGCCAGCGGTATCCGCGCAGCGTGGTCCGGCCGCCCACCGTGGGCGCGTGCTGAACCGGGAAGTTCCCAGAGGCGAGCCCGCCGCCCGCGCGGAGCGCGAGATGCGGGCCGTGCCCCGGGAGCGGCAGGTAGATGGAACCGGCCGCAGCAGCCACGCTGAATGATCGCGACGCGCTCCACACCGGTGGGTATCCTGCAAGACTCGCCTGGAAGGTCCAGCCGCGCGTGGGAACGTCGTCGGCATCCGTGCGATCGAGATCGACACCGAGTCGGAAACCGACGCGGCCAAAGGCGCTAACGCCCAGAATCGAGGGATCGGCTGCCGGCGTACCGGCTTGCGGGCTTGGGTCGCTCCAGTAGAGAACCGGACCCGCATTGAGGCGGCCGGTCAGCGGCCGCAGCTGGGGACTCGGTTCTGGTTCATCCCGAACCGGATCACGCAGCCGCTCGCGCGAGCGCCAGCCAATGTGCCAGACCAGCATGGGCTCGAGCGCCACGTTCTTCTGGTCGACAAGATTCCGATCATGGTCGCCTGAGGGCGTGTCATTGCCATAGCCGTAGAATCTGAGCGCATCGAACTGTGTCGCCCGCACCGCGAAGGTGAGCGCCAGCGGGGAATTCTCCGCCCGATAGGCTGCCTCCGCGCTAATCCCCAACTGACCGCTGCCCAATGCGAGCCACAGCTTTGCATCAGCCTGCCAATGGTACGGCAGACGCCGAAAGCCGTAGCGAAGAGCGCCTGGTCCGAACCCAACGATGAGTCCGCCGCCCTCGGCGTACGCGAGCGCGGGACCCCATGCTGAGCTGCCGCCCCAATCCGGCTTCCATGCCTCGCCAAACCGCAGTCCCCCTGCGGGCTCCGGCGCGATCCAGTGCTGGATGCTTACGCGCGTGCCGCTCCCTGCAACAAAGCGGTTCTCGCCATCGGAATCATAGAAGTACGTGCCGCCACCACCTGCCGAGTCGACCAGCACGTCGTCACCCGCCTCGCCGATCAGGCGTACGACGATAGCATCGGATGGTGTGCCTCGGATGATGGCAAAATCATCACCGCCGCGCAGGTAGAGCCGGATCTCGTTGGTTTCGGCCGGCAGAAACGTGCGATGGTAAAACGGAGTCCGGTCAGAGGCGGAATCCGCCCGCTCACTCAATGTCAACGTTACCCGGCCGTCATCGGAACGTGTGACCTCTGCCACGTCGGACTCGTCGCGTCCGGTCACGGTAACCGTGACATGGCCATCCTCGTGTCTGACGACGTCGGCGTATTCGGCCTCGTCGGTGCCGTGGATATCGACCTCACCGGCGAGATCTCGATAGAACTCGAGCGCAATGTCGCGCAGTGTCGCGCGGCGGGCGGTCAACACCTGTCTCAGCCGGACACCAGCAGAGGTCTGGTCGGCCCACTCCTGAGGAAGCGCGGCGATCACCGCTTCGATGACATCATCGTCAATCGCCTCCTGCACCTCGAGCGCGACCTGCTCGAAATCGGCCCTGGTCAGCCTCTGAAGCAGCCGGCGATCCAGCATGTACGAGGTCAAAGTCAGGCCCTCGAGCGAGTACTCCGGTCGGAATTCGACCAGCTTCGGGTAGAACCGCCGAAGGACGAGTGCGGTCAGCCAGCCCCGCGCATCGGAGAACGCGCGATCGCGGTCCCGCGCAATCACGCGCCACCGGTAATTGCCTTCCTCGCCGAAACGAGCCCAATCGAAATTGTCGGGCGTACGGTCGCTGTCGTTGATCATGAAATCAATCAGGCGCACGGCCAGGAACTCGCGCTCATCCATCCGGTGGCTGCGGCTGTTATTGAGGTCATCCAGGAATTTCGGCGTGCTCTTGATCTTGCGCGAACCGGCAAACCCCGGCTCATCACCCGGCGCCTCGTTCGGCTTCAACTCCACCGTCCCAACCATACCGGCGAATGTATCCCGGTAGATCTCGAGGCGCGGATCGTCCGGCATGATGTATGGCTCGGGTTTCAGATGCAGCGCGTTGATCGCATCGAGCAGAGGTGGTACGAGAAGCGGTGCCGCGGGGAATAGTGAGCTGATCTGATCCTGTATGATTGCGCCGGCGGGCGTGCCGCGCACGGCCTCGGGCATCGCCTGTTGTTCGGGAAACTTGTTAACTGAACGGAAGACGTACCCGCGCCAGCCGTTCTGCTGCTCGAGATGGAGCGTGATGCTCTGGAAGCCACCACCTCGCCTTACCCATCGAAGCCCGCCGTCGAAGCTGCCAAGATCGAAGACGGGAACCTCGATGGGCGTGACCCAGAGGTCGCGCCAGCCATCGCCCAGAATACGCCTGGTAAGCGGGCCGGCCTCGTATTCCGGGCCGGGCGCGACTCGAACGACCTCGGCAACGCCGACAGATGGCAGGTTCGGGGGTGCCTGACCCGAGCCGTGTTTCGGTAACGCCAGAAACCCCAGGGCAATGGCGACCGCCAGTTTCCGACCATACAATCTGCGCATCGCGCCGGAACGGGTGCACGATGCGCGCCAGATGTGTCTATCAGCACTCATACGCGAGCATAGGTATCGGCTTGATAGTGTCCGCCTCTTGCCATATAGCCATATTTCTGGTATGATTATCCATATGAAGACTACGCTCATTATTCCAGACCATCTAATGCGCGAGCTGAAAAGGCGGGCGGCGCGCCGCGGCGAAACACTTTCCGCTGTCGTTGCGGACGTAATACGACGCGGCCTTGCGGATGCGCCACCTCAAACGCAGAAGCCGGTGCGACTGCCGGCGCATCACCTGGGCCGCGCCAAAGTGGACATCGCCGATCGCGATGCGCTCTATCGAGCGATGGAAAACAGCTGAGCCGTGTTCGTCATAGACACGAACCTGCTGCTCTATGCGGTCAATGCCGATTCGCCCGACCATGCACGCGCGACCGAACTGCTCGAATCATGGCGCGCGGGCGAAGAATCGTGGTTCCTGACATGGGGAATCATTTACGAGTTTCTGCGTGTCAGCACGCACTCGGCGGTTTTCTCAAAACCGCTCGATCTGCGGACCGCTCGCGCATGGATAGAGATTCTGCTGGCCACCCGCCGTGCCGGGCTTCTGGTGCAAACCGATCGGCACGCGGCAGTGCTACAGGAGCTATGCGAACTCCACCCCCGGCTTTCGGGCAATATCCTGCATGACTTCCACACGGCGGTGCTGATGAAGGAGCACGGGATTTCCGAGATTAGAACCGCCGATGCTGACTTCCATCAGTTCCCGTTTTTAAAAGTGGTTAATCCGCTCGTTTAGGGTACACGGGGGGCCTGCTTTTACGTTTTTGCAATTACCGCTTTTGCCATGATGTGGTCGCAAATTGCCATTTCTTTTTCTGTCTGGTCCATCGCATCTTGCATCGTGTTTCGCCACCACGGGACTCGCTGGTCGCGGTACGCGTATGAGACGCATGTTTATATCGGTAGCTCGCGAACAGTGAAAGCAGGCCCCCCTCAGGATTGATTTTCGGTAAATCTTCGGGTTAGCTTCCCGAAGTATGACCTATGTAGAGCTGCGAGCCCACAGTGCCTTCTCCTTCGGGGACGGCACGACCTCTCCCGAAGCCCTGGTAAAGCGCGCGACCGAGCTGGGCTACAGCGCGCTCGGCCTGACCGACAGCGCCGATGTCGGCGGCATTATCCGCTTCACACTGGAAGCCGAGAAATGCGGCATCAAACCCATCTGCGGCGCCGAGTTGAATGTCGATGGTCATCCGACTGCATTCCTCGCGACCAATCAGACGGGATACAGAAATCTTGCCCACCTAATCACAAAAGCACGGGTTGGTGCAATACAGCAATGGCAGCCCACCCATGCTCCCAAGCTCCCATGCTCTCATGCTCCCCTGACCAGGCGCTACGCAGTCGAAATTCCCGATCGTGGCCGTCCGAATATCGACTTCGCGGAATTGATCGATCACAGTGATGGTCTTTTTTGCCTGACCGGTCCGTCAACCGGTTACTTCGCATTCTTGCTGCAAAGCGACCGGCGCGTCGAGGCGAACTACGAGCTGGACCGCTGGCGCGCCGTGTTCGCTGGCCGATTCGCGATCGAAGTGCAGCTGCATCACGCGGGTGGCAACGAAGCAGCACTTGCGACGTCGCTCATCGAGCTTGCCGAGCGCAATCGAATCACCTGGTGCGCTACCAACGATCCTCGTTATCTCGATGGCAACGGCCGACTCGTGCACGAGCTGCTGACCGCGAATCGCGCGCAAGTGTGCGTCAACACCGCGGCGTCGTGGGGTTTGCTGCTGCCGAATGGCGAGTGGCGGTTGAAGTCGCCGCAGGAGATGCAGCGGCTGTGGCAGGGACGGGAAGCGGGACTCGATGCGGCATGCATGATCGCCGACGAGTGTGCCGCGTTCGATCTGCGCTGGCTGCGCCCGCCATTGCCGCGTTATCCCGTGCCCGCCGGCCACGACGACGACACGTATCTGCGCGAGATCGTCTATGAAGGAGCTGCCGTGCGCTGGGGTCAGCTCGATGAACGGCAGCGCGGCCAGATCGAGCACGAGCTGGGTGTCATCCAGCGGCTCGGCTTCGCCGGCTTTTTCATCGTGATGTGGGATGCGATTCGCTATGCGCGCGCGCAGAACATTCTGTGTCAGGGACGCGGCAGCGCGGCCAACAGCGCGGTCGCGTACTGCCTCGCGATCACCGCCATCGATCCGGTAAAACACGGGCTGCTGTTCGAAAGATTTCTCTCGGAAGTGAGAACTGACGGACGCACGGAGGCGCCGGATATCGACGTCGACTTCGAGATGCACCGTCGTGAGGAAGTGCTCGACTACATGTATGACAGGTACCGGCGGCAGCATTCGGCGATTTGCGCGGTGACGCAGTTCTATCATGCGCCGACCGCGGTTCAGGACATGATGCGCGCGCTCGGCTATCCCGCGGAGCAGGCGTTCAGGATCTCGAAGCGCGTGCATGGTGCCGAACCGTCCGGCGCGGCTGAAGCGCTGGCAGATGGGCTTGCAAAAGAGGCGGCGCTCGATCTCACCGATGCAAAAGGTCGTGCATTACTGTATGCGTTACGCGCATTGGATGATGTGCCGCGCCTGCGTTCGACGCATCCGGGCGGTTTTGTGCTGTCGTGCGAGCCGCTCGGTGATTATCTGCCGATCGAGCACACGACCATGGGGCGCACCATCATCCAGTTCGACAAGGATGATCTCGATGCGGCCGGGGTGCCGAAGTTTGATTTTCTCGGGCTCGGTGGTCTGTCGGCAGTACACCTGGCGTTTGATGCGATAGAGCAGCGCACAGGTCAGAAGCTGGAGATCTACAGATTACCGCTGGATGATACAAAGACCTACGAGATGATCTCGCGTGGCGACACGGTCGGCACGTTCCAGATCGAGAGCCGCGCACAGATCCAATCGATTCTCAACACGCAACCGGATCGTTTGTACGACATTGTCGTGCAGGTCGCGCTGATCCGGCCGGGGCCGATCCAGGCGAAGTTCGTCCATCCTTATACCGAGCGGCGCCGCGGCCGCATGCCGGTCGAGTACGCGCATCCACTGCTCGAGCCGATTCTGCGGCGCACGTACGGCGTGCCGATTTTCCAGGAGCAGGCCATGGCGATCGCCATGGCGCTGGGCGGTTTCAGCGCTGCGCAGGCGGATGAGCTGCGCCGTGCGATGGGTCATTTCCGCAAAGTCGCAAGGCTCGAGGCTGCACTCGGGAAGCTGAAGGACGCGTGTGTTGCAAGAGGTGTGGATGCACAAATAGCCGAGCAGGTCGTGGACGACTTGCATTCATTCGCGAACTACGGCTTTCCCGAGTCGCATGCCTGGAGTTTTGCGCTCATTGCCTACGCCACCGCTTACTTGAAAGCAAATTATCCCACCGAGTTTTTCCTGGGAATGCTGAACGCCTGGCCGATGGGATTCTATCCGCCCGCAACTTTGGTTCATGATGCGATGCGCCACGGCGTCGCCGTCGTGGGCCCATGTATGAAGGATGGACAATGGGATTGTGACATGCTCCCATGCTCCCATGCTCCCATGCTCCCAGCCTTGCGCGTTGGTTGGAGGCACATTCGCGGGCTCGGCGAAAAAACCAGGGAGCAGCTACAGCAGGCCCATGCAGAAGCTTCCTTCACGTCCATTGCGGATTGTGTGCGGCGCGCGAAGCTGACACGTGCGGATGCCATCCACATCGCGCGCGCGGGTGCATTCGAAGCTTTCGAGCCGGGCCGCCGCAAAGCCGCATGGGAAGCGCTGCGCGCGGCGGGTGACATGCTGCCGCTCGCGCCCGCGCATACGCTGCCCTTCGATCCGCGCGAATTGGACGGCGAAGAGCTGATCTTCCTCGACTACCTCGCCACCGGCATCAGTGTGAACGGCCATCCGATACAGTACATGCGCGAGCGCCTGACCGCGGCGGGGGTCACGTCGAGCAAGGGTATGGAGGCAATGCGTGATGGCGAGCGCATTGTGGTCGCCGGACTGGTGGTTGCAAGGCAGCATCCCGAGACTGCGAAGGGGACGGTGTTCCTTTTGCTGGAAGACGAGTTCGGTTACATCAACGTCATTGTCTCGAAGCCGCTGTACGAGCAGAACCGCGAAGTCGTGCGCTTCGCGTCGTTCATGGTGATCGAGGGCAAGCTCGAGCGCGAGGATCGGGTCATGAACATCGTCGGCAAACGGTTCAGGGAATTGAAGACGCGCGAAATCGCGGCGCGCTCGCGGGACTTTCATTAATGCTCGGATGGAGCGGATCAAATGACAGCACGACGCATCCTGCTCGCGTTTGTCGCGGGCTTTCTCGCAACGCTCGTCTTTCACCAGGGCGGTCTGGCACTGCTGAACGCGGCCGGCCTCACAGACCGCGCGCCGTTCGGCACGGCGGCGACCGAGCCGCTCGGTGTACCACAGTTTCTTTCGCTCGCGTTTTGGGGCGGTGTTTGGGGAGTCGTGTTGGCAGCGGTGATGCGGGGCAAAGTGCGCTACCTGCCGGCGTTCATATTTGGCGCGGTCGCGCCAACCATCGTCGCATTTTTTGTGGTGGCGCCACTCAAAGACATGCCGATTGCCGGCGGCGGCGATCCCAAGGTTATTGCAGGCGCAGTGATCCTGAATGGGCTTTGGGGGCTCGGCACCGCGCTGTTCCTGCGTCTATTTCATCGCTGACAATTGCGGGAGTGATGGTGTGATTGTTCGCGCGCTGGCGACTATTCGGGATTTACCGCGAATCCGCGATAAACCTGACTCGAGCGCGAATCGGCCGGGCCAGTCAGACAGCTGTTTCAGACGGCAAGATTGATTTTCTGGTTTATCGCAGATTCGCGGTAAATCCCGACAGTCGCCAGCGCGCGAACAATCACACCACCACTACCGCACCATCACAGGCCCCTAGTATTCGGGCTTTGTTCGGGTTACCTTTTCCTGATCGGTTGAAGCCTCATCGCCCTGCGGGTCGAGGCGAGGGCGTTTGGCGCCAGGATCGCCGTCGGCCTGACGTTTCGGCGACTCGTGCGGCGCAAACGTGATCTCACGCTCACGCTCGGTCGGCTTGCGACCCATTTCTTTGTGATCTGGCATTGCAGCACTCCACTTGAAGACTCGAACCCTCGTAGCGCAAACGGCAGGCCTGATGGAAGCACCGAACCTGATCACGATTCGTGGACGCGGCTCCGCGGAGAATCCGCCCAACCGTTTCGAGCCGATCGAATACGTGCCCGACATGGACGCGTACGATCCGGACGATGAGCCGCCCTTGCGCACCATGCTGTTCCGTGACACGACCAAAAAGATCATCGCAAAAAACGACAGTCCCGATGTTGGCTTCACGTACAGCATCAATCCGTATCGTGGCTGCGAGCACGGCTGCATTTACTGCTATGCCCGTACGACGCACGAGTATTTCGGCCTTTCGGCCGGTCTGGACTTCGAGACCAAGATTTTCGTCAAGCAGAACGCGGCCGAATTACTGCGCAAGGAATTGCTGGCGCCGAAGTGGACGGGCGAGCTGATCGCAATCAGCGGCGTAACCGACTGCTATCAGCCGATCGAGCGCAAGCTGCTGATCACGCGCTCGTGTCTGGAAGTGCTGCTCGAGTTTCGCAATCCGACGGCATTGATCACGAAGAATCATCTGATTACGCGCGACGTCGACATCCTATCCGAGATGGCGCAGTACGACGGCGTCGGCGTCAGCATCTCGATCACTTCGCTTCGCAACGATATCCAGCGCGTAATGGAGCCGCGCACCTCGGTGCCGGCCAAGCGGCTGGAGGCAGTCGAAACTCTGGCCAAGGCGGGCGTGCGCGTGAACGTGATGGTAGCGCCGGTCGTGCCGGGGTTAACGGACCATGAGATTCCGGCGATTCTGAGCGCCGCGAAAGATGCGGGCGCGAACAGTGCCGGCTACATCACGCTGCGGCTGCCGTACGGGGTGAAGGAATTATTCGAGCGGTGGCTCGAGCGGCACTTTCCGGATCGCAAGGACAAAGTGCTGAACCGCGTCCGTGAACTACGTGATGGCAAGCTCTATGATCCTACGTTTGGTGTGCGCATGCGCGGCGAGGGTGTGTTCGCGGATCAGATCGAGGCGCTGTTCGACACCAGTGTGCGCAAGCTCGGAATGAACGAGCGGCCGATGAAGATGGCGCGCACCGGGGCTTCGTTTGTTCGGCCGCCGAAGAATGGGCAGCTCAGTCTCTTTGGCTCACGATGAGTAGTACGCAGCATTCTCATTGATATAGCCTTCCGTGAGATCGCAGCCATAAGCGACGGCAGCACCAGCTCCCACGCCCAGCTCGACGCGAATATCGATGGGATCGCCCTTCAGCTCGTCACGCAGCAAAGCATCATCGAAATTCCCGCGCATACCCGCGGCCACCACCTGCGTCTGATTGATCCAGGCGTTCACACGCTCGCGTACGATGGTCGCGTCGAAGTTCTTGCCAATCGCCATCAGGAGCCGGCCAACGTTGGGGTCAGCGCCGTACGCCATCGTCTTGACCAGCGGTGAGTTGATTACAGCCTTCGCGATCGTGCGCGCTTCCGCTTCGTTCGCGGCGCCGGCCACGTGCGCACGCAGCAGCTTGGTCGCGCCCTCACCGTCACGCGCGATGATTTCGGTCATGCGAATGCACGCCACACGCAGCGCGTCCGCGAACGCATTCAGGTCCACGCGACCGGCCAGGCCGTTCGCCATGATGACACAAGTGTCAGAGGTGCTCGTATCGGAATCGATCGACAGCATGTTGAGCGATACGGCCGTGCTTGCGCGCAGCAGCCGGTCGAGTGCATCGGCGTCGATGGCGGCGTCGGTAAAGATGTAGCACAACATCGTCGCCATATTCGGCTCGATCATGCCCGCGCCTTTGGCCACGATCGTAATGGTCGCGTTGCCGACCGCCAGCGAGATCGCTTTCGGATGTGTGTCAGTAGTCATGATGCCGGCTGCGCCGACCAGTGGAGTGCTTTGCAGCCTGGTCTTGAGGCCGATCAGGCCGTGCTCGATCTTCTCGATCGGCAGTGGCACGCCGATCACGCCGGTCGAGCTCATGAGCACGAGCGCGGCGTCGATGCCGAGCTCGCGCGCGGCCGCCTGGCCCATGCGGCGCGCGTGATCGAGGCCGAGAGTGCCGGTGCCGACGTTGCTGATTCGACTGTTGACGACGATCGCCTGCAACTCACCGCGTCGAATGAGCTCGCGGCCGACGATCACCGGCGCACCCGGAAATTGATTGCGCGTGAAGATGCCGGCCGCGGCGGCGGGGACTTCAGAATAAAAGAGCGCGAGATCGGGCGCGGCCTGTTTCAACCCGCAGTTCGTGCTCGCGCACGAAAATCCGCGAGGAAAAATCGGCTGTTCGTGGAACTGCATTCCTAGCGGCCGGGTGAGAATAGCGCGCCGACTACTCCGGGCAGTCCCACCAGCAGCCAGGCTATTGCCGCGGTCGCGAGCGCCTTGCCGCGCGGCATGCCTACGATCACGATCAAGCCGATCGCGCAGAGAATCGCCGACCAGATCGGAAAGAGGTCGAGGCGCCCGAGCGCGGCCTTCAATACCGGATCGGGATCGTGTACGAAGCGCAGCACGCCAAAGGAAGCATCGGCCATGCTGACCGTGCCCATGCGGCTCTTGAAGAAGACCAGTATGGTCGTAAGGATCTGCTGGAGAATGCCGACGTACGCCGCAAAGGTCGCAATGAGAAACGCCTGCCGCCATCTTGCTGCCGGCTCGATCACGGCTGACGCCAGCTTGAGACCGAGCGCCGTGCCGGCGATCATCAGGCCGTAGCCGAACGGAACAAAGACGCCGCCCAGGTATTTCATGAACTGCGCGCTGCGCTGAATCTGTTCAGGGGTCGCATTCGGCGGCGCGTTCTCGCGCATGGCGGCTTCCCAGACGAGCGCGTTGATGGGCAGGAACAGGTAGTACAGGATAATGCTGACCGCGCAGAAGATCAGGAACGGTTTGAACCAGCCTTCAGCGCGGCGGCGCGCGTACAATTCGGCGGGCGCCAGGAAGACGTCGACGAAGTCTTCCCAGCGCGATCCGGTTTCGGGTGGGGCGACGCCCGCGTCGGTTGTCATGATACCTCCAGGGAGTTGCCGGAAAGCTGCATGCGGCCGGTTCGCCGGTCAAGCACGCGATGTTATCTTTTACCAATGAGTATGCGAATTCTTATGACCACGCTCGCGCTTGCGAGCGGCGCAGCCGCGCTCCATGCGCAAACGCCCGACAGCGGCGCATTCGTAGTACGCCTCGGCAGGGACACGATCGCCGTCGAGCGTTACGTGCGCACGCCGCAGCAGCTCATCGCCGAAGCGATTCTGCGCACGCCGCAGACGCGCAGATACAAGCTTACCGTCACGTTCAAGGAAGACGGTGGCGTGAGCTGGTACGAGGTGCAGAACAATGCGGTGCCGGGCGTGCCGAACTCGGCGCCCGTCATGCGCAGCGTAGTTACGTACGTGGCGGACAGCGCCCGCTTCGAGACGTGGGTGGCTGCCGCACTGCGGCCGAGCCGCGCGGTGGCAGCGAAGGCCGACATGATTCCGTTGCAGATGCCTTTCTACTCGACGTACGAAACCGCGCTCATGCGCGCGCGCAAGTCCGCAACCGACACGCTGACCATGAACATGCTCGCCGGCACCGGACCTTTGCCGTATGTGGTGACCTGGCTGCCGGCAGACTCGGTGACATTGTGGCACCCGCAGGGCGGCACGATGCGAGCTCACGTCGACAAGACCGGACGCCTGCTCGGCTTGAATGCTGAGGCGACGACGTTCAAGGTAAATGTAACGCGCGCGAAGTGGGCCGATCTCGACGCATACGCGAAGCGCTACGCCGCGGCCGATGCGCAAGGGAAGGCGCTCGGCGCGCTGTCACCGGGTGACTCCATTGAAGGTGATCTCGGCCACGGCGTCGTCATGGTTACCTACGGCAGACCATCCAAGCGAGGCCGTGTCATTTTCGGTGGCCTGGTGCCATGGGGTCAGATCTGGCGCACCGGCGCGAACGCGGCGTCGATGATTCATTTCACGATCGACGTCGAAATTGAAGGCGTCCGGGTTCCGAAAGGCACCTATTCGTTCTGGACCATTCCGGAACGGAATCAATGGCAATTCATCATCAACAAGCAGACCTGGCAATGGGGCACCGTTTACGATGAGAAGCAGGATGTCGCGCGCATCACCGTGCAGACGGAAACCGTACCGGTGCCGGTCGAGACATTCACGATCGACTTCAAACCTCAGCCGCCGAACGGCGCTCTGATGATGTTGACATGGGATCGGACACGCGTGCTGGTGCCGATGAAAGCGCTGCCGCCGGAGGAGTAAAAAACGGCTCTTTCCGGGATAAGGAGATCGAAACAGCGATATCGGCGATCGCCGCGGCTATCGAGCACTACCGGACGTTGAAGCGGCTGCGCTTCGTTCAACGCAGAGGAGGCCGCGAGCCGGAGGACTTGGAACAGGATCGGTTGTATCGCAGACAGGCTTTTCTTTTTCGAATGTGCTGACGAGCAAATTGAAAAAAGTCCTGCTGCCCTGCGGGACAGAAGGCTGCTCGGGAACCCATCCACTGACCCGCGGCCGATTTACTTCACGTTACACGAAAACTGATACCAACACGACCGCGCGCTTGCACCGATCTGGTGCAAGCGCGCGCACTGTTTTTGTTGCTGGTGTTATGGCCGCCAGACGTTGTTCGACCGGTCGATGTCGGGATACGCGCGCGCCGCATCCAGCTCCACGCGCGTGATCGCAGCACCGACGGGGACAGTCACTGTCGCGGTGGTGGCGCCGCTCAGCCAGGTCTCGACCGGCACTTCGCGCCGCAGCATCTCGCCATTCGCCCGCGTGATGGTCACATGCACGGGCATTGGCACGTAACCGCGATCCTGAATCGTGACCGTGGTGCCGGTGGACGACGTCGTCACATTGCCGACCGCATGATCGAGCGTCCAGGTCTCGAAGTACCACGCGCGCCAGAACCAATCGAGATCGCGACCGCTGACATTCTCGAAAGTGTTGAACAGGTCCCAGGGATACGGCTTCTTGTACTTCCAGCGCTGCGCATACTCGCGGTACGCGCGGTAGAAGACATCTTTGCCGAGCGCTTGCCGCAACGCGACCAGCACGCTTGCCGGCTTGTCGTACGATGCGACGCCGTACGCGAACGGTGAGTAATGGAATGCCGAGCGCCGCATGATCTCACCCTCGATATCCGCGCGCGCGACCTGGAGATACGCATCCTGGTCCTCGATGTAAAACTTCGTCGAGTCCTTCCAGAAATCCGCCTCGGAATCATTCTCGCTGAACGCGGTCGTGCCTTCATCCATCCAGGTATAGCGGCGCTCATCGGATCCGACGATCATCGGAAACCACATGTGCGCGATCTCATGGCTGGTCACGGCATAGAGCGCCTGCGTGCCGCGCGTCGTATACGGTCCGATCAGTGTCATCATGGGATACTCCATCCCGCCGCGCATGATGTCCTCGCCTTCGACCGCGCTCATGTGCGGCCAGGGATACGGGATGCCGGTATTGCGCGAGTGATACGCGACCGCGTGCGCGGCGTAGCGCGCCACGTCCTTCCAGAGCGGGGCGCTCTCGCGGTAGAGCGCATCGACGCGCGCGTAATCCGGTCTGCCATCGCCGTTGCGGTCGCCGACGGGAGTGCGCTGCGCGTCCCACAGCGAGGCGCGCGTCGCGCTGAACGCGACATCACGCATGGAATCGGCTACAAATCGCCATTGCAGCCTGCCATTCGTCCCCGCCGCGGTCGCGCGGTTGAAGTCGGCACGCGTGATGACATTGACCACCTGATCGCTGGCTTCGGCGCGCTGGAGCCGCTGGTACACTTCGGGCGCGAGCACCTGTTGCGCGTTCACGAGGTTGCCGGTGCCGACCAGCACCCAGCCGGCTGGTACGTCGATCGTGTATTCGTAATTCGCCCAATCCGCGTAGAACTCGGTCGTGCCGACGAACTGATCGGGATGCCAGCCGATGACGTCGTCGTAGACGGCCATTTGCGGATACCAGTACGCCATGAAGAAAAAGTTGTCGCGGCTGTAGCCCATGCGCTCGCCCGCGCCGGCTTGCGGAATCGTGTATGCGAAGTCGATGCGAATTGTGTTCGTGCGGCCGGGTAGCAGGGGCTGCGGCGTGAGTACCGCGAGGCGGGTGCCATTGATCTGGTAGCGCGGGCCCTCACTCGCCTGCGGGCCGTCCTCGTTCAATTGCGTGTTGTTGACGACGACGCGCCTCAGCTCGTAACCACCGGTGACTTCAGCCGCTTCATTCCGGACCGCATCGCCTCGATGGAAATTCTGCGTCAGATCGATGTGCAGGATCGGCAGCGTATCGGGCGAATTGTTGCGGTACGTGATCTCCACGCTGCCATCCAGGCGTTTGGTCTCCGGTATCAGCCGGGCGTTGATCTTGTAGCTCGCCGAGTTCTGCCAGTAGCGCGCCCCCGGCGCGCCGGTCGTCGTACGAGTGCCCGCCGCGATCGCGTCCCTGAACGCTGCCGATGGCACGATCGGCTCGATGCTCGGACGCGCAGCGGTTTGCGCGTCAGCAATGCCGAACGTCAGAACGACTGCGCACACTCCCACACTCACACACTCCCACACTCTCATATCTCAATATCCTCTTTGTTTGTCGACGACATTCCGCAGCGGCTCGCCGCGGAGGTATCTCCCCAGATTATCTACGATCAGATCCGCCTGTCGTTCCCAGTAGCGCGGCGTAATGGCGCTGACATGCGGCAGCAGCAGCGCATTCGGCAGCCGCCACAGCGGTGAGTCTGCCGCGAGCGGCTCGTGCTCGAACACGTCGAGGCCCGCGCCTCGAATGGCGCCGCGCGTCAGTGCGTCGATCAGCGCGCTCTCATCCACGATCTCGCCGCGTGCAACGTTGATCAGAACCGCGCGCGCCTTCATGAGCGCGAGCTCACGCGCGCCGATCATGCCGCGCGTATGTGGCGTTGCCGGCAGCGCGACGACCACGACGTCCGACTCGCGCAGGATGCGCTCGACTTCGACCGCTCGAGTCGCAAGCACGCGCATGCCGAGCGCCTCGGCGCGGCGCGCCACCGCCCGGCCAATGCCGCCGAATCCGAGCATGCCGATCGTCTGCCCGCCCAGCTCGATGACCGGTGATGCTACGGTCTCGAACGCGCTCTGATCCCATTCACCGCGCGTCTGGCTACGCACGGCGAAATCGAGGCCACGCGAGAAGAACAGCGCCATGGCCAGCACCGTCTCCGCCATTGGCTCGGCGTGGATGCCGGCGGAATTAGTGAGCATCACGTCGGCTGCAACCATCTCCGGATACAGCAGCGACCTGACACCGGCCGCGCCGGTATGCACCCATTTCAGCTTTTTCGCCGCTCGCAACAGCGGTGGCGGAAAGCCGGTGCTGACATAGATCTCGGCGTCGGCGACGGCCTCGAGCGCATCGTCGGAAATCATGGTGCCGCCATCGCCTCGGCTGGAGACCGGCGCATCCAGACGGACCAGCTCCCAGTCGCTCGGCAGAGCGGCCGCGATGCGGTCAGCTGCCGCGTCGGTCACCGCCCAGCGCGAACGCTCGTCGTTAAAGTTGAGGACGAAGCGTCTCGGGATGATTGATTTCACCGCGTTGTCCGCGACCCATCGCGTCGTAGGTCGCATACTTGTAGAGTTCGGAAAGGGTCGGATAGTTGTAGCAGGTGCGGATGAACAGCTCCGAGCCCGCCTCCGACAGCATCGCCGTGAGCCCAATGTGCAGCAGCTCGGAGGCCTGCTCGCCAATGATGTGCACGCCGAGCAGCTTCAGGTCGTCCGCGCGAAACAGCAGCTTGAGAAAGCCGATGCTGTCGCCGATGATGATGCCACGCGCATTCTGCGCATAGGCCGCCTTGCCGATGATGTAGGGGATGCCCTTTTTCTTGAGCGATGCTTCCGTCTCGCCCGCCATCGAGGCTTCGGGAATCGTATAAATGCCGTACGGCAGAATCGGCGCGACTTCTTTCTTGTACTTGAGATCGAAGGCGTCGACCATCGCGAGACGGGCCTGCTCCATCGATGTCGAAGCCAGGGCGGGAAAGCCGATGACATCGCCCGCAGCGTAGATGTGCGGAACCGCGGTTCGAAAGCGCTGGTCGACATCGATCGTGCCATCGTTGCGGACCAGGAGTCCGGCGCCGTCCAGATTCAAGCGATCGGTATTCGCAACGCGGCCCGCGGCAATCAGCGCCGCATCCACGTAGACCATACGCCCGGATTCGAGGCGCATGCTGACGCGCTTGCGGTCGCTCTCGCACCGCTCCACCCGATCCGGCGCATAGAAGATCACGCCCAGCTTTTCCATTGCCGCGCGCAGCGCGCGCGCGACATCCTCATCCATGAACGACAGGATGCGCGCACCGCTGTCGATCAGCGTGACCTCGATGTTGAGCGCCGCGAACATGCACGCGTATTCACAACCGACTACGCCGGCACCCACCACGGCCAGCGACTTCGGCATCTTCGGCAGGGTGAGAATCGTGTCCGAATCGTATACGTTGCCTGCATCGAACGGGAATTTGAGCGGGTGTCTGGGGGAGGAGCCGGTCGCGATCAGGATCATATCGGCTTCGAGCACATGCTCATCAGTGCCGCCGCTCACCCTGACGGTGTGCGAGTCGACAAAGCTGCCCAGGCCGTGATAGGTATCGATATTGTGACGCGCGACGTTGCTGATGGCGCGCTTGCGCTCTGCGTCCACGACCTGCTTCTCGCGATACAGAAAATCGCGCACGTTGGCCTCGCGGCGCAGCGACAGATCGACGCCGTAAAGGCCGCGCGCGCGAAAGCCGGACAGCACGAGTGAGGTTTCCCGCAGCGTCTTACTGGGCAGCGTACCGGTATTGGCGGCGGTGCCGCCCAACGCGGATGCTGCTTCCACCAGCGCCACGCGCTTGCCGAAATACGCGGCCTGGGCTGCGCCCTTCTCACCGGCCGGGCCGGAGCCCAGGACGATCAGGTCGTATCGCAATCGCATCGCTATCGATAATTCCCAAAATTCAGCTCGATCCCATAATCCTGCCCACGCAGGAAACCCATGACTGCCTGAAGCTCGTCTTTCGATGGACTCGACACTCGCAGCTGATCACCCTGGATCGCGACCTGCACCTTCTTGAAGCCGCCCGCCTTCACATCCTTTACGATCTTCTTCGCGGTCTCGGTATCGATGCCTTGCGCCAGCGTGATCTCCTGGCGCACGCGCCCGCCCGCTGCGGGTATCAACGGGCCCTGCTTCATGTTCTTGAGGGGTACGCCGCGTTTTACGAACTTCGATTGCAGGATGTCGTATAAGGCCTTCATCTTGTAATCGTCATCGGCGTCGAGCGTCAGGACCGATTTTGCGCGGTCGAACGCGATCGTGCAGTTCGAGCCCTTGAAATCGTAGCGCTGCTGGACTTCCTTCATGGACTGGTTGACCGCGTTGTCGACCTCCTGGAGATCCGCGCCGGTCGTTACATCAAAAGAGGACTGGGTAGTCATGAAGGCCAAAATAAGGGAGGCACGGGAGCATGGGAACACACGGGAGCATGGGAACACACGGGAGCATGGGAGCATGGGAGCATGAGAGCATGAGAGCATGAGAGCATGAGAGCATGGGAGCATGGGAGGATGAGTGACGCGTAGGTACTTCCTGCTGTCGCCCGCGAGCACGTCGGGGCGGCGGGCGGCCCTCCTGTTCAATCCGAATGCTTCGTTCGAGCTCGCGGTTACGTTACGGACGACCGGCGCGCCGCTCGGCGAGGTCTTCTCGTTCCTCAGCGGGCTGTACTTTCGCGGCAAGCTTGCCTACGCGCGTGCGTTTGGCGCCAGCGATGACATTAAGGTTATTACTTCAGACCGCGGTCTCGTATCACCCGACTCGATCATCACGCTCGATGATTTGCGCATTATGGCTGACTCGCCGATTGATGTGAGCAATTCGCGCTACGTGCAGCCGCTACGTGATCGGGCGATCGCTTTGCAGGCATCCCATGCTCCCATGCTCCCATGCTCCCATGCTGCCACGCTCCCTTGCACAGTCGTGTTACTCGGCAGCATTGCGTCTGGAAAATACGTTGACCTCCTGTTGCAGGTCTTCGGTGAACAGCTGCTATTTCCGCAGGAGTTCGTCGGCCGTGGCGACATGAGCCGCGGTGGACTCATGCTGCGCTGTGCCGACGCCGGTGGCGAGCTGGCCTACGTGCCGGTGGCGGGCGCGCTGCGTCACGGCAAGCGGCCGCCCAAACTCAGTCCGCGATGAGCGTGCGCATTCCCACCGGGCAAAAGGATGCGTTCGTCAAGGTCCAGGGACGCGAAGTCAGACTCACCAATCTAAAGAAGCCGTTCTGGCCGGACCTCGGCATCACGAAGGGCGATCTCATTCAATACTATGCCGATGTCTCGAAGCTGCTGCTGCCGCACGTTGCCGATCGCGCAATGGTCATGAAGCGCTATCCACACGGCGCTTATGGCGAATTCTTCTTTATGAAACGCGCACCCGAGCCGCGGCCGGAATGGATCGAGACCTGCCGCATCGATCACGGCAACGGCAACATCATCGACTTCCCGGTGATTCAGGATCTGGCAGCGCTCCTGTGGGTGATCAACCTCGGCTGCATCGACTTGAATCAGTGGTACGCGCGTTGTGATGACATCGACCGGCCCGACTACCTGCATTTCGACCTTGATCCCGTGGAGGGCACGCCCTTCGAGAAGGTGCTGGAGACTGCGCTGGTCGTGCACGAAGCGCTCGAGGCGTTGAAGCTGCCCAATGTGGTGAAGACCACCGGCTCGAAAGGAATGCACATTTACATTCCGATCATGCGCGGCCCGACGCAGAAGATGGTGTGGACGTTTGCGAAGGAGCTGGCGCGCGTCCTCGAAGCGCGGCGTCCCGATCTGATCACCGCGGAGTATCGCGTCGCGAAGCGGCCGCAGGGACGCGTGCTCGTGGACTACAACCACAATCGCTGGGGCAGTACCCTCGCTTCGGTGTCTTCGCCGCGGCCGCGCGCGCAGGCGCCGGTTTCCACGCCGGTGACATGGCAGGAGGTCGAGCAGGGTGTTCGGCTCGAGGATTTCACGCTGTTGAACGTGCGGGAACGCTTCGAGCGGACCGGCGACCTCTTCAAGCCGCTGCTGCTCAAACGCGGTCGCTTCAACCTGGAACAGTTTCTGTGAACCTGCCGATCCAACCTCCGTTCCTGCCAATGGAGGCAAAACAGGTAGACGAGCTGCCGGTGAGCGACGATTGGCAGTACGAGCCGAAATGGGACGGCTTTCGCTGCCTCGTCTTTCGCGACGGCGACGATATCGAATTGCAGTCGAAGGCCGGCAAGCCGCTGGCGCGCTACTTTCCCGACGTCGTCGAAAACATTCGCGCGCTCGGCGCAAGCACGTTTGTCCTGGACGGCGAGATAGTGGTGCCCGTGGGCAATATCCTGTCATTCGAAGAGTTGCTGGTGCGTGTGCATCCGGCGGAAAGCCGCGTGCGCAAGCTGGCGGCGGCGAATCCGGCGCTGTTCGTAACGTTCGATCTGCTGGTCACCGAGCGTGCGACGTCGCTCGTCGAGCGCATGCTGGTCGAACGGCGCGCGCGGCTCGAATCGTTCGCGCAACGCTACTTCGATGGCGCGGCCGGCGTCAGACTGTCGCCGCGCACGCGCGATGTCGCGATTGCGCGCAAATGGCTGACTAGTGTGAAGGGCGGACTCGACGGCGTCATTGCGAAGGAACTGGAGTCGCCGTATCGCAGTGGCGAGCGGACCGGCATGGTGAAGGTGAAGGCGCTGCGCACGGTGGACTGCGTGGTCGGCGGTTTTCGATACGGCACCAACAGCGCGGAGGTCGGCTCGCTGCTGCTCGGCTTGTACGATCGTGACGGCCTGCTGCATCACGTCGGCTTCACCTCGAGTTTCCGGCGCGATCAGAAGAAGGCGCTCACCGAAATGGTCGAGGCCCTGATCAAGCCGCCGGGCTTCACCGGTCGCGCGCCCGGTGGACCGTCACGTTGGAGCAGCGAGCGTTCCGGTGACTGGCAGCCGCTCGATCCGCGCCTGGTGGTCGAGATCCGATACGATCATTTCTCGGAAGGGCGTTTTCGGCACGGCACTCGTTTTCTGCGCTGGCGGCCGGACAAACCACCAGCGCAGTGCACCATGGAGCAGGTAAAGCGGCGAGGATCTTCATCCCTTGATTTGCTCGGATGAGGCACGTTCAGATTTTCGGAACCAAAAAAAGCGCGGCGACTCGCAAGGCCCAACGATTTTTCGCGGAGCGCAGAATCCAGACACACTTCGTCGACTTGAACGAGCGCGCAGCGAGTCTCGGTGAGCTGAAGCGTTTCGCGCTGAAGTTCGGCGTGCAGGCGCTCATCGATCCCGAATCGAAGCGCTTCAAGCAGCTCGGGCTGCATGCCGGCTATCACACCGACGAGCGCTGGCTGCAAAAGCTTGCAGATGAACCATTACTGTTGAACATGCCGCTGGTTCGCTATGAGAACCGGCTCACCATCGGTGATGCGGAAAGCGAGTGGACACAATGGGTGTCGTGAGATTGATCATCGGCATTCAGGTAGCGACGGCCCTGAATTCGCCGTCCTGCGGATCCCGGATGTAAACGCGGCCTTCGTCGAGCACGTAGTACCAGCCGTGCAGGGAAAGCTCACCTTGTTCGACGCGTGCGCGCACGATCGGAAACGTCATCAGCCGTTCCAGCTGAAGCGCAATCGAGCGCTGCTCCGTGCGGCGCAGCAGCTCACGATCCGGTTCACCTTCGAACATCGCGTCGCGGCCCAGCTCCAGCCATTTGTTGACATGCGGTGTCGACTGGTTGGGCGGATTGTAGAGCGCCGCGATCGCGCCGCAATCGCTATGGCCGCACACCACTATGGCCTTCACGCCCAGCACGATAGTCGCGAATTCAATGGCGGACGAAACGCCGTGATACCCCAGGTTTTCGGCATCCTCGTACGGCGGCACGAAGTTGCCGACGTTGCGCACCATGAAGAGCTTGCCGGGCGAGGCATCCGTCAGCTGTGACGGCACCAGGCGCGAATCGCTGCACCCAATGAAGAGCGTCGTCGGTTTCTGTGGTCCGATGAATCGTTGTGGCATGGGCGAAAGTTTAACTATATTTGGCGGAGCGACAACCGTAGACAGGAGCCGGCGTGGCAGGGCACAGTAAATGGGCGCAGATCAAGCGCAAGAAAGCGGTCACCGATGCGAGGCGCGGCGCGCACTGGACGCGACTGATTCGTGAAATCACGATCGCCGCGCGCAATGGCGGCGGCGAAGTCGCGTTCAATCCGCGCCTGCGGCTTGCGGTCGACACGGCCAAGGCCGCGAACATGCCGGCCGAAAACATCGAGCGCGCCATCAAGAAGGGCACCGGCGAGCTCGAGGGCGTCGACTACCAGGAGATCACATACGAGGGTTACGGCCCCGGTGGCGTCGCCGTGTTGATCGAGGCGGTGACCGATAACCCGAACCGTACGGTCGCGGACATCCGTCATTCGCTGTCGCGCAACCACGGCACGCTCGGCACGGCGGGCTCGGTCGCGTGGCAGTTCGACAAGAAGGGTCAGATCTATATAGACGCGAAGCGCTACCACGAAGACGCGACCATGCTGGCCGTGCTCGAGGCCGGCGCCGAAGATCTCGTGCGCGAGGGCGATGCCTATACTGTGACAACCGATCCGACCACGTTCCATGCGGTGCAGGCTGCGCTCAAACAGCAGGGCATCCAGATCGACTCGGCGGAAATCTCGATGATTCCGAAGACAACGGTACGCGTCGAAGGCGACGACGCGCAGAAACTCCTCAAGCTGCTGGACGCGCTCGAAGATATCGACGACGTGCAAAAGGTTCACTCCAATCTCGACATCGATGAGGCCGCTTTGGAGGAAGTAGGAGCGTGATCGTCCTCGGTGTCGATCCCGGCGCGGCAGTAACGGGTTATGGCGTCGTCGCACGTAGCGGTGGCGCCGTTTCATTGCTGGAATGCGGAGTGATTCGGACAGAGCCGAGCACGCCGCTGCCGCAGCGGCTGCGCGAGATCTACGAGGGCATCACCGAGGTGCTGCTGCGTAACCGCGTGACAACCGTTGCGGTCGAAGGCGTGTTCTACGCGAAAAACGTGAGGACCACCGTAATTCTCGGCCATGCTCGCGGCGCGGTGCTGCTGGCGGCGACGATGCGCGACCTGCCGGTCTCCGAATACTCACCCGCCGAGATCAAGGACGCGGTGACCGGCACCGGCCGCGCGACCAAGGAACAGGTGCAGTTCATGGTGCAGCGGCTATTGCGTCTGAAGGACCCGCCCCGGCCGGCGGATGCCGCCGATGGCGTTGCGGTCGCACTGTGTCACTGCCAGTCGCAGGTCTTGCAGCTGGTGCGTCGATGATTTCGCGCGTGACCGGCAAACTCGTGCGCCGCGATCTTTCATCGATCGAGGTGATGACGCCGGGGGGCGTTGCGTACGAGCTCCTGATTCCGCTCTCAGTGTTCGAGCGGTTGCCGCGCGCAGGCGCGGACGTCGAGCTGCGAACCTATTACGTGGTGCGCGAGGACTCGGCAGAGCTGTTCGGTTTCCTCGAAAACTCCGAACGGATTCTGTTCGGACGACTGCTGGGCGCGTCCGGCGTCGGCCCGCGCCTCGCTCTGAATATGCTTTCGACGATGACGCCGGAGCGGCTCGTCAGTGCTATTGTCGGCAAGGACATCGCGGCGTTGAAGCGCATTCCGGGGCTGGGCACGAAGAAGGCTGAGCGCCTGGTGCTCGAGCTGGCGGATCGTCTGGATGACATTGCCGTCAGCACCGCGCGCGCGCCGGGTCGCACCGGTGCCACGTCGGAAGAAGCGGTGCACGCACTGGTAGCGCTTGGCTACAACGCCGGCGAAGCAACGACGGCGGTGCGCAAGGCACTGGACGAGGAAGGCAAGCTGATCGGCATCGATTTGATCAAGGCAGCATTGACGAGAGTGGCGAAGTAGGAGCCTTAGGCGGCCAGCCGCTTCTCGACAGCGGACAGCCGCTCGTTGACGAGCCGGAAGCGCTGCCGCATGTCATCACCGACGCCATTCACGCTCTTTTGCAGCTCATTGACGCGGTCTTCGAGGTGCAGGACCTGAGATCGGACCTTTTCTATCTCGACGCGCAGGTTCTCGATCGACGCCGTGTTGCGCGCGACCATGTGCTCGAGCAGAGCCAGCCGGTCGTTGACCGACTGGAAGCGCTCGTCGATGTCGATGCGCAGAACGCGGAAATGTTCGTTCACTTCCGCGAACCGTTCGTTCACTTCCGCGAACCGTTCGTTCATCTCGGTGCGAAGCCGCTGGAACTCCTGCTGAATGAGCTCCATGCTTCGGTCGAACTTCGCCTCGAACGCGATCAGTCTTGCTTCGATGCCGTCCATATCTGGTAACATAGCCTCGCGCCACACGCGCGAGCCATAGCATTAGAGGACATCATTGGAGTGCTCGCCCGAATAACCGAATAAGCGTATCATTCGATATGGAATCAACCGCCGCGCCGACCAGCGCGCACGCCGAGCCGCTGGTTGTACCGCCGCCGCCACCGCCGCGCCGAAAATACGATCGTTCCATTGTCGAAGGTCCGTTGCTGCCGGCGGTCTGGCACATCGCGTGGCCGACCATGCTCCAGAACATGATCGGCGGACTGCAGGGACTGATCGATCACGCCATGGTCGGCAATTACGTAGGCTACGCGGGCAATGCCGCAATCGGCGTCAGCTGGCAGATCTTCCTGGTCGTCATCGTCTTCATCTCTTCTCTCTTCACCGGCATGAGCGTGCTGGTCGCCCGCTTCACCGGCGCAAATGATCATGAGACGGTCGATCGCACCGTCTATCAGGCATTCATCACGGCCGCGGCACTCTCGCTCGGCATTCTCGCGCCGCTCGGCTGGTTTCTATCACCCGCGCTCCTCGATCTGGTCAATGCAGCGCCCGAAGTGCAGCGTCAGGCGCTGCCGTACATCCGCATCATGTTCCTGTACAGCTTCGGCATGCTGATCTTCTTCATGCTCGGCGGCGCGCTGCGTTCGGCGGGTGACGCGCGCACGCCGTTGCGGCTCGGCATCGTCATGACCGTCCTGAACATCATATTCAACGTGATTCTGATTCCAGGGCTTGGACCAGTACCGGCGTTCGGCACGGCGGGCGCTGCATGGGGAACGGTAATGGCGTCGGCCATCGTCGCAGCGTACGCGATTTACAAGCTTTACCGCGGCTCCTGGGTAGTCGGCTTTCCGCGCAGCGGACCCTATAAGCCGGAGTGGTCGATTATCCGCGCGTTGTTCAGATTTGGCCTGCCGACCGGGATTCAGGGCATCGCGATGAATGTGGGTGGCGTGTTCATGCTCGCATTCATTGGCTCGGTCGCGCAGGGTGCGGCGGCGCAGGCCGCGTTCGCGGTCGGCTACACGCAGCTCTTCTCGCTGATCACCTGGACCAGCGTCGGCCTGATGGGCGCGGCCGCCGCGTGTGCGGGTCAGAACCTGGGAGCGGGGTCGCCGGAGCGAGCGATCGAGGCAGTGCATGCGGCCGCGCGCATCGGCTTGTATTCCGCGCTGACGGTTGGCGCGGTATTTCTGGTGTTCCCGCGCCAGCTGCTCGGATTCTTCGGCCTGCACGATCCGGCAGTCGTCGAGATCGGCGTGTCGCTCATGCGCGTGCTCAGCCTGTCGGGGCTGTTCATCACCGTGGCGCTGACGTACACAGGCGGGTTGCAGGGGACTGGCGACACGAAGAGCCCACTCTACATTTCCATTGTCTCGCAAATATTTGTTCCGCTCGGCATCTGCTTCGCGATTCAGCGGCTGGGCACTCTCGATCCCATGGATATCTGGCTCGCCATTCTTGCCGGCCACATGACGCGTTGCGCGCTGAGCGTGCTGCGCTTCAGACAGGGTGACTGGCGGCACATCACGGTGGCTGTCAACTAGAATTAATTCCAGACGCGACGGCTGAGGATGGTGGTCTTGCCGGGGCGAATCTCGAT
Organism: Gemmatimonadota bacterium; assembly: GCA_052389275.1. Taxonomy (GTDB): domain Bacteria; phylum Gemmatimonadota; class Gemmatimonadetes; order Longimicrobiales; family RSA9; genus CBJLQC01. Next base: position 16,342 of record JBQTID010000014.1, on the reverse strand, counting down.
AGTATCGAAATCGACGCCGCCTGCGTGCACGCGATGCGTGCCGGGTGAAAGCATCACGCGCGCAATGCCGATCGCACCAGGCAGCAGATGCCAGGACCGAGTGTCTGCCTGCTCCGTGACCGCGCCGGCAAGGTTGGCGAGCGCGCCGATCACGTCACCCAGCGCTTCATTCTTCTTGCCCGCTTTCTTTTCCGCCGATCTGCTGATCACATACTTGGCGGCCGCGCGCGCAACCGCACGCGCGATGATGACCGGCTGCTCGCGCTGGAAATCGCTCAGTAGACCGTCGCCAATGGCGGCGCTCCTGTAGCCGGACAACTCAATCGAATCCACGCGGATATGCACCGGAGGGGACGGCAGCGGCGCGTACATCACCGGCCATGACATGCGCAGCAGATACGAGTGGTCCTCGTGCTCCTCGCAATTCGAATCGCACTGCTCCACCTGACGAGACGCCTTTTGCTCGGCCGGCGGTGGCACCCAAAGCGTGCGCTGCTTCGGCGCACCGGTGCGCGGCTCTGCCGTGCTCGCGAACTGGAGCACTCGTTCCGCGATGTGCGACGACGCGCGCCGGCGATCGTCTTCCGAGCGATCCTCATCGAACTGGTGTGTCTCGTAATCCGCGAGCATGACGAACAGGCTTTCCTGCACGCGATGCGGCGCGAAGCCATGCTCAATGAAAATTACCAGCGCGCCCGAATCAGCGGGCCGTCCATGCGGTCCGTGCGGTTCAGGCGGTCCAGGCGACGTCGAGTCCAGCGCTGACGCGTTTCTGTATGCGACGTCGGCATCCGCGTATTCACCGGCCGCCTCGAACATCGATCCCGCGAAATACCGGAAGAATGCGTGCAGCTCCGGAGCGGGCGCGTCGCCTTCGTCTTCCATGGTTTGCAACAGCAGCGACAGGCGGCGCGCTTCGACCGCCGCCTCATCGTACTTGCCGGCGCGCGCGTAGTTGAGCGCCGCGTAATACGGCAGCAGCAGCCGCTCCGTGCGGCTCGGCTCGTACGCCAGCGCCAGATCGTTGACCATGACCGAGAGCGCGGCCTGCGAGATGCTCTTGGTGCTGCGGTCCTCGGCGATCAGCGAGGCGCGGTCGAATACCGACGCGCTGCGCTCGTAGTCACCCGAGTAGTGCGCCGCCACACCCTCGAACAGCAGGCGCAGCAGCTCGTCTTTCGGAAGTTGCTTCTGCTTTTTGGAATTGCCGAGCTGTAGCAAAGCAGAATCGGCGTGACCTGAAGACAGATAACGCCGGAATTCGTGCTCGCCGCGTTGCAGGCCGTTGGGGGCCGTGTCGTAAGAGGATAGAAGATGGCCGCAGCCAGCGAGCGATGATGCGATCAGTGCGATCAGTGCGATAGGTGCGAAATAGCGTTTCCGCCAATCGCACTTATCGCACTCATCACACTTATCGCACTTATCGCTTTTCGAGGACAATGATCCGTTCCTTCGCGTGCGCAATCGCCGCCGCCAGCTTCGCATTCGCATCACCAAGCGCGCCGATCTTCTCGAGCTCGAGCCTGTGCAGGAAAAGTTGATAGCGGATCAATGCCTCGATCGGCCGCAGCTGCTTGTCGAGCACGGTCGCGATGCGGTAATCGACCTGCGGATCATTCGCACGCAATACCTGCGCACGGTCATAGCGGTTGAGCGCGCCGTTGAAGTCGCCGCGCGCGACCAGGTCGTCGCCTTCGCGCAACAGCATGTCGGCCATTGCGGCCGCGCGTCCCGCGGTGGTCGCGTCGCTTGCCTCTGCAACCACGCGCACACCCTGCGCTTCGCGGTAGCTGTAGGAGCTGACCCGGCCGTTCGACAGCTGGAGCAATGCAAGCTCGCCGACCACGTCGCGCGGCGCGTTCAACGCGCTGGCCGGCACCATGACGGCGGCATTGCCGGCGGCGCGTACCGACCACGCGGCTTCCGTAGTTCCAGTCGCGGCCAGCACCTGGCGCTCGGTCATGCCGAGCGCGATCTCGCCGCGCGCGATTGCTTCGCAAATCGCCGGCGCGCAGTTGGCAAGCGCAGTGGCGGCGACAGAGTCGCGCGCCTTGACCAGCTCGTAGTTGTCGCGGGCAGTCTGGGAGCGGGCGGCTTCGACCACTTCATCGGCTGGCTGCACGCGGTCGCCGTTGCGCATGATCGGCTCTTCGTGGATGCGCTTCGGCGCACAAGCCGCCAGCGGCAGAACGGCCAGGACGAGAATTCGCGCTTTCATAAGGTGTTTTCCCCGGTGGATGGTGCCCGCGTTGAGGTACAAATGACTGTACGAATAGTTCCCGGAGCGAGTGTGCGAGTGTGGGAGTGTGAGAAAGGGTGAACCGCGGCTCGTCGCACACTCTCACCCTCGCACCGTCTCACACTCCCCTTGCAGTCTGCCAAGGCCGCGCACATGATACAGTGACGCCTCCCTGATAGTACCTAACGGTAAGGACAACAAATGGCACCGGATCAGACGAAGCTGCCTGCACGGCGGCTCCGCCTATTCCTGCGGGACTTCCGCATGATCGAGGCGACAATCAGCCTGGCAGAAAGCCAGTCGCTCACGCAGTACTTTGCGAGCAGAAAGCAGTACGTCAACTTGCGCGGCGCGAAGTGGGGGAGCTCGGACGAACACGTCAAGCATGCCGTCCTGAAGATCGATCAGGTGTTGTGGGCTGCCGCTCTCGACAACGACATCCCGCTGATCAATGCGATGGCCCAGAATCAGCCGCGCGACGTCGAAATTCAGCTCGACGACGGCCTGCTCGTGCGTGCGGGGTTGAACATCGGCGAAGGGCAGCGGCTGAGCGATTACCTCGAGTCACAACAGCAATTCATTCCAGTCCGCTCCGCCCAGCTGTTGCGCAGCGGCAGACCTCCGAAAGAAGTCAACGTTGCGCTCGGCGACATCGTGCTGAATCAGATTGCGGTACAGGCGGTGTGGGAGATCGCGGCGCAGCAGCGAACGGAAGTGGAGACAACCGAGGAGAGTGTGTGACTCCAGAGTGTGTGATTGTGAGAATGTGAGAACGTGAGACGAGTTTCTCACACTCTCACACTCTCACACTCCCTAGAGCCGCACGCGCTTTCTCTCGATATACTTCTTGATCTTCTGCTGTCCGGTCCAAACCTTCACATTCGATTCTACATCGACGAGCGTCGCATCGATCTGGTAGAAGACGATCTTCTCGCGCCCTTCTTCATCCTGGATCGCTTCGATCGTGCCCTGGAGCATGTACTTCGCGCCCAGCTCCTGCGCCATCTTCGCGCGCGAATCGGCGCGCGCGTTTTCCTGCTGGTCGGCGCGCTCCGCACGCACATCAGAGCGCTCCTCGCTACTGGCGACGACCTTTACGGCGCCCGAATTGATGAAGGCGCGCTCGAGGTCACGCATGAATGTGCCGACCGCGATGTGCTCCATGGTACGGTTGCGGAAATCGCCGATCAGGACCGGCGGTGCTTCACCGCCGTGCGCTTCCGAGAAGCGACGTGTCCAGTCCGACGTCAGACTCTCCTTGATCAGCTGATTCGCGACCAGGCGTGAGTCGGTGTCGTTCCAGCGGCCGGACAGGTCGGTGACCGAGTTTGGATCGATGCGCGTGACTTCCTTGCCGCCGCAGGCGAGCGGCAACAAAGCGAACAGGATCAGCGCAGCGGCGCGCATATGAGAACGGATGGGCATTTCAGCCTCCAATAGGATTTGGCGCATATACACTCATTGTCGCGGCAAAGTTGCGGTCCAAGCCGTCCATGCGGCAAACCGCCATGACCGCAATGAGCGCCTGGACCGCACAGACCGCAACGAACGCATGGACCACCTGGACCGCACCGCCTTATACTATATCGCGATGAGATCGGAAATCACGACCCCGGAAGTTCTTAGCGACGAAAGCGTCGTCGAGCTGTCATTGCGGCCGCAACGGCTGGCAGAATTCATCGGCCAGCCGAAGGTAAAAGACAGCTTGCGCATCGCCATCGATGCGGCGCTCGGCCGCCGCGAGCCGCTCGATCATACGCTCTTTCACGGCCCGCCCGGTCTCGGCAAGACCACGCTCGCGATCCTGATGGCGCGCGAGCTGGGCGTCAACATCAAGACGACAGCCGGACCGGTGCTCGAGAAGCCGGGCGATCTGGTCGGCATTCTCACGAATCTCCGCGAAAACGATATCCTCTTCATTGACGAGATCCATCGCCTGCGGCCGGTCATCGAGGAATTCCTGTATCCGGCAATGGAAGACTACCGCATCGACATCCGGTTGTCTGAAGGTCCGCGCGCACAGACCGTCAACATGCCGATCGAAAGATTCACTCTGATTGGGGCGACCACGCGGTTCGGCCTGCTCACACCTCCAATGCGCGCCCGCTTCGGCATTGTCCAGCGGCTGAATTATTATTCGACCGAAGATTTGACCGTCATCGTGCGGCGCAGCGCTGACATTCTGGGCGTGCAATGCCAGGCGGAAGGCGCGCTCGAGCTCGCGCGCCGCTCGCGCGGCTCGCCGCGCGTGGCGAACCGACTGCTCAGGCGCGTGCGCGATTTCGCGCAGGTGCGTGCCGCCGGCGTGATCACGAAAGCTGTGGCCGACGAAGCGCTGCTGATGCTGGATGTCGACGAGTACGGTCTCGACGAGATGGACGCGCGCGTTCTCAAGACCTTGATCGAGCATTTCGAGGGCGGACCCGTCGGGCTCAATACGCTGGCCGTTGCGGTGGGTGAGGACGCCGGCACACTGGAAGAGGTGTATGAGCCGTTTCTGATTCAGAACGGTTTTCTGATGCGAACATCGCGCGGCCGGCAGGCAACCAATCGTGCTTTCACGCGCTTCGGCTACTCGCTGCCGGCTTCGCGCATTGGCGTGCCGGAGGCGCAGGTGAATCTGTTTGAAGGATGAGTAGTTTGGAAATCATTGCCCTGACGAGATCAGATACGCGGCTCCTGGCTGCCAGATTCGGTGAGCACGGCAACTCGCATCGCCGCATGCTGAGCGCGCTCGAGGAGGCCGGCGCGAACGAGTCGTACACGCGGCTGGCCGTCCTGCGCAGCATGGAAAAGCAGCTGGCCGTGGATCTCGGCATGCTGTGTCATCATTTCGAGCACCGCAACGATGCGTCGACACATCCGTTCGAGACCGCGGTGATGAACTACGTCGCGCAGTGGCGCATCAACAAGACGGGCGGCGAAGATCTCTGGGTGCGGCTTGACCGCATTCGCGAAGTGCGCGAGATCGTCGAAGAGGGGCGGCTGGTTGGTGAGCCGGAGGTCTGAAGAGCGATACACGACCTCCGCGTTCGATTACGAGCTGCCGCGCGACCGGATCGCACGCTATCCGGCTGCGCGGCGCGACGAGAGCAAGCTGATGGTGCTCGACCGCGCACGAGCCGCGATCGAGCATCGTCGTTTTCGTGATCTGATCGAATACTTCGAGGCTGGCGACGCTCTGGTTCTCAACGAGACGAAGGTTTTCCCGGCGCGCCTGCTCGGCACGCGCGCGAGCGGCGCCGAAGCGGAAGTGCTTTTGCTTACGCCGGAGACGGCGACGGACACGGAGGCGGAGGCGGAGACGAAAACCTGGCGCGCGCTGGTCCGGCCTGGCGCGAAGCTGAAGCCCGGCAAACGCGTCTTCATTAGCGACGATCTGTCAGTCGAGATCATCGACTCCACTCCTGATGGCGGACGCATCGTTCGTTTGCACACGTCGCTGCCCGTGCCCGAAGCGCTCCAGCGCTACGGACGCATGCCGCTACCTCCCTATATCGATCGCGACGCAGACGCTACGGATCGCGAGCGCTATCAGACCGTCTACGCGCGCGCGCATGGCTCGGTTGCTGCACCTACCGCGGGCCTTCATTTTACGCAGGAAATGCTGGAACGGATCGCGGCGAAGGGAGTCGCTGTCGTGCGCATCGTGCTGCACGTGGGCGTTGGCACGTTTCGGCCGGTCGACGTTGAAGAACCAGCAGCGCACGTCATGCATTCGGAGTATTATCAGGTGAGCGATCCGGCGGTGCAGGCGATCCGGACGGTCCAGGCGCGCAAGGGGAAAGTCTGGGCGGTGGGCACAACTGTAGTGCGAACACTGGAATCGATCGCTGATGTAGACGGCAATGTACGTAGCGGTTCAGGTTCTACAGCGCTCTTCATTCGTCCGGGTTATCAATTCAAGGTCGTCGACCGGCTCATCACCAACTTCCATCTGCCACGCTCGACGTTGCTCATGCTGGTAGCGGCGTTCGGCGGCTACGATCTGGTCATGCGCGCGTATCGCGTCGCCATCGAAAGCGACTATCGCTTCTATTCGTACGGCGACGCGATGGTACTGCTCTGATGTTCGAGTTCGAGATCACCGCAACCGAAGGCGCGGCTCGAGTTGGACGACTGAATCTGCCGCACGGCGTCGTCAACACACCGGTGTTCATGCCGGTCGGCACGCAGGCGACCGTAAAGACGCTCTCGCCGATCGAGGTCGCGGCTACCGGCGCTGAAATCATGTTGTCGAACACGTATCATCTCTTCCTGCGCCCTGGCCACGAGGTCATCCGCGAGCTCGGCGGGCTGCACGAATTCATGCGCTGGGACCACCCGGTGCTCACCGATTCTGGCGGCTTCCAGGTCTTCAGTCTCGCGCAGACCAATCAGATTCGTGAGGACGGCGTCGTCTTTCAGAGCCACATCGATGGCTCCCGGCATCTGTTCACGCCGGAGAACGTGATGGACATCCAGCACGCGCTCGGCGCCGACATCATAATGGCGTTCGACGAGTGTCCGCCCGGACAGGCAGCGCGGGCCTTGGCGGAGGAAGCGCACGAGCGGACGCTGCGCTGGCTCGCGCGCTGCCGCGCTCGCTTCGATGAGATCGAGCGCGAGCAGGACGGTCGTGCGCAGACGCTGTTTCCGATTCTTCAAGGCTCGGTGTTTCCGGATCTGCGCGTGGACGCGGCGCGGCGTGTGCTGCAAGTGGCGGATTGGCGCGGCGTCGCCATTGGTGGACTCTCGGTGGGCGAGCCGAAGCCGAGGATGTACGAGATGCTGGAGGTGCTCGAGCCGGAGCTGCCGCCGCGCCTGCCGCGCTACCTCATGGGTGTCGGCTATCCCGATGACCTGGTCGAGGCGATCGCGCGTGGCCTCGACATGTTCGATTGCGTGGCGCCGACCCGCAACGGGCGCAACGGCACGGTTTGGGTCGAAGGCGCGGGGCAGGTCAACGCGAAGGCGAGCCGTTTCAAGCTGGACACGAAGCCGCTCGACCCAGGCTGCGACTGCTATACGTGCAAAAATTTCACGCGCGCGTATCTTCGTCACCTGATGGTGGCCGAAGAGCTGCTCGGGCTGCGGCTGCTGTCTTTGCACAACGTTCATTACCTGGTGAAACTGGTCGAGACCGCGCGGGCGCGCATTCGCGCGGGTGAATTCGCAAGCTGGAGCCGCGCGTGGCTCGAGCAATTTCGGGGAGCTAAAAAGACATGATGCCATTGCTTTCAATCGTACTTCAAGCGCAGCGACCGAACATGCTGCCTTTTCTGATTCAGTTCGTCGCTATCATTGCGATCTTCTGGTTTCTGCTCATCCGCCCGCAGCGCAAGATCGCGCAGAAGCACAAGGAAACGCTCGAGGCCCTGAAGAAGGGCGACGAAGTGATGACCAATGGCGGCATCATTGGCACGGTCGTGCACTTGACGGATGACCGCGTCACGCTGCGCACCGACAAGGAGACGCGCATCGTGGTTGCGCGCCCCAAGATCGAGCGGGTGTTTACCGCCGAAGCGACGACGAGCCAGGCATAGCGGCTCGCATGGCCCGTTTGGAAGTCCGGCTGCTCGGTGATCCGGTGCTGCGCAAGCAAGCGGAGCCCGTCACTGCTATCACCGCCGACATTCGTCGTTTGATTGCGGATATGTTCGACACCATGTATGCGGAGGAGGGCGTCGGTCTGGCCGCGCCGCAGGTCGGCATCAGTGAGCGCATCATTATCGTGGATCCGCACGATGAGGAAACCGAAGCCTTCGCATTGATCAATCCGGAGATCCTCGAGGCCAGCAGGGAGACCGAGAAGAACGAAGAAGGCTGTCTCAGCATTCCGGGCGTGCGTGATCTCGTCGAGCGCTCCTCGCAGGTGCGGGTGCGTGGTCTGACGGAGCACGGTGAAGTGCGCGAATTCGCGGCGGCAGGTCTGCTGTCGCGCATCTTGCAGCACGAAGTCGATCATCTCGATGGCATCCTGTTCTTCGATCGGGTCACGCCGTTGAAGCGCAAGTTGCTGCTCGCCAAATGGCAGAAAGTGAAACCGGAGGGCGCGAAATAACATGCGCGTCTTATTCTGGGGGACGCCGGACTATGCGGTGCCGTCGCTGCGCGCGCTACTAGGCGAAGGTCACGAGGTGATCGCCGTCATTACGCAGCCGGATCGGCCGGCCGGCCGTGGCCGCGAGCTGCGCGAACCGCCGGTAAAAACGCTCGCCCGCGAGGAAATGATTCCGGTGTTTCAGCCGGAGCAGGCGCGCGATCCGGCCTTTGTCTCGATGATTCGCAGCCTCGCACCGGAAATCTCGGTCGTGATCGCGTACGGTCAGATTTTGAATCGCGAAGCACTCGACGTTCCGGAATTCGGCTCGATCAACGCGCACGCATCATTACTGCCGGAGCTGCGCGGCGCTGCCCCCATCAACTGGGCTATCGCGCGCGGCTTTGACCAGACTGGCATAACCGTCATGCGCATGGTCGAGCAGATGGATGCCGGCCCGATTCTGTTTCAGGTCGAGGAGCCGATCAGCGCGGATGAGACCGCGAGCGATTTGTGGACACGGCTGAGCGAGATCAGCGCAGCCGCGCTGGTCGAGACGCTGACCCTGATCGAGAATGGCCAGCTAACGGAGCAGCATCAGAACGACAAGCGCGCTACTTACGCACCGCGCATAACGCGCGCGACGGCGCGCCTGGATTGGAACCACGATGCGCGTAGCATCAGCGACTTTATCCGCGGCATGGATGCGGTGCCCGGCGCATGGACGCAGTATCGCGATGTGGAAGTCAAGGTTTTTCGGCCGTTGCCGCTGCCCGATCACAAGCACAAGGCAGCGGCCGGCACCATTCTGGATGTGAGTGAAACCGACGCGGAGCAGGGGATCCTGGTGGCCGTGCAGAAGGGTGCGGTCGCGATTCGCGAAGTGAAGCCGGCGGGCAAACGGCGGATGACGGCGAGTGCGTGGGTGCGTGGGCGGGGCGTTGCAATGGGGGAGGTGTTCGTGTGAAAAGCGTGTTTTGGTGCGCGTGAACAGCGTGTTGACGGCGGCCGCGTTCGGGTGCGTGTGTCCGTGCGTGTGTTCAATCGTGTTCACGCTTTTACACGCGCACCGCCACTCGCACTCGACCCCGACCGCAATCAACACGCTGTTCACGCGCACCAAAAACCCACCATTCGAATGAGCCTGCCGCGCCTGCACATAGTCACGGATGACCGCATTCTGAGCCAACCGGAATTTCTACCCGTCACAATCGACTTGCTGGTTGTTCTCCAGCGCCGTTTCGCGCTCCACATTCGCGCCCGCCATCTGCCGGCCAATCAGCTGTTCCACATCGTGAACGAGCTGGCCGCGAAAGCCGAGCACGTAGGAACCGCCCTGATCATCAATGATCGCGCGGACATCGCGCTCGCGTTCGACAACGTCGGCATCCACCTGGGCACGCGCTCATTGCCGGTCCGCAGTGTGCGCGAGCTTGCGCCAACGCCTCGCCGGATTGGTTACTCGGCGCATTCGGCCCAGGAGGCCGCGGCCGCCGAGCGAGACGGCGCGGATTTCATTCTGGCGGGTACGATCTACCAGAGCGCGACTCACCCGGCTGCCGCGCCCGGCGGGCCCGCGCTGTTGAGCGGGATTGCCGAGGCGTGCAGCGTGCCGGTGATCGCAATCGGCGGCGTCACCGCCGCGAAAGTGCAGGAAGTCCTGAGCACGGGCGCGTACGGCGTCGCAGCAATCGGCGCAGTGTGGCAGGCTGCCGACCCGGTGCAGGCCGCCGAAGAATTAGTTAAACTGCTGGAAGAATGAACTCGAAAACCATCCACGTCGTGATCAACGGCGATGACCGAGAGATACAGCCGGGCAGGAGCATCACGGACCTGCTCAGCGATCTCGGGCTGCATCCGCGCCTGATTGTGGTCGAGCACAACCGCGAGATCCTCGGCCGGGAGCTGTATGCCAGCACCGAAGTGCGTGATGGCGACGCGCTCGAGCTGGTGCACTTCGTCGGTGGAGGTTGAACGATGGCGACTGTCATTGAACCCGCCACGCAGGTCGACAAGCCTTTGGTCATTGCCGGCCGCGAGTTTCGCTCGCGCCTGATTCTGGGCACCGGCAAGTACCGCGACAACGCGACTATGCAGCGTGCGATCGAAGCGGCGCAAGCCGAAATGATCACGGTTGCCGTGCGGCGCGTGAATCTGGATCGCACGCAGCAGGAAGGAATTCTCTACCATCTCGATCCCGAGAAGATCTTTCTGCTGCCGAATACCGCGGGCTGCTTCAACGCGGCGGATGCGATTCGCTACGCACGCCTTGGTCGCGCCGCGGGGTTGCGTGACTGGGTCAAGCTCGAGGTCATTGGTGACCAGAAAACCTTGCTGCCGGATGTAGCGGCTACGCTCGAGGCGGCAAAAGTGCTGGTCAACGAAGGCTTCAAGGTTCTCGCCTACACGAATGACGACTTGATTACTGCGCTGCGGCTCGAGCAGCTCGGCTGCGCGGCGGTGATGCCGGCGGCAAGTCCCATCGGCAGCGGTCTGGGCCTCATCAATCCGTACTACATTCGCGAGATCAAGAGCCGTTTGCAGGTGCCGGTCATCGTGGACGCCGGTGTCGGCACAGCATCGGACGCCTGTCTCACGATGGAGCAGGGTGTGGACGGCATCCTGATGAATACCGCGATCGCCGAAGCGGAGGATGCGGTGCGCATGGCGCTCGCGATGAAACTCGCAGTGCAGGCAGGACGGCACGCGTACCTGGCCGGCAGAATGCCGCGCCGCGAGACTGCCATGCCTTCGTCGCCGGTGACGGGGATGGTTGAATAACGTCACACCAGCGCGTGTAGCGGCGCTAGACATCATGCGCGCGATTCGGTCCGGAGAGCTGGCCGATCGCGCGTTCGCGCGTCAGGTCGATAATGTACCAGCGCGTGAGCGGCCGTGGCTGCACGAGCTGGTCTATGGCACGCTGCGGCTGCGCGGGCGGCTGGCTTACATACTCGATCAGTTCGTGGCACGTGGCACGAAGTCTCTGGACGACGACGTGCTCGACATCCTTCGTCTCGCCGCTTATCAGCTGCTCGAGATGGATAGCGTGCCGGTGTATGCGGCGGTATCGCAGGCGGTCGAGCTGACCAAGGCATCAAAGCTGAAAAGTGCGAGTGGGCTTGTGAACGGCGTGCTGCAATCGTTGCGGCGTGCGCAAAACGAATTGAAGCCGCCGCAAGGCGCTGCGCTCGAGCGACTCTCGTCATGGGGCTCGCATCCGCGCTGGCTGGTCGAGCGCTGGCTCGCGCAATTCGGAGAAACCGCAACCGAGCAATTGATCGCCGTCAACAACACCCGGCCTTCCATCTACATTCGGCTTCTGGATGGCACAAGCGAGTTGTTCAAACTGACAGAGGGCAGTGTCACCGACGCGCTGGCGAAAGCGCCTGCAATCGTGCAGGACCCAGCCGCCAGCCTGGTTGCTGATTACGTGGCCGCGGACGCCGGCGTCATCGCGGATGTCTGCGCGGCGCCCGGCGGCAAGGCCCTCGCCATCGCGAGCAACGTCGGCGAGCGCGGTGTCGTCATCGCAGCGGATATAGCGGCCGCGCGACTTGAGCGGGCAATCGAGAGTCGCGAACGGGTCGGCATAGACAACATGCATTTCGTCATTGCCGATGCTCGCCGTCCTGCCATCAAACAGGCCGATTACGTGCTGGTCGACGCGCCATGTACCGGCACCGGCACATTTCGCCGCCATCCGGACGGCAAGTGGCGCGTGCAGCCTCGGGACCTGGCCGCGCTGGTCGAGCTGCAACGGGAGATTCTGGATGCAACGAGTCAGATCGTGAAGATCGGCGGCGTGCTGGTTTACTCGACCTGCTCGATCGAACCGGAAGAGAACCAGCAACAGGTGCATGCATTTCTCGAGCGACACCCGAACTTTCGACGCAGCCCGCCGCGGCTTTGGCAGCAACCAGCGCTGCTTGATGAAACCGGCAACCTGGTCGTGTTGCCACAGAACACCGGCTTCGACGGCGCGTTCGCGGCGCGGCTGGAGCGCGCCGCATGAACGTGAAGACCATCGGCATCATTGCCGGCGCGGCGGTCCTGATGTTCGTGGCAGGCTATTTCATTGCCGTTCGCATTCTCTTTCCGCCGCTGCCGGAACCCGAGAATGGCATTGCCGTGCCGAATCTCATTGGCCTCAGGGTCGACAACGCCGAAGCGCAGCTTCGCCAGTTGAGCCTGCGGCTGACGGAGGTCAGTGAGCTCGAGCATCCTGGCGAGCCGGAAGGCACCATCATCGCGCAGAGCCCGTTGCCGGGTCAGCAGCTGCGCGAGCTCGGCGCCGTGCGCCTGGCGGTCAGCGCCGGCCCCGGCCATGTCGAAGCTCCGCCCACGCCTCCGCTTCCGCCTCCAGCTCCGCCTCCGCTGGACACCGTGGTTGCCGCAGATACCGCACTCCCGCCGGACACGGTATCTTTTTACCGCCAATGAGCTTAGAGCCGGTTGTCCTGGGCATCGAAACTTCCTGCGACGAAACCTCCGCCGCGGTGCTGCGCGGCGAGCGCGAGCTGCTCGGTCATGTCATTCTCTCGCAGGACGTGCACAAGGTATACGGCGGCGTCGTCCCTGAGCTCGCGTCGCGCGCGCACTTGCGTGTCATCGACGACGTCGTCAACAGCACGCTCGACGAGGCCGGCCTCTCGCTGCGCGCTGTCGATGTGTTCGGTGTTACCGCAGGACCCGGTTTGATCGGAGCGCTGCTGGTCGGACTCACGTGGGCAAAGGCGGCCGCGTTTGCGCTCGGCAAGCCGCTCGTAGGTGTGCACCACATGGAAGCGCACATTTTTGCGACGTCGCTCGAAAATCCCAACGCGCAACCGCCCTTCGTCGCGCTGCTGGTTTCGGGCGGCCATACCATGTTGTTGTGGGTGCCTCGCTGGGGTCGCTACGAGCTGCTCGGTGCGACCCGCGATGATGCGGCAGGCGAAGCATTCGACAAGGTCGCGAAGATTTTACGGCTCGGTTATCCCGGCGGCCCTGTCATACAAAAGGTCGCGAAGGCGGGTCAGGCCGAACGCCATGGTTTTCCCAAGCCGATGTTTCACGGCGGACAAAGCCGGGATGATCCCGAGTATTACGACTTCTCATTCAGCGGTCTCAAGACAGCCGTGCTGACGCGTGTGCGCGAAATCGAAGCGGCCGGTACGCTTGAGGAGGAGACGCCGCATCTTGCCGCGTCTTTCCAGAAGAGCGTCGTCGACGTGCTGGTCGGCAAGACCATGCGCGCAGCGCGGGAAAAGAACTGCACGCGTGTCGTACTGGGCGGTGGTGTTGCTGCAAGTGAGGCATTGCGCGCGGAACTGGCGAAAGCGCTGGGCGAGGACGGCGAGCTGTACTATCCGTCGATGCGTCTGGCTACGGACAACGCCGCAATGATTGCGCGCACCGCGCTGTTTCGATACCAGCAGGGCGAAAGTGCGGGGCTGGAGGCTGGGGCGAGGGCGGATATGCCGTTTCCGGGACTGGTGACGTGAACATTCTCCAGATCTCCGATCTCCATTTCGGCCCGTACTACCATCCGGAAGTCGGCGAGGCGATGCTGCGCGCGGCCGGCGAGCTGGAGGCGGATGTCGTCGTCGCCAGCGGCGATTTCACGCAGCGCGCAAAGGTCCCGGAGTACGCCGGGGCGCGCGACTTCATGAACCGGCTGCCGCAGCTGCCGACCGTCGTGACGCCCGGCAATCATGACGTGCCGCTTTACCGCGTGTTCGAGCGGATCTTCGCGCCGTACAAGTTGTACCACGAGTACATTTCGCCGGAGCTGAACTCGGTGCATCGCTGCGAGGAGGCGGTCATCGTTGCGCTGAACTCGACCGCGCCGTTGCGCGCGATCGTGAACGGGCGGATCCGGCGCTGGCAGCTCGATTATGTAGAGCAGGCATTTGCGAACGCGCCGGCAGGTGCTGCCAAGATCGTAGTCGCGCATCATCACTTTGCGCCGGCACCCGATTACGAGGGTGGCCAGGTCATGCCGAAAGCGCAGCGTGCGATCGATCGTTTCAACCGTCTCAAGGTCGACATGATCATCGGCGGTCATCTGCATCGCGCCTACATCGGCAATTCGCTCGACGTGTATCCCGGGCCGGACCGCGAGCACGGCATCATCATCGTACAGTCGGGTACCACGACTTCGCGGCGCGGCCGTGCGCGCGAAGCCGAAAAGAACTCGTTCAATCACATCCGCATCGCGGAAGGCGTCGTCCGGGTCACTCACTACATGTATTTCAGCGATATCGGCGGCTTCGCGCCCGTGTCACGACACCTGTTTCCGCGTGCGGGCACGCACTACCTGCGCGAGGTCACGGCTTGAGACGCGCAGCAATGTTTCTGCTGCTGTCAGCCATCCTGGCGCGGCCGGCTTTCTCGCAGGATCCGGCCGAAGTGCGCAAGATCGGCTTTGCCGGGGCGAAAAGCTTCGATGAAGAGCTGTTGCGCGCTGCCATCATAAGCGATCAAACCCGCTGCAACCTTTTCCTGCTGTGCTGGTTCGGTACCGGCATCGACCGGAGTTATGTGGATGAGATCGGCCTGCGCGGCGACCTCGTGCGTTTGCGCATGTTCTACTACCAACGCGGTTTTAGAGAAGCCAAGGTTCGGCTGGATACTCTCGCCAGCGGCGATCGCCTCGAGATCTCTTTCGCCATTGACGAGGGCCGGCCCGTGCGCGTTAGCGCAATCGAGGTGACCGGCGGCGGTGTCATAGGTGGCGGCTTGCCGCTCGCGGTCGGTCAGCCGTTCAGTCTGCTGGCATACGAGGCAGCGCGCGACACGCTGACGGCGCGGCTCGCAAATCAAGGCTACGCGCGCGCGGAAGTGCTCGCCAATTACACGATTCCGCGTGACTCGCAATACAGCGCGCGCGTCGGCTTCGAGGTCATTGCGGGTGAGCGGCTGCGCTTCGGCGAGATCACGATCAACGGCGCCGAAAGCGTCTCACCCGCAGTCGTGCGGCGCATGCTCACCTTCGGCAGCGGAGACTATTACAGCTATCATGACGTGCTGCGCAGCCAGCGCAACCTGTTCGGGCTCGAGACCTTCCGTCATGTCGAGATTCGGGCGGATGTCAACGCCACGGCCGACACGCTGGTCCCGGTCGTCGCGCAGGTAAATGAAGGTAACCTGCACCGCGTGCGCTTCGGCGTGGGCATGAGCACGGCCGAGTTCATCAGCACGGAAGGGGTGTGGACGAGTCGCAACTTCCTGGGCGGCGCGCGCCGGCTCGAAGCGCGTGCGCGGCTCTACAACGTGCTGTCGGATGTGCTGCACTATGTGCCGGGTTTCGAGAACACGCGCGACCCCTACAACGATCTGAGCGGGCTCGTGTCAGTCGACTTCAGCCAGCCCTGGTTTTTCGACGCGCTGAACAGCTTCAACGCGGGCGCATACGCCGAGCGACGCAGTCTGCCGGACATTTTCGTGCGCAACGCACGCGGCGGTTACTTCAACTTCACGCGCTCGCTCGGCGCGGGCGAGTCGTTTGCAATCGGCTATCGTCCCGAGCTGACCGAGCTGAGCGCGGGTGGCGACCCGGTTTTCTGCGTCAACTTCGTAGCGTGCGGCAGCGACGAGATCCGCGTGCTGCGCGATCCGCACTGGCTGTCGCCGCTCGCGTTCGCCTACGCACGCGATCGCTCGAACAGCCTGTTCGCACCGACCGGCGGCTACATCGTTCGTTTCGACGGCGAATACGCGGCCCAGGCGGTCGGCTCGGACTTTACCTACTCACGTCTGATCGCGGAGATCACAGATTACAGTCAGCTCGCGCGCGGCGTGGTACTCGCTGCGCGTGTGCGGCCCGGCTGGGCGCGCGCGCTCGGTGGGCCGGGGCAGGGACTCGGACTGCATCCGCAAAAGCGCTTCTTCGGTGGCGGGCCGAACAGCGTGCGCGGCTTCGCGCAGTTCCGAATGGGACCCAAGCTGCTCACAGTCGATGCAACGGAGTTTCTGATCGAGCATTGCTCTGCGGAGCAGATCAACAGCGGCTCCTGTGACGTCGCACTGCTTGCCGACACTCTGCCGGGGCGGTTCGAGGTGCGACCGGTGGGAGGCGCCGCGATTCTGGAAGGCAA
>JBQTID010000013.1:0-6702 GCA_052389275.1 Gemmatimonadota bacterium | reverse complement strand
TTTCAACGCCTTCCAGCATCTCGGGCTTCAGCACATCATCCAGTCCGCCCTCCGGCAGCTGCCGGAACGGCATCCCATCGACAACGACGTTTGGTAGACAAGGACCGAACGGGCCGTTCATTGTGATCATCTGAGCGGGTTGGCCGCTAATGCGGCCACGCCGAGCCGTGACGACTTGTACGCCGGCCGTTCCGCGCACCACGTCGGTCGCACGGTCGAGCGCCCGTGTTTCGATGTCCTTGCGGGTCAGAAACCGGCCGGCGCCGCCACCGCGCGCCATGCGCTCGTAGAAGCCGCCCAAATGCGGATCGCTGCGGGCCTGCACGACCAGCGGCGCGAGCGCGATCGCTACCCGCCCCATGCGCAATTCGATGCCGACGATTTCACCGGCGCCGACCGCGAATGTATCGGATTCGAGGGCGGCGTATGAGGGGTGGAGCAATTGCACGACGAATTTGCCGGGCGCGGGGACACGCAAGAGAAAGCCACCGTTACTTTCGGTGACCGTGACCGCGGCGAGGCGGCGGCTAACGGTCAGCAGCTGCACCGTGGCGCCGCTGATCGGCAGGCGGCTGCTGTCTTCCAGGACCACGCCATTAATGGTCTGGGAACGCACGACCGTGGGCATTACAAGCAGCGCGCCCGCCACGAGCAGCCATAACTGCTTCATCGAAATCTCCTTATAGCCAAGTTATACTTTGCGGCCCGTTTTGCGAGAGGGATAATTGAGCGAACCGACACATGCGGAGGACGCCGGCAGCAGAACCGGCCGGGCCCTCACGAAAGAGGAGATCGACGGGCTGCTCAGGCGAGGCTTTTGGGGCGTGCTGGCAACCTCGGTTCGGGACGCGCCGTACGGCGTACCGATCATTTACGCGTATGACGACGATGGCACGTTCTACATCGCGAGCGGCGCGGGCAGGAAGATCGATAACGTGGAGCAGAATCCGAACGTCACGCTGACGATTGTCGA
This sequence comes from Gemmatimonadota bacterium, assembly GCA_052389275.1. Lineage (GTDB taxonomy): Bacteria > Gemmatimonadota > Gemmatimonadetes > Longimicrobiales > RSA9 > CBJLQC01. The sequence goes on along the minus strand of JBQTID010000013.1, from coordinate 5,729 downwards.
GGTCGAGGATTACGGCCGGCGGTGGGCGAGCGTGATCGTTTACGGCAAAGCCGAGATCGTAAGCGATCTCACCGCCAGGCTGGGCGCATTCAATGCGCTGCGCAAACAGATCCCGCGCCCGGCCGCGCGCATTCGCGATGCCGCGCGAATTGCCGCAGCGAAAGTGATTCGCATAGTGCCAACCGAAATGACCGGTAAAGCCGCGGGTTAGCTGACATGCATGATGTGATTGTCGTCGGAGCGGGTGCCGCCGGCCTGACTGTCGCGCGCGAACTGATGCGTGCCGGTTACTCCGTCGGAGTCCTCGAAGCGAGCAATCGGGTCGGCGGCCGGATCCACACTCTCTGTAACACATATGCAGGTGTGCCGCTCGAGCTGGGCGCCGAGTTCGTGCATGGCGACGCGGTCGAGACGAATCGGCTGCTCGATGAGGCCCGTCTTGCGACCGTGCCGGTCATCGGCCAGCACGTGCGCTTCAATGCCGTCGTGCAACGCGTCGTTTGGAAAGCTATGCGCGTGCATGTTTTCACGCTGCCGCTGCTACAGGACACGAGTATCAGATTCGAGCCGGAATTACCGTCCATTCGCAAGGCCGCGCATGCGCTGGTGATGGGACACGTTGCGCGCGTGAACGTCGTCGTCAGGGAAAGGTTTTGGGAAAAGAAAATCGATGATCTCGCTTTCGTGCATACGCCGGAGCGCCCATTCAATGTGTGGTGGACATTGCATCCCGTGCGCGCGCCCGCGATCATCGGCTGGTCGGGCGGGCCGCCCGCGCTGGATCTCTTGCAATCCAGTGACATCGAACAGACCGCGCTGCGCGAGCTGGCACGCGCCTTCGGCATGCGCCGCCGCCGATTGGAGACGCTCGTCGAATCGATGCACAGGTTCGACTGGACCAGCGAGCCGTATACGCGCGGCGCCTACAGTTTTACGTGGGCGTGGGCGGCACCACCGCGGCGAAGCGGCTTGCGCAGGCTGTTCGCGGCACGCTTTTCTTCGCGGGCGAGGCCACCGACGCGCAGAACAGCGGCACGGTCGAGGGGGCGATCGCGAGCGGCCGGCGAGCGTTTCGGCAGGTGGCGAAGGCTCTTTGAAACCTTGGATCGCTTCAGCCCATGAAGGGCGCTTGCGGTCACAGGCCGCAAGCAGAGCATCAACGATTTTCGGGCGCGGTCGCAGGCGCGGGCGCGGGAGCGCGGGAACCTGCATGGGTCGCGGGTTGCGGGCGCTGGTGGCGGGGCGCAAGTGACATCGAGAGATTTGGTGACCTGGCGGACTTGCACGACTGCTGGGATGACGAACATGATCAAAGGACTCGAACACAGGACGTAGTATGAAGAATCCGCGACCCGCACCCCGCGCCCGCGCCCTCGACCGCGCCCGCAAAGATGCACGCTCGGCCACAGGTCGCCCGCCAATCATGCAAACGGGCTCCCGTCAAGTCTTGCCCACACCTGATCCAAAGGCCCATCATCCTCGCGCTTTTTAGAGACCATTCGATGGATGCTGATGGCAGACTTACCACACCAACTTTCCGAGCTTTCGTTTCTCGCGCGTAACCTTCGCTGGAGCTGGCACGCTGAAACTCGCGCCCTCTTCGAGCGTTTGGATCCGGCATTATGGGCCGCGGCGCGTCACAATCCTGTTCTGCTGCTCGAGCGCATCGATCCGATCTGTCTTCAGATCGTGGCGAATGACGATCGCTACGTGTCCAGCGTGCAGCAATGCGCGACCGATCTGCGTGAGTATCTGACTACCGATCACACCTGGTATCGGACGAGCACCCCGAACAACGGTCTACAGATCGCGTACTTTTCCGCGGAATTCGCAATCACCGAGGCGCTGCCGATTTTCTCGGGCGGCCTGGGCGTGCTGGCCGGCGATCATCTGAAATCGGCGAGCGACCTGGGCGTGCCGCTGGTCGCGATTACACTGATGTATCGCGAAGGCTACTTCAATCAGCGCGTGGATCGCGAAGGCCGCCAGCACGAGATGTACGATCCCGCTGACCCGCGGCTGCTGCCGCTGACGCTCGAGCGCGACCAGAACGGCGAGCCGCTGGAGGTGACCGTTCCCATGCTCGACCGGCAAGCACGCGCGCAGATCTGGCGCGCCGATGTCGGACGCGTGAAGCTCTACCTGCTCGATACCGATCTCGAAGGCAATCATCCGGGTGATCGCCGCATCACCGACCGTTTGTATGGCGGTGACAACGAGCACCGCCTGCGTCAGGAGATCGTACTCGGGATCGGCGGCATGCGCGCTCTCGAGGCGCTCGCGATAAAACCGAGCGTCGTGCACTTGAACGAAGGCCACGCGTCATTCGCGGCGGTCGAGCTGATCCGCCAGTCACTGCCGAAATTCGAAAACGGCGCATTCTTCAATGCGGCGCGCACCCTGTCGCAACACATGGTGTTCACGACCCATACGCCGGTGCCCGCGGGACACGACATGTTCCCCGCGCACATTATGGAGCGTTACCTGGGCGGCTACATCTGGGAGATGCGCGAATCGTGGCGCCGCTTCCTCGCGCTCGGCAGGCACGACGCCACGGATGACGACGAGCCGTTCAACATGACGCTGCTCGCGTTGCGCCTGTCCGGCCGGCGCAATGGCGTCAGTAAGCTGCACGGCGAAGTCAGCCGCAAGATGTGGCATGGCGTGTGGCCGGGCGTTACCGAAGAGGAAACACCGATTCGTTCGATTACGAACGGCGTGCATCTGCCGACCTGGGTGGCGCCGACCATGGCGCGCGTCTACGCGGAGCATATTGCGCCCGATTGGGCGAACAGGTGGGATGCGCAAACCTGGCAGCGCGCGAGAGAAATTCCGGCGCGTGTGCTTTGGAACGTGCGCCACGAGCTGCGTGAGCGGCTGGTGCTGCATACGCGCCATGTGCTCGCGCATCAGCTCGTGCGGCGCGGCGAGCCCGCGAATATGGCGGAGCATGCACTCGATCCTGAAGCGCTGACCATAGTGTTCGCGCGCCGCTTCGCGACTTACAAGCGCGCGACGCTGCTGTTGTCGGATCCGCAGCGCCTCGCCACGCTGCTGAAGGACAACAGGATCCAGTTCGTGTTCGCCGGCAAGGCGCATCCGAAAGACGAGCCCGGCAAGGACCTGCTCAAGCACATCTATCAGTTCGGCATAGAGAGTGGACTGCGCGACAGGTTTCTGTTCGTCGAGGAATACGACGTCTGGCTCGCGCACTACCTCGTCAGCGGCGCGGATGTCTGGCTGAACGTGCCGCGCAGGCCGTTCGAGGCGAGCGGCACGAGCGGTATGAAAGCCGCCGCGAATGGCGCGCTCAACCTCAGCATACCCGATGGCTGGTGGGCGGAAGCGTGGGACGAACACAACGACGATCAGCATCCAATCGGCTGGAGCATCGCCACGCCTCATGTCGGAGAAGGGCAGGACCGCGCCGATGCGGAAGCGCTCTTTACGCTGCTCGAGCAGAAGGTCGTGCCGCTGTTCGCCGAGCGCGACGGAGCGGGCGTGCCGAACGGCTGGTGCGAGCGGATGCGCTCATCGATTCAGAAGGTGGTGCCGTACTTCAATACGCATCGCATGGTCGGCGAGTACGCGAGCGAGGCCTACCTGCCGGCCCACAAAGCCAACGGCTCCCAATAATCCCAATCCAGAAAGTGGCAACCGGACGTAGAATGGGTATGCGAACCGTCGCAGCCCTTATTTTAATGCTCGCCGTTACCGTCCCGACTGCCACCGCGCAGCAACGGGACACGAGCGCCCTGCTGCTCGACTCGCTGATCGCAACCGGCGAGCGATCGTACAGCGCCGCGTCCTCGGCAACCGTGCGCGCGCTCGACATTCGTCTGCGGCCACATGCTTCGTCCCAGGAGCTGCTGCAACTGGCGCCGGGTGTAGTCATTGCGCAGCAAGGCGGTGGCGGCAAAGCGGAGCAGATCTTCATGCGCGGCTTAGATGCGGATCACGGCACCGATGTGGCGATCAGTGTAGACGGCGTGCCGGTCAACGTCGTCTCGCATGCGCACGGTCAAGGCTACGCGGATCTGCATTTCCTCATGCCGGAGCTGGTCGAGCGAATCGATGTACGGAAGGGGCCGTTCGACGCGCGCGACGGCGATTTCGCGACTGCCGGTGCCATCGACTTCAAGACCGTCGACAGCATTACGGCGCCAGCTTCATCGATCCGCGCCGGTTCGTTCGGGACCTGGAATCTCTGGACGGCCGTGCCGTTGCATAAGTCGGAGCGGGCATCATCGTATATCGCGGCGGGCGCGCACCGCAGCCGCGGCTTCTTCGACGCGCCGCAGAATCATTCACGCTACAATGCGTTCGGCAAATGGACGTGGTCGCATGCTGCGGCGTCGTACGCGCTCACCACGTCGTATTACGCGGCCGACTGGCGCATGTCCGGCCAAATTCCCGAACGCGCAGTGCGTGCCGGCATGATCGGCCGTTTCGGCAGCATCGATCCGAGCGAGGGCGGTGCTACGCGGCGGGCGGAAGTGCGCGCGCTTGCGGCCGGAACGACGTCGACTGGAAGCTGGTCGGCGCACGCATACGCGATTCGCTCCGACTTCAACCTCTTCTCGAATTTCACGTTCCTCGCGCGCGACTCGGTCAATGGTGATGGCATCGAGCAGCAGGACAGTCGTTACACGACAGGCGTGGCGCTCGAGAACGCGCTGCTCCATCGAATCGGTAACAGCGATGGCATCATTAAGGCCGGGATCGGCGGTCGTTTCGACGCGGCGAAGGTAGGACTGTTTCATCAGCACCAGCGCGCGCGGCTCGGCGCAGTCAGCGACGAGCAAATCCGCCAGGCTCACGCCTACGCGTGGCTACAGGAAGAAGCGCAGCTGTCACGCAATGCGCGCATAAAGGCCGGCGTGCGCACGGACGCGTTTCGTTTCGAGACGAGTGTGGGCGCCAGAACTATCGCGATCGTGAATCCAAAACTTTCTTTTGCATACGACGTCGGCGATCGCACCAGCCTGTTCGCATCGCTGGGCACCGGCTTTCACTCGAATGATGCTCGCGATGCCGCAGCGGCGGCCGGTAGTGAGGCGGTGGTTCCCCGTGCACGCTCAGCGGAGGCAGGAATGCGGCACACGCGTGCGCGCGCAACCTTTGCGGCCGCCGCATGGCTGCTCGATCTGGGCAGCGAGCTGGTGTACGTGGGCGACGAGGGCGTTACGGAGCCCAGCGGACGAACTCGCCGGCTGGGCGTCGACGCTGAAGCACGCATCCAATTGCTGCGCTGGTTGTGGGCCGATGTGGACGTGAATCTCGCGCGCGGCCGTTTTCTCGAGCAGCCGGCGCTGGTGATTCCGCTGGCGCCATCGTTTACTTCGGCGGGCGGCCTGACCGTGAGGGATGCCGGACCGGTATCAGGAGGAATGCGCTACCGCTTGATTGGCGATCGCGCCGCCGATGAAGAGCGCCGGATCACCGCGAACGGGCACACGCAGCTCCAGGCCTTTGCCGCATGGACGTACGGCCGCACCCGGCTACAGCTCGCAGTCGACAACCTGCTCGACAGCCGCTGGAACGAGGCGCAGTTTGCGACCACCTCGCGGCTTGCCGGCGAGCGCATGCCAGTCACCGAGCTGCATTTCACACCCGGCACCCCACGCGCCATTCAGCTCGATCTGCAATATCACTTCTAGCAGGTTGCTGAAAAAGGGCTGACATGCGTGAAGGCAGGGCGCCCCGCAGACCATCGCGGTTTTACAGCG
>JBQTID010000012.1:0-39990 GCA_052389275.1 Gemmatimonadota bacterium | reverse complement strand
TGGCGCTCCCGTTGCGCGAATTACCCGCCTCGCGTTACTGCCGATTTTGGCCTTCGAAAGGCCAAAAGCCATTGCTCCGCTCGTCAACAGTTAAAGCAGGCCCCCATTAAAAACCGTGCTCCTCACCACGCAACAGCCGCTTGATGTTCGCGCGGTGCGCGAAGATTACGAAAGCTGCAAGACCAAGCGATAGCCAGAACACGGGTGTGGCTCCCTGCACCGCCAGGATGATGAATGGTAGCAGCGCCGCCACAACCATCGACGCGAGCGAGACATAGCCGGTCACGTACACGAGCGCCCCCCAGATCGCGATCGCAATGGCCACCGGCGCGGGCGCGAGCGCCAGCAGGACACCCGCACTGGTCGCCACACCTTTACCGCCCTTGAAGCGCACGTAGACGGAAAAGACGTGGCCGAGAATTGCCGCCGCGCCATATGCGAGCGCGAGCAGCGGCTCATCGACGCCATCCCATAGCGGAAAGAAGTAAGTCGGAAAGAAGCCCTTGAGGATGTCGACTATGAAAACCGGCGTCGCGGCGCGCCAGCCGAGCACGCGAAACGCGTTGGTCGCACCGAGATTGCCGCTGCCGTGCTGCCTCAAATCGATGCCTTTGGCCTTTCCCACGAGATAACTCGTCGGCAAAGCCCCGGTCAGATAGGCGGCGGCAAGCAGAAGGATTGCCATTGGGATCAAGAGAGTGTGAGAGTGTGAGAGTGTGAGAACCACGATCCCACATTCCCACATTCTCAACCTCACATATTCTCTTCTTTCTTTCTTCGCGCCTTCAGGCGGATGCGCACGGGCGAGCCCATAAAGCCCCACGCATCGCGAAAGCCATTATGCAGGTAGCGAAGATAGCTCTCCGGGATCGCCTTCGGGTAGTTCGTGAAGATGACGAACGTGGGCGGGGCTGATTCAGCCTGCGTCGCGTACAGCAGCCGGACCGGCAATCCGCGATGATGCGGCGGCGGCTGGCGGATTTCCAGCTCGCGCACGACATCCATCACTTGCCGGGTCGAGACCCGGCGAACGCGCTGTTCCGCAACCTGAAGCACCAGGTCCAGCACTTTCTGCACGCGCTGGCCGGTCAGCGCAGAAGTGAACAGCATCGGCACCCACCGCAGTTGTGGTGCGCGCTCCTTCAGCTGCTTCTCGAACTTTTCGGCAGTGCCCGTCTCTTTCTCGACCAGATCCCATTTGTTGGCGACCACAATCAGGCTGGCGCCCGCGCTCCACGCTTTTTCCGCGATGCGCAAATCCTGGACGTGCACTGCTTCGGTCGCATCCAGCAACAAGACGCAGATGTCGGCGCGATCGATCGCACGATCGGTGCGCAGCGCGCTGTAGTACTCGATGCTCTCATCTACCTTGGATTGCCGTCTCAGCCCCGCCGTATCTATGAATACCAGCGGTTTGCCGTGGTAAAGCACAGGCGTGTCGATCGCATCGCGTGTCGTGCCGGCGATTTCACTTACGACCAGGCGATCCTCACCGAGCAGTTTGTTGATGAAGCTGGATTTGCCGACGTTGGGCTTGCCGATCACCGCGACTGAGAGCGCCTCCATATCGAGCTCGCCGTGCGGCACGGCCGGCAGCTCGGCGACGACTTTGTCCAGCAGATCGCCAGATCCCTTGCCACTGTGCGCGCTCACTGGAATCGGCTCGCTCAAACCGAGCTGCCAAAAATCGAGATGAGAGATGTCTTCCGGCAGTTTGTCCATCTTGTTGACGGCGAGAACGATCGGTCGGTCCGCGCTGCGCAGCATCTCGGCTACGCGGAAGTCCGTCGGATGCGGACCAATGTTGCCGTCGGCCACGAACAGGATGACGTCTGCTTCCTGAATTGCCGCCTCGACCTGCCGCTGCACCGCCTGCGGAATCATCTCGTTCGTATCGACTTCGATGCCGCCGGTATCGATCAGGTAGAAGTTGCGGGCGGCCCATTGGGCGCGCGCGAAATTGCGGTCGCGCGTAACGCCGGGTTGGTCTTCTACGATCGCGATGTTTTTGCCGAGGACTCGGTTGAAGAGAGTGGATTTGCCTACGTTGGGACGCCCGACCACCGCCACCGTTGGAAGACCGTGCTTCATTTCAGCTGGATCAAGGCGCTGGCAATTTCGTGCGCGGCAGCCATGCGCTGACTTGAAAAACGCGCGCGCAGCTCCGCGAACGAGTAATCATCGACAAAGACGTCGTCGTCATTGAGAGACTCTGCCGGCAACAACACGACGTCGAATGGCTGATCTGCCAGTGCAGCCGCAATATCGCGCCCCGCCAGCAGCCCGGCCGTAGTGACGGTTTCGCCGTAAAACCGATTGGCGATCGGCAGCAGCGTCACGCTTGCACCAGTTTGGCGCTCGAGCGGCGCAATCAGCGGCTGCATGACAGCGCCCATGCGCGTGCCGGTCACGATGGCGATGCGCTTACCGTCGAAACGCGGGACAGTGTCGAGACCATCATGGAATTCGTCGAACAAACGGCGCACGGCGCCCACCCCATTCTCGGTGAGAGGCCAGTCGTCGTAATACGAGTCTTCCGGAATCGCTTCATTTGCGATCAGGTACAGCTCATCCGCCGCGTATGCCCAACCCATGCCGCGCTCCTCCAGCGCTCGCTCGCGTGCACGCTCGATCTGCCGCAATGCCTGCGCCGCTTCGACGGCAGTCAGCAAACGGACCGGTCGGTTCAGATTGTATTTTGTCAGCCCGACCGGGACCACGGACAGCGACAGCACGCCGGGGCCGAGCGCATACAGGTCTGCGATCGTGCGATCGAGATGCGAACCGTCATTCCATTCGGGACAAAGCACAATCTGCGTGTGCACCTCGAGGCCCGCATTGGTGAGCTCGCGCAGCTGCTGGACGATCTGCCCGCCGAGCGGCACGCCGAGCAGCCGCTCGCGCACCTCAGGCTCGGTCGCGTGCACGCTCACGTACAGCGGCGAGAGCCGCTGATCGATCAGACGTTGAAAGCCTTTCGGCCCCAGATTGGTCAGTGTGACATAACTGCCGTACGTGAATGATAGACGGAAATCGTCATCCTTGAGATGCAGTGACGTGCGTGCGTCCTGCGGATTGCCATCGACGAAGCAGAAGACGCATTTGTTCGCGCACTGCCGAACCGTGTCCGGCGCGAGGACTACGCCGAGTGTCTCGCCTTCGTCCTTGTCGATCTCGTACAGAAACGATTCGCCGAACGGCGGGCTCACTTCTAGCTCGAGCAGTCCATCGGCCTCGAGGAAGCGATAGTCGATCGCGTCGCGCACCGGTTCGCCATTGATGCGCACAATACGGCTGCCGATCTCCAGCTGGAGCTCGGCCGCAATCGTGCCCGGCAGTACCTGTGCGACCTTGACCATTGCGCTTCCGAAAAAAAGGGCGGCCCTGAGAGGCCGCCCGAGGGTAAAGCCGCCCGAATCGCAGGCGGCCAACTCTTCAATTTAGCGGATTTTGCGCCTCCGCTCAAGCTGCCGGAGGCGTTTCTTCACCGCCGTCGCCGAAGCGGACATCGCCATTGGCATCCCGGTGCACGGCAATCAGCTCGGCAGCGTCGGCATACTCGTACGCCGGCACCAACACGCGGACGGGACTCAAATCACCCAGGTCCACCGGCAGCGCAAAGTGGTCCTTTTGCGAAAGCACGCGCGCGTCCACCCCCTCGGCCTGGAGGTTGTCTCGAATCAGCTGCGCCTCGAGGTCGTCGGAGGTTGTGTAAACCTGTGCCCACCCCTGCACCACCGGAACCGCTCTGTGCGTGTCGCAGAGAAAATGGGTTTCACCGCCCCGGTTGCAGGCTTCGCATAGCGCGTCGCCGCAGACGACACACTGCCCTTCCGCACGCCGGTCCGCATGCTTCAAGCAAAAAGCTTCGACATGCAGCTTGCCACACGCCGGACACGCCTCGCTGTCCGCGGCGATAAGCTCACCGCAATGATCGCAGTTTTCGGTCAGGCCGGTGGCTTCCACGCCATTCATGCGCGCACCGCAGGTCGGACACTCGCCAAAGGACTCGGGACCAACGCTTCCGCATTCAGGACAAGTAGTCATAACGCTCCATCATTAGCGATTCGGGCGTTAAATGCTTGCAAAAAGGGGGCGAGCCTAACCGGCCCCACCCCCCTCTCGCTGCCACTATGGCTGATCGTTATTGCGCGATCGCGTATTTCCAGCCGCCCAACGGTTTATCCGTCTTCACCGAGGCGCTGAACTCTACCTGCTCTTCTGTCTTGGGCGCCGTGACAGTTACTTCCTGCGTCCCGAGCACCGAGCCATCCTTGCCGAGGAACGATACCGTCACTTTGACCGGTTGACCCTCCGCGGCCTTCAGGTTCACGACATTGCCGGTCAGCTTCACTTCGCCGTCCTCGTTCGTGATTTGAACATCGCTGACTTCAACCGGCATATCGCGATGCGCTTCCATGACCTTCAATGTCTTGTTGCGCCAGTCGACTGCGGCCTTCTCATCCACGATATCCGCCATGCCGCGGTACGCGCGCGCCAGTAGCGCCAGCACGTTGCGATTGTTCGGATCCAGCTCGCGCGCCATCTCTGCCGAGGTCTGAAGCTCCTCATACAGCGGCTTGAGCTGCGTATCGATTGCCTTCACTTCAGCCGGCTTCGCCTTCGAGCGCTCATCCTCCAGCTTGCTGACAACCGAGTACAGCGACTGAGCGAGGTTGTAAAAGGCGTCGCGGAACGCCGGGTTCTTCGCGACTGCCTTGCGGAACGCATCCGAAGCCTGCGGATACTGCTCGCTGCGGAACAGGCCGACGCCAACCTGGAAAAAATCCTCGTCCGACAGGTCCTTCGCGAGCAGCTCGTTATAGATCTGCGTGGCCTCGGCCGTCTTGCCCATGCGGGCGTAAAGGGCGGCGAGACCGCCGCGCGCAACATTGTCATCCGGCCTGATCTTCAGGTACTCCTCATACGCCTGCACTGCTTCCGCGTCCTTGCGCGACGCGGCCAAAATCTGTGCGACGTTGATGGCCGCGACGCCTTCCCAATCGGCCCACTGCTTCTTTTCCGCCTCGCTCAGTTTTTCCCGCTCCGGACCGCGCATGATCTCGAGCGCGTTGCGGTACGCGGCTGCCGCCTTCTCCGCGTCATTCGCCTTCGCGTAGATGTTGCCGAGGTTGAGCATCGCGGTCGGCTTCTTCGGATAAATCGCGTGAGCAGCCTCCAGCTTGCTCACCGCTTCCGCGACGTTGTTTTGCTGGATTGCGTCGACGCCTTCGTTGAACGCCGCCACATAGGCGCGCATGCGCTGCTCGTCGGACTCCTTCGTGTATTCCGGCCACATTGCTTCGGCCTTGTCGAACGCAGAGTCCGCCGCAGCCGCATTGCCCTGCAATGCGTAGACTTTGCCGAGCGTGAACCAGGTCTTCGAGTTGCCCGGGTCCTTCTCGACGCCTTGAATCGCCATCTCTAGCGCCTGCTGGGCGAACTTCGCTTTCTCCTGCGGCACCTGAGTCTTCTCGGCACGATCCAGGTACAGCTCCGCGCTACGCGTCTGCATAGTGTTGCTCGGACGCTGCCCATAAGCCGCTGTCGGAGCCAACAGCATTGTTATAAAAAGCACCTTACCGAAATGCTTCATCCGAAGACCTCCCAAATGTCCCAAGTCGTTGCCTGACCGCCACTTTCTACACGATCAAATGGCAATGGTTTCTATATTTTGTCCACAGCCTGACGTACGGCCAGCGGCGCAAGCCCGAGTTTTTCTGCTGCCCGCAACACGTCGTCGTACTCGGGTTTCCAGCGCGTTGTACCATCCGGCAGTGTGACCTGTTTCCTTCGGATCTGCTGCCCTTCCCATTCCACTGTGTCTTCGCCTCTCGGCAGCGCCGCGCGGGCGACGCGCCAATAGCGGGCGCCGATCGTCGTCGTCGAATGGAAGAGTGTCCGCAGTACTGCATCGAGCCGCGGCTCAGCGACGAGTGCCTCGAGCCGAATGCCGGGGCGCCCTTTCTTCATGGCTACGTGTACGATCACCGCATCGAGCGCGCCGTCATTGATAAGCGACTGCTGCGCGGAGGCGGCGTATTCGGCTGAGAGATCATCGATATCCGCCTGCACAACGTACAACAGGTCGGGCGCTCGCTCAATTTCCGCGGCGATCAGGCGCAAACAATTGGGCCGGTCTTCGGGGTCGCGCGTGCCGGCACCGAAGCCGGTGCCCACGACCGTGAAGACGTCCGGCGCCACGCGCCCATTGGTCAGCGCACTCAGGATGGCCGCACCGGTCGGCGTCGTGCATTCGCCGGCGAGCTGTGTGCCGGTGATCGGAATGCCCGTAAGCAGATCGAGTGTGGCGGGTGCGGGTACCGGATAGCTGCCGTGTTCAATGTCGATCCAGCCATGGCCGACAGCGACGGGTCGCGTGAAGAAATCCTCGAAGCCGAGCTGCTCGATGCCGGCCATCGAACAAAGCACGTCGAGTATCGCATCCAGCGCGCCGACTTCGTGGAAATGCACGCTCTCGACAGTGGTGCCGTGAATACCTGCTTCGGCCTGGGCGAGTCGCTCGAAAGTGAGGCGTGCGCGCCGCTTCGTCGACTCGGAGGTGTTGCTGCGATCGATGATTGCGACGACGTCCTTCAAATGCCGATGCGCGTGTTCTGCCGGCAGATCGAAACATACGTGTGCGCAGTCGATGCCGCGCCGCCGCGCCCGTTCGATGCCGATCGAGATGTCGCCGAGGCCAAGGTCGCGCACGAAGGCGCGCAACCAGTCGGGATCCAGGCCGAGATCGATCAATGCGGCGAGCGTCATGTCGCCGGCGATACCCGCAAACGGATCGAAAATCAGGGCTTTCAATTTCTCGTATCGCTCTCGCGGTCTGCTACCAGGTGCTCGAGGATCTTCTGCGCGAGCTTGTCGGAGAAACCCGGTAGCCGCGCCAGCTCTTCGATGGTCGTTTCCTTGAGCGCGCGCACACTGCCGAACTTCTCGAGCAGCACGCGCTGGCGTGTCGGTCCAATGCCCGGAATGTCGCCGAGCTCGCTACGCAAGGTTCGCTTCGTGCGCAGCTTGCTGTTGTAGCTGTTCGCAAAGCGATGCGCTTCGTTGCGCACGCGCTGCAAGAGTCGAAGCGCCCGATTCGTGCGGGCCAGCCGCAACGGGTCAGCGCGGCCGACAAGGTAGATTTCCTCCTCTTTCTTAGCCAGACCAATAAACGCGACGTCGGTCGCGCCCACCGCCGCGGCAGCGGCGCGCGCGGCGTCAAGCTGACCTCTACCGCCGTCAATGACGGCGAGATCGGGAATCGGCAGCTCCTCCTCGATGCGCCGCTTGAAGTAGCGACTGACGATCTCGGCCATCGATCTCAAGTCGTCATTGCCCCAGTCACCCCTTATTCGAAAGCGACGATACTCGCCTTTCCGGGGCTCCGCGTTCACGAACACGACGCCGCTGCCCACCACTTCGGATCCCTGCAAGTGCGAGATGTCGAAGCAAACGATCACCCGCGGAACTACTTTCAGCTCGAGCGCTTCCTGCACTTCATACAAAGTGTCGTCGGCGCGGTATCTCACGCTTTCATCGAGCACGACGCGTTGCTCGAGCAGATGACGCGCGTTCTGGTTGGCCAATTCGATCAAGCGCAGCTTATCACCTTTTTGCGGAACGTGAGTCGCGATCTTGCGCTTCGATTGCTCGCTCAACAACTCCTCGATCGTGATGCGATCCTCGAACTCGATCGGGAACACCACTTCGCGCGGCAGATCGCTGAGGCCGTGCTCCCCCCGTCCGAAATAGAAACGCGTCGCGGCGGCCTCCAGCAGCGAGGTATCGGTCTCGTCCGATACGTTCTCGAAGAAGTCCAGCTCGCGTCCGAGCAGTTTGCCGTCCCGGATGCGCATGAGCACGGCGCAACCGCGATCGCCATCTCTCGCGATGCCGACCACGTCCACATCGCCGCCCCGTATGTCAATGGCTCTCTGCCTTCGCTCGATCGACGCGAGACCCGTCAGCACATCGCGCAGATTGGCCGCGCGCTCGAACTCCAGGTTCTCCGCCGCAGCGCGCATCTCGGTTTCGACCCGACCGCGGACATGATCGATTCTGCCGCCCAGCACATCGAGAATCTCGTCAGTCATCGCGCCGTACTGTTGTGCGCTCTGGAGCCCGACACACGGCGCCAGGCAGCGCCCAATGTGATAATCGAGGCAGGGCCGCGCCGGCGCTTCATTGGGCAGATCGTAACGGCAGCTGCGCACCGTGTAGAGCCGCTTGATGACCTCGAGCGCCAGCCGCATTGCGGCGACATCGGTATACGGACCGAAGTAGCGTGAGCCGTCATTGACGAGCGTGCGAGTAACGAACACACGCGGGAATGGCTCGGTGACCGTGACTTTGATGTACGGGTACTTCTTGTCGTCTTTCAGCCGGATGTTGAAGCGCGGCTGATGCGACTTGACGAGATTGGCCTCGAGCAACAGCGCTTCCGCTTCGCTGCTCACGACGATCGTGTCTACGTCACGAGCGCGCCGGACGACCTCGCGGTTGTGAGGGGCGGCTACATCCTCGAGCGCGAAGTGGCCGCGCACCCGCGCGCGCAGCGATTTGGCCTTGCCGATGTAGATGATGTCACCCTTGGCATCCTTGAACATGTAGACGCCTGGGCGCGTGGGCAGCGTTTGCAGCTTTTTGTCGAGCGATTCTGACATCACCTTCTTAATACACGAAGGATGCGCCCAGGTGCGGCGTCTTCAATACCGAAAAGAGCGGCCAGCGCGAAATAAAGGATGCCGAACACCGCCAGCAGCACAACCGCCAGCAGCACGGCGGGCCACGCGGGCAGCAGCGCGCCGAGCAGTTTAGCGACTAGCGCCGCCAGCGCAGCGGCAAGCAACATTCGCACAATCGCACCGCGGCCGGCCGGTACGTGCCCGAGCCGCTCGGCGAGCCGTTTCCGCAGCATGATCCATTCGAACCACGCCGCCAGTCCCGCGGCCGCCGCCAATGGTACGGCACCATACCGGATGTACTCGGGCCAGTATTGCCGGATCAGTATGGTGGACAGGCCGCCGGCGGCTCCGGCCAGCACCACGCGCGCGATTGCAATGCGCGCCGGCGTGCGCGTGTCACGCAGCGCGAAGAACGCGGACGAGAGTAGCCGGGTGGCGGTCGCAGCGAATAAGCCGATCGAGTAAGCAGCAAGCGTCAGAGAGACGATCACCGTATCGGCGGCCGTAAAGCTGCCGCGTTGATAAAGGGCAGCCACGATGACGTCACCAAGCAGCAGATATCCCACGACGGCTGGAATGACCACCAGCGCAATGCGGCGCAGCCCCGCGCGCACCCGATCGCGCAGGACCTCCACAGCGCCGGTATCCGCGCGCGCGAGCTCCGGCAGCTCCGCCGCCGCGACCGACATGCCGAACAAACTGATCGGCAGCAGATACAGCGTCTGTGCGTAGCCGAGCACGGCCAGCGCGCCCGGTAGAAAGGATGCGATGAACAGGTCGAGCCAGCCGCTGAGCTGCACGACACCGCGCCCCATCACCACGGGTCCCGCGTTGCGCAGTGTGGTACGTATGTGCTCGGATGTGGTGTCGACGCCGGCGCGCAAATCTCGTTCGAGCCGCAGCACCCACGGCAGCTGCATCAGGAATTGCAAACCGCCACCGGCGAGCGCGCCCCAGGAAGCGGCAATGGTCAGGCGCTCCATACTCATGCGGCCGCCGAAGAAAAGCAGGGTGCCAATGATCGCGGCGTTCCACAATACCGGCGCGACGTACGGTACGAAGAACTGACGGTGGCTGTTGAGAACGCCGAGCGCCCATGCTGATAGCACGAGCACTCCGGTCATCGGGAAGATTATGCGAACACAGACGACCGCCAGGTCGCGCTTCGGCCCGGCAAAGCCGCGCATGAAGACATCCCCGCGCTGCGGCGCTCGCGCACTGCCTAACCGGGCGCGCGCAGCTGCAACGACCAGCAACAGCGAAAACATTGCGCCGGCAAAGCGCCCCGCTTCTTCCCGCCTGCCCTGCTCCAGCAAGCGAGCATAGACCGGAATGAAGGAAGCGCTCAGCGTGCCTTCACCCAGCAGATTCTGCAGAACGTTGGGCATGCGCAGCGCGGCCCGGAAAACGTCCGCATAGGCCGACGTGCCCAGATAGTTGGCCATGACGGATTCGCGCAGAAAGCCGGCAACGCGGCTGAGCAGGATGCCGGCGGCCACGAATCGCGCGGATCCTCCCGGCGGTGTCGGCGGCGCGATTACGGCGTCAGCTGGTGCGCTCACCCGGAGGCAGCTCACCCTGCGATGTAGGCTTGTGCTCCAGCAGGCGATGCAGGAAGGTCGTCTCTTCGTCGAGACGCATGACTTCCGTATTGAGCCTTTCGATCTCGGCTTCGAGCTGCGCCATTCGCTTGCTCACACCCGCGTCCGAAGCGCCGCGGCTGTCGTTCTCGATGCGCGCCGCAAGTGCACGCACCACCTGCGAGTCGAGGACCACTGCGATCAGAGGAATCATGAGCGCAACGGCAATCACGAACCAAAGCATGCTCGAAATTACGTTAGTTCAGTCACAGGCGACACCCTGCCATTCGGGCGCATGGCCATCCTGCCTGACTTCGGCCTCGGCCGCGATTGCGTCGATAAAGCTCGGCCCGTAGCGGGCCAGGTAGGAGATCGCGCTGATGGTGCGCTCTTGGGGGTGCGCGTCCGGATACAAGTTCATGCTCGCTTTGCGAAGCTGCTCAATGCCGACGTCGTTCTTCTTCTTCAAGTGCGAGACGATCTTCTTTTCGACGTCGGCCAGCGCCTTATGGCTGGCGTTCCGGGCGTTCTCGAGCGGCCCCTTCAGGGTCGGATCGATTGCTTCAGTCGCGGCCATCAGTGCGGCGTAACCATTCAGGATCTGTTCACGCAGGCTCAACATGGTAGCCGCTACATTTGTGGGCAGCTCGTCGCGGATGACCTGGCTCGCCAACTGGTCGAACGGCCGGCGCAAGTCGACGACCTCGAGGCCGAACTTGTCCAACACCTTACGAACCTTGTACTCGATGATGTCGATGCTCATGCGCGGCTGCACCAGCGGCATCGGGATTTCGTGCGCCGCAAAGAGACAGCCGATCTGCCCGAAATAACTGATCTCCGCGGGGCCACCGACGTACGCGATGCTCGGGAATACTTCGCTGGCTACGACCGGCCGTAGCAGAACGTTCGGCGAGAAGCGTTCCGGGAAACGGCTTAGCAGATCATGAAGCTCGGTTGTTTCAAGGCGTCGCTTGGTCCGGCTCAGGTGCCAGCTGCCATCTTCCCGGACGAGGCGATCACGACCGTGCTCGTCCTCGTACAACACGTTGGCCGCTCCCGCCCGCACGTTGACCTGCTCGTGATAACCGAGCGCCAGCAGCTTGTCGGTTTGGCGCCTGACCGCTGTTTCGTGTCGTTCCGATCGCTCGATCTCGCGCGCGATGACGGGGGCCGCCAATGTCTTTACTACGGGATGCGCGCTCGACGTAATCAGCAGGTCGAAAGTTCCGAACAGTCGTTTCATCAACGTGGCAAACGCCTCCGCCATGCTGCGACCAGGCACGTACGCCTCCCGTACCCAATCCATCACCGACTGCGCGAAATCAGTGGCCGGTAACGTTGCTGCCAGCCGTTCGACTGCCGCAACAACTCCGTCATCGAGCAAGTGGCGCTGCATGGAGCGCGGCACGTCATCGCCCCCACTGATTTCGAGACGGTGCAGATTGTTATCGGCGCCGATTACGTATATATGGTTTACTTCAGCGAAATCATGATCGTCGGCGGCGATCCAGAACAGCGGCGCCACCGGTACGCTCAGCGTGCGTTCGAGTGCTTCTGCCGTCTTGATTGCGGTCAGCGCCTTGTAAATCGTAAACAGCGGGCCGCTGAACAGTCCGGCCTGCTGTCCGGTCGTGACAAAGAAGCCGTCACCCGCGACAATGCGCTCGAGCTTGGTGCGCGCGGCCTCGGTGGTCGGGTGCAAAGCGTCGCGCATGGCGAGCCGGCTCGCTTGATCAAAATGCGAACGCACTCGATCCGCGACTCGCTTTGCCGATGCCAAATCCCATGGCGAGCCCGCGAAGAAGGGCGCGAGCGCCGGTGCTGCGTCGAAGTAGTCGCGCACCAGCAGGGGACCGTCGAGCCGCTGACTGCGCAGCTCCAGGTTGAGCTGAGAGACTGCCGTCGGAGTAAGGACGGAGCTCAACTGCGTGCCTTGTGATACGGCTCACCGCGCAGGATCGTGCCGGCGCGGTACAGCTGTTCCACGATGATCAGACGCGCCAGCTCATGCGTAATCGTCATTGGTGAGAGGCTCAGGGTACGCTCGGCTCGAGTGATAACGGCATCGGAGAGGCCCAGCGCACCGCCGATCAAGAAGGCGACGCCGGCTTTACCATGGACCGCCAGATTGTCGAGATGCTGAGCGAGATCATCGGAGTTCCATTGCTTGCCAGTGCGCGTGAGCGCGCAGACCTCAGCACCCGGAGGCACGCGCTCGAGCAACCGCTCCGACTCCGCCGCCCGGATCTGTTCATCGGAAAGACCTTTGCGGCCGCGTTCTTCCTTCACCTCGACTACGTCCAGAATCCAGTAGCGCGCGGCACGGCGCTGGTATTCGAGTACCGCGTCCGCGATCAGCGGTCCCGGTTTTCCAACCACGATCACGGAAACCTTCACGCTCAGGCGTAAACGCCACGCAGCCGATGGACGGCCGCTACCCGGTCGATGGACAACATGTACGATGCGGTGCGCATGTTCACCTGATGCTGCTGTGCGTAGCTGTAGACATCGTTGAATGAGCGGATCATCACATCGCGCAGCCGTTCGTTCACGACCTCTTCGCTCCAGTAGTAGCCCTCTCGATTCTGTACCCACTCGAAATAGCTGACGGTAACGCCGCCGGCATTGCAGAGAATGTCCGGAATCACGAACACGCCCTTCTCATCCAGAATCTTATCGGCCGGCGCGGTAGTCGGGCCGTTCGCGCCTTCCGCGATGATCTTCGCCTTGATGCGCGGTGCGTTCCGCCGCGTGATCACATTCTCGAGCGCGCATGGTGCAACTACGTCGACATCGAGCTCGAGCACCTCGTCGCCGCCAATTGGATCGCCACCCTTGTAGCCTTCCAGGAAGCGATTCTTTTGCACCCAGTCCAGCGCGTCCGTGACGTCGATACCGTTCTTGTTGTAGATGCCGGTCGTCTTGTCGCTGATCGCGACCACGGTCAAACCCTCATCAGCAAGCATTTTCGCACCGACACCGCCTACGTTGCCGAAGCCCTGGATCGCTACGCTGGTTCCATGCGGCGGCATGCCGGTCACCCGCAACGCTTCCTTGATCGTGAGCATGACGCCACGACCGGTGGCTTCGCGCCGGCCCTTCGAGCCACCGATCGAGATTGGCTTGCCGGTTACCACCGCGGTGACGGTATGGCGCTTGTGCATGGAATAGGTATCCATGATCCACGCCATCACTTTTTCGTTGGTGTTTACGTCCGGGGCGGGTACATCCGATTCGGGGCCGAGCAGTTCAATGAGCGATGCGGTGTAGCGCCGAGTAAGTCGCTCCAGCTCGCCTTGCGACATTCGGAACGGATCACAGACCACTCCGCCCTTGGCGCCACCGAACGGCACATCCACGACCGCGCATTTCCAGGTCATCCACGCCGCCAATGCGGTCACTTCATCGAGATTCACGGCCAGATCGTAGCGAATACCGCCTTTCGCGGGACCGCGCGACGTGTTGTAGTGCACGCGATATCCTTTGAACACCTCGATCTCGCCGTTGTCCATCATGACCGGCACCGATGTGATGATCTGGCGTTCCGGGTTACGCAGTACCTTGTAAAGTCCGGCATCCAGCGAGAGGAGCTCCGCTGCCTTGTCGAAGCGCTCCATCATGGCCTCGAAAGGATTGTCTTCGTTTCCAGGCTGTTCCGTAGGCACGATGTTCCGTGCGGTCTCCATACGCTCCTATGGGGTTTTCCTGCCATGCGACCGTGATGCTAGGCGATCCGCTTCATACACGCCAGTGCAAAAGACCCGATTCAACCCTCACAGGACGTGCTCTATCATCCGCTTCAGCTCGTCGAGTCCGCTCTCGAATTCGAGAGTCTGCTTCAGCACGCTCAGCTTGGCCGGGCCGATCACCGTGACCAGCTTGATCGCGTCTTTTTCGGTGGTGACGATCGGCAACGGGTTGGTGACGCGCTGAATGTGCTCTGCATCACGCATCGTGTAATTGTGATGATCCGGATAAGCCACGACCTTGGCAACCGCGACGCCGCGTTCCTGAAGCTGCGCGATCAGCAGATCGGGGCGCGCGATGGCCGCGACTACCGCGACCGGACCTGCCACGCGCACATCGTCGGAGGGCAGCAGCGCGACCACCGCGACCGGCTTGCGATAGGTTTCCCGCAGGCGCGCCGCAAGCTGCGAGGCTGCTTCTGAACTTGCGGTCTTGCGCGTAATTACAACGATGTCCGCCCGCCATAGCGCGCCTTCCGGCTCGCGCATTGGCCCGCGCGGCAGGAGCCGTGCCGAGCCGGCTTCCACCGGGACCAGCACGATGTCGAGCTCACGCGCGAGACGGCGATGCTGAAACGCATCGTCGAGAACGATGACGTCCGCGCCCTGCTCGAATGCCGCATCCGCGGCCTCGACGCGATCGCGCTCTTCGAGAACAATCGCGCCCGGCTGCCATCTGCGGTGCAGCGCGGGCTCGTCGGAACCGTAACCGCCGTGCAGCACGGCGACTTTGCGGCCAAGCTGCGTAAGCTCATGCACGACCCAGCGCGTAAAGGGCGTCTTCCCGGCCCCGCCCGCTACCAGATTGCCGATGCTAATGACCGGAACCGGCGCGCGCTGCGCACGTCGCAAGCCGAAATCGAATAACGCGTTTCGGATGCGCACACCGAAGCCGTACAGCACCTCGAGCACCGCGAGTGCGATCGCTGCAAACGGGCCGCGCCGGCGCCGGCTCGCACCGAGCACGCGCGCCGCGGCGTCGCCGTGTGGCCACTCGATCAGCTTATCGAGCGTCTGCATCGGCATCGACCTGTCCTGTCAATTCGTTGAGCGTGGCTTCGACACTCTGCTCGAGCGCCGTCAGCTGATCCTCGCCCGCGTTGCGAGGCACTTGAATCGGCTGACCATAGCGGACGTACATCGTCGCAAATGGCTTCGGGATGAGGAAGCGGTCCCACCCTTCGAGCCACCATGCGCGATTCGCCGAACCGGTCATTGGGACCAGCGGCAAACCACTCAATTGGGCGGCAGTCAGCACTCCTCGTTTCAGTTTCTGGCGGGGTCCGCGCGGACCATCCGGCGTGAGCGCCAGAGAATGCCCCGCGCGCGCGGCTTTGACCAGCTCGCGCAAAGCAGTCCCGCCGCCTCGGCTGCTGGATCCACGCGCGGTCCGGTAGCCCCAACGCTCTACGATCCGCGCAATGTACTCGCCATCAGCCGAGCGACTGATCATGGTAGTGATGCCTTGCTGTCGGTGAAGATAGGTAAGCGGCAGCAAACGGCCATGCCAGAGGGTGTAAATGACGGGGCCGTCGACCTGCGGCTCGGGTGTTACGACCCGGAAGCGGACCGTTGCGAGGAGCGCATCGAGCACGCGCCTGCCCAGCAAGCCCGCGAACCAGTAGCGCGCGCCTTCCCTCATCGCGCCTCGAGCAGTGCTGCGGCAATGTCCGCCACGTGCTCGGCGGCCGGACGCGTATCGGACGGCGCCAGGTGATTACGTACGGCGGCAAGCTCGCGAAGCATCTCGCTGCGGCTCGCACCATCCTGAAGCAGCGGCAGCAGGGCCTGAGCGAGCGCTGCCGGCGTAGCAGCATCCTGAATAAATTCGGCCGCTACCCGTCGGCCGGCGATCAGGTTCACGAGGCCGATGTGCGCTACATCGACGACGCGCTTCGCGATCAGATAGGTGAGCGGCTGCATCCGGTAGGCAATCACCATCGGCGTAAGCGATAGTGCGCATTCGAGTGTGCTGGTGCCCGACTTGGTCAGCGCCGCGTGCGCGTAGTGCAGCAGCTCGCGTGACTTCTTCGTCTTCGGAAACGGACCTGCCAGCTCATCATCGCCAATGCCGGGCGCCTGCGCGATTACCGGTATGACATCCGGCAGTTGCTGCTGGACCCGCGCCGCCGCCGCGTTGAAGAGTTCGATATGACTGCGCACTTCCTGCCGGCGCGAGCCCGGCAGCATGGCTAAAATCGGCCGGGTCGGCTCAACTCCGATCTGCGCGCAGAATGCTTCGCGCACCATGCCTGGTGGCGCAATGTCCAGCAGCGGATGCCCTACGAAGCTGACCGTCGCGCCCGCCTTGCGGAAAATCGCTTCTTCGAAGGGCAGCACGACTGCGAGATGATCGGCGTTGCTGGCGAGCTGCTTCATACGGCTGCGGTGCCACGCCCACACCTGCGGCGCAATGTAGTAGAGCACGGGTATGCGCCGGCGCTTCGCGTGGCGTGCCAGCCGCAGATTGAAGCCCGGATAGTCGATCGGAATTATCAAGTCGGGTGGTGATTGCTCGAGCTGCTCGCGCACCTGCTTGAGCAAACCGAGGAAATACGGCAGCTGACGCGCAACCTCGAGGAAGCCCATGACGGCCATCTGGTCGGCATGCGCCCATAGCTCGACGCCGGCGGCGCGCATCCGATCACCACCGAAGCCGTACAGCCGCGCGTCAGGCCAGCGCGCCCTGAGGGAGCGCGCTACCGCCGCGCCGTGAAGATCACCCGACGTCTCACCCGCCGAAATCAGGATCTTCGGCGCAAGCGTGCTCATCCCAATCGTAACAGGCCGAAAATGAGCAGCACCACGATTACGAGCGTGACGATCAGTCCCCAGAACGAGGGCACGCGGTAATAGCGCGGACCGGCTGTCTTACGCTGAGGCGTGCGCGCTGACATGCGACTCGATCCTTTGGATGATGTCGAGCGCGACCGCGAGCGCGTCACGTCCCTCCTTGCCGGTGACGGAGATCGCGTCTTCGCCGCGCAGGGTTGCAATGAAGGACTCCAGCTCGGCGCGCAGCGGCTCGCGTCCATCGCCTTGCAGCGGTATTCGTTCGATCAGCTGATCGAGATTTTCTGCGGGAAATGGCATGCCCGGCTCCCAGGCAATGCCTTCCTTGACGCGCAGAAACGAACCCGTCCCATGGGCAAGGTCTAGACTGATGTATCCCGAAGGCTGGAAGAATCGAATCTTGCGCATGCGCTCGAGCGAAACCCGGCTTGCGGTCAGGTTCGCTACGCCACCGCCTTCGAACTCGAGGCGCGCATTGGCGATGTCCGTGCTGGCGGTGAGCACCGGCACGCCGACAGCGCCAAAACCAACGACTGGGCGCTTCATTAGAAACAGAACCAGATCCAGGTCGTGGATCATCAGGTCGAGCACTACCGCGACATCGGTTCCGCGCGGATTGAATGGAGCCAGTCGATGACTTTCCACGAACATTGGGTCGTGCAGGTAGGGCTCGCACGCGCGTAAAGCAGCATTGAAGCGTTCGACATGTCCTATATAGAGCTGCGCGCCGCCGCGCTGGGCGGCTTCGAGGATGCGGTCGGCGCCTTCGAGCGTGGGCGTGATCGGCTTCTCGATCAGCGTGTGCACGCCGCGGCTCACCGCCGCAACAGCAACCGCTTCATGAAAGGTCGTCGGCACCGCGATCACGACCGCATCGACTGCGTCGAGGAGTTCTTCGTTGGTCGCAAACGCCTTGATGTCGAGCTCCGCGGCCACTTTGCCGAGCCGCGTCGGCTCCGAGTCGTGGATGCCGGCCAGGCGCGCGCCCTGCACGTCGCGCAGGATGCGGGCATGATGGAAGCCCAGGCTGCCGACGCCAATGACGCCGATCCGGACGTCACGCATCGCTAGACCGTCACGCCGCGCTCGCTGGCCTCGATAAACGCGAGGAAATGACGCAGCTCCGGGCTGTCGGGCAGCTCCGTGCGCGCGCGCTCGAGCGCCTGTGCGATGTTGAGAGATGAATGAAAGAACAATCGGTAGGCGCGCTTGATAGTGCGCCGGGTTTCTTCCGAGAAGCCGCGTCGCTGAAGCCCAACACTGTTGAGCCCGAAGAGTCGCAGCGGGTCGCCCGCCGCCTTGACGTAAGGAGCGACATCCTTGCGAACCGCGGACGAGCCGCCGACGAACGCGTGTCGGCCGATTTTGACGAACTGGTGGACCGCGGTTACGCCGCCGACAACGACATTGTCTTCGATGGTAACGTGGCCACCCATATTGACCGCGTTCGCCAGGACGACGCGATCGCCGATGATGCAATCGTGCGCAATGTGCGCATACGCCATGATCAGGCAGTCACTGCCGATCTCGGTTTTGCCGTGCGCGCTGGTACCGCGATTCAGCGTAGTGAACTCGCGGATGACGGTGCGATCGCCGACGATCAACTCGCTCCGCTCGCCTCCATACTTCAGGTCCTGCGGATCGCCGCCGACTGCCGCGCCGTGATGAATCGTACAGCCCTCACCGATGGCCGTATCGCGCACGACGTGCACATGCGGCCCGATGGTAGTGCTCGCGCCGATGCGCACGTTCGGGCCGATCACCGTGTATGCGCCAATCACCGCGTCCGCGCCGATCTCGGCGGACGGATCGATGACGGCGGTCGGATGGATCTGCGTTACGAGCATTCTACTTGTCTACGATTCGCGCCATCATTTCGGCCTCGGCAACCAGCTTGCCTGCCACGTAGCCCGAGCCCTTCATCTTGCACGCGTGCTTGCGCAGCTGCAGCACTTCCAGCTCGAAGCGCAGCTGATCACCCGGCGTCACGGGCCGGCGCCACTTCACGTTATCGAGCGACATGAAATACACTACCTTGTCTTCGATATTCTCGATGGTATCCATCATCAGCATGCCGCCCACCTGCGCCATCGCCTCGATAATCAGCACGCCGGGCATGACTGGATGGCCAGGATAATGTCCCTGAAAAAACGGCTCATTGATAGTCACGTTCTTGATGCCGACGATGCGCTTGCCCGGCTCGTACTCGATAATCCGGTCGACCAGCAGCATCGGATAGCGATGCGGCAGATGCTGCATGATGCGCTGAATGTCCACGATGGGCGGCCCGTGGTTAGCCTTGCCGGCAACAGACAGCGCTTGCGCCAGCGCGAGATTGCCGGCATGACTGGGCCGCTCGGCAATGACATGCGCCTTCACGCGCCTTCCGAGCAGCGCGATGTCTCCCACAATGTCTCCTACCTTGTGGCGCACAAACTCGTCCGGATAACGCAATTCGCCGGAAGCCAATCCGGTTTCATCCAGTACGATGGCGTTCTCGAGCGTCACTCCCTTTACCAGGCCGCGCGCCTTCAGCGCCTCCGCTTCGCGCATGAAGCCGAAAGTGCGCGCGGGCGCAACTTCGGCAGCGAACAGATCCGGTGTGACATCATAGGCCGCGAATTGACGGCGGATCAGCGGATGGTCGAACTCGATGGTAGCCGAGATGCGATACGAATCCGCCGGAACCGCCACATATGACGCGCCGGCTGGTCCCTGCGCGGTAATCGCGTTGGAAAGCTCGAGCGTTTGGGCCGGTTCGGTCTGCTCGGAAATTCCCGCATCGGTGATGGCATTGAAGAACGGCTGGAAGCTGCCGTCGACGATCGGCACTTCGGGGCCGTTGACTTCCACTGTCAGATTGTCGACGCCGTGCGCGGCTACTGCTGCGAGCAAATGTTCGATCGTGAAAACGCGCGCTTCGCCTTGCGCGAGCGACGTGCCGCGGTCGGTCGAAAAGATGTGATCGAGATCGGCTGGAATGTCTTCGGCATTTTTCAGATCTGAACGTCGGAAGCGAATGCCGCTGCCTGGATTTGCGGGTAGGAAGCGGACGCGCACGGTTTCGCCCGTGTGCAAACCAACACCTTCGAGCTGGGCCTGGCCCGCAATCGTCTGCTGTTTGGCTGTCATTCGCGCTCGAGCTTTCGCATGCGCCTGAGAATCTCCGGCAGCTTGAACAGCGCTCCCTGGGCGCGCATGGCTTCCTTGTGCGGCCGCGCCGGATACCCGCTGTAGACGGCACCCGCCGGCACATCCCCAATTACGCCGGCCTGCGCGCCAATGATTGCGCCATCGCCGATGCGGATGTGGCCGACCAGTCCGGCCTGGCCTGCCAGCGTTACACCTTTGCCGATCATCGTGCTGCCTGAAACGCCGGCCTGCGCGACAATGATCGACAAATCACCGATGCGAACGTTGTGACCGATGTGCACGAGATTGTCGATCTTCACACCGTTCCCGATCTCGGTAGGTCCGACCGAGCCGCGATCAATACACGTGTTCGCGCCAATTTCGACATCGTTGCCGATGACGACGCCGCCTACCTGCGGAACTTTCCGGTGCTGGCCGTCGACCATCGTATAGCCGAAGCCATCAGATCCGATGCGTGCGCCGCTATGCACGATGCAGCGCTCGCCCATGCGCACATTCGAATAGAGCGTCACCTGCGGATACAGAAACGAATTCGCTCCGATCGCGCAGTTGTCACCGATCACGCAGTGAGCACCGACCCGGACGCCGCCGTCGAGGCGCACATTGCTACCGATGACCGCGCTTTCGTGAATTCCTTCCGCGATCGACGGCTCCGGATGGAAGTGCTTCAGCACTGCCGCGAGCGCGCGCTGCACATCCCCGACAACAATACGGGGAAGCGTCGTGCTTCCCCGCGGGATCAGCTTTTCGGTGGCCAGGATGGCACCCGCTCGAGACTGGCCAAGATAGGGTGCGTATTTGGGGTGAGCAACAAACGAAAGCTCGTTGCCGGACGCGCGATCGAGCGGCGCGACGCCGGTAATTTCCGGATCATGCGCGCCTTCGAATTGTCCGCCCACGAGCTCAGCGATTTCTGAAGCCCTCAGCGTGCGATCGGGCGAGCTGGGAGACGTCGGTGACATGGGCGATGATACTAACCTGCGGGCGCCCAGTCGCCCAGTCTCCCAGTCCCCGAGACGCTACGGCTTATTAGCCGTCGGTGGTGCCGCTGCCGAGGCCTTCAGACGAACCAGTACTTGATCCGTCAAATCGAGCGCCGGATCCGCGGCGACGATCGCGCCGCTGGAGCTATCGAGAATGATCGCGTAACCACCCTCGGCCCGCATTGCCGTCAGAACCTCATTGATGCGGTCCATGATCGGTTTCACGAGATCGTTCTGGCGCTTGCTCATTTGCTGCTCGAGCTGGCCGGCACGCGCCTGAAGCGCTTCCTGCTTCGTGCGAATCGCCGCTTCCTCCTTCGTGCGCGCATCCGCCGACAGCACCAGCTGCTTCTTCTGGTACTCGGTCACGACGTTGCGCAGCGAATCCTCGGCCAGCGCGAGATCGGCGCGATGCTTGTTCGCTTCCTTCTCGATGGTAGTG
The DNA here is from genome assembly GCA_052389275.1 of Gemmatimonadota bacterium. Classification (GTDB taxonomy): domain Bacteria; phylum Gemmatimonadota; class Gemmatimonadetes; order Longimicrobiales; family RSA9; genus CBJLQC01. The sequence goes on along the minus strand of JBQTID010000012.1, from coordinate 18,606 downwards.
CGCGCCTCAGCGGCGCCGGGCGCTTCAGCAATCAGCTTCTGCGAATTGATGTACGCGACTTTCGTCGCGGCTGCCGCCTGCTGGGCGGGCGCCTGCGCAACGGCTGCCGATGCGCTGACTGCCAGGCCCGCGAGCGTGATCAAGAATGTCTTACGCATTGACTAGAATCCCTGTCCAAACTTGAAGTGGAGTTGCCAGCCGGGCCGGTCCTTGTCGAACCCGTAGGCGTAATCGAGCCCGAGTGGCCCAAATGGTGTTACCAGCATGGCGCCGACGCCGGCGCCGCGCAGCAGACGCGTCGGATTGAGTTGTGACGGGTTGCGCCACACGCCACCCGCGTCGTAGAACGTGCTGACCGAAAGATTGTCGTTGAAGCGAATCGCGTACTCCGCACTCAAGCGGAGGAACGCATCACCCAACCGATCCTCGAGGGGCGGACATGCCACCTGACCCGCCGAGCAGCGAGGAACATACCCCAACGGTGTAATGGTGGTTTCGTCATAACCGCGCAGTGGCCGGCCGAACTGTACGCCGCCCATCCAGTAGCGTTCGAACGGGAAGCGGCTGGCATCGCCGAACAGCGCGCCGGCTTCCGCCGACAGACCGAGCGTGAAGCGAATTGGCCGCGACCCTGGCGCGCCGCCTCCGAGCCGGCCGACCGGCACGTACCACGCGCCGCTCACCATGTACTTCTGGAAGTCGCCGGCGCCGCCGAGGATGCCGCCATTTAACGAAGCCTCGAACTCCTGCCGCGTTCCCGCCGTCGGAAACATTGGATGATCGAGATTGAAGCGCTGGAGCCCGAGCGTGACCGTGCTCTGAATACCCGGCGGCAGATTGAACAGCGTCGTCGACTCCTCTTCTTCGAAGCGCTCGTACGTGGTGCGCGCAAGCGAATAGCCGACCGTCAACCGGCTGCGCGCGTCGTTCGGCATCGGAATGCCGAAGCGCAGGCCGACACCGGTGCGGCGGCGCCGCCCTTCCGTGAACTGAATGAAGCGGTCGCGCGCGCTGAACAGCGAAATCGAGCCGCTGTAGCGCGAGCCCTGGATTGCCGGGTCCGAATAGCTCGCCTCGAAATTGTTCGAAAAGCGGCCGAACTCCCAACGCAAATGACCGGATTTCGCCTGGCCGAACAAGTTCGGCTGATCGTAGCCGAGGAAACCGGCGAGCCCGGTACCGCCGCCGACGGCCGTTCCGAAGTTCACCGAGCCGGTCTGCTTCTCCTTGACCTCGAATGTCAGATCGACATCGCCCTTCTCATTCGGCTCGATGCGCGGCGCTGATACTGGCGTCTCGAAGAAACCGAGTGAAGAGATGCGCTGATAGCTTTGAATCAACAGCTCTTCATTGTAAACGTCGCCCGGAACTACCATCAGCTGGCCGCGGATGACATCCTCGTGCGTATACGTATTGCCGGCGATCGTCACTGTATTGACGTATGCCGGGTTGCCTTCGCGAATGTCCCACGCGACCCGCACCGTATTCGAGTCGGCTTTTTCAATGCGAGGCGACACCTGCGCATACAGATAGCCACTGTTGCTGTAGAGTTGCTTGACGCGGCCGGTAGCGGCTTCGAACGCGGTCGCATCGAACGGCCGCCCGCTTACCTGCGTCGTGCGGGCACCGCCCAGCCCGAAACCACCCAGCAGGCCGCCGGCGCTCTCCTGCTCGAAGTAACGACGCAGCTCCTCCGAAGAGAATCGGGTGTTGCCATTGATGTCGAACTCCGACAGACGATACTGCGGACCCTCCGAAACGCGGATAATCAGCCGCGCTTTGCCGGTTTGCTGATCGACGTCCAGCGAATCGCCGAGCACGGTGAAATCGAGATAGCCGCTCGACCCGTAGAATGACGGTAGATTCTTGCGCAGGTCTTCGCGCAGCTTCTCCTCGTCATACGTGCCGGGACGGAACCAGAAGAAACCTTCCGGTCGGGTGGTCAGTCTGCCTTTCAGCTCATCGTCATCAAAAACCTCGTTGCCTTCGAATGCGACGTCGGCAATCGCGACGCGCTGTCCTTCTTCGACATTGAATACGAGGTTGAATTCCGGAGTTTTCGCACCCGGCACGGGTTCCAGCCTGTGCGAGATGCTCTTGAGCTGGAAGCCCTTTTTCGCGAGCAGATCGCGCACGGCGCCTTCCGCCGCCGCCACCCGCCCTGGGCGCAATGGGCCGCCTCCGCGCAGCTGAACCGTGTCGAGCACGGTCGAGGACTTCACATTCTCGAGGCCTCGAAATTCGATGCGGCTGATGTAGGGCTGTTCTTCGATCTTCCAGTGCAGAACGATGTGGGCTTCTTCAGGTTGCTCGATCAGGCGCGGCTCGAGATTCTTGTATTTCCCTGTTGCCCACAGCCTGCGCAGCGCAGTTTGCACATCGTTGATCGTAATCGTGTCGGACGCGACAATGCCGGTCTCGCCGAGAAATGTCTCGGTTGTGACCCGGCTGTTGCCTGCCACTGTCTGCGCGTCCACGACCAATCCCGGCGTGCGCTGCGCATGTGCCGGCAGGACTGCTATAAATAGCAAGGTCGCCGCCGAAGCGGCGACCAGCGTGATACTGCGTACTACTATATTCATGTCGATGCAGTCAATGCCCTGAATTCAAGAGTCTGTCCGTCCTGCGAGACATCCACTTCGATCTCGTCGCCGCGTGAGAACTCGGCGCCCAGAATCTTCTCCGAAAGTGGATCCTCGATGTACTTCTGAATGGCGCGGCGCAGCGGGCGCGCGCCGAATTTCTCGTCGTAGCCTTTGTCGATCAGGAATTGCAAGGCCGCGTCGCTCATCCGCATCTTCAGGCCTTCTTCCGCAATGCGGTCGTGCACTTCCTTCAACATGATGTGCACGATCTGGCCGATCTGTTCTATTGCCAGCGGATGGAAGACAATGATGTCGTCAACGCGGTTCAGGAACTCCGGATTGAACGCGCGCTCGATTTCATCCTTAACGCGGCTGCGCATGCTCTCGTACTGCGTCTGCTCGTTGCGATCGTGGAAGCCGAGCGAGCGGCCGCCCTTCGAAATGTCACGCGCTCCCAGGTTCGAGGTCATGATCAACACCGTGTTCTTGAAGTCGATCACGCGACCGTAGTTGTCCGTCAGCCGCCCTTCATCGAGCACTTGCAGCAGAATGTTGAAAACATCCGGATGCGCCTTTTCGATCTCGTCGAGCAGCACTACCGAATAGGGGCGGCGCCGCACTGCCTTCGTCAGCGTGCCCGAATCTTCGTAGCCGACGTATCCCGGAGGCGCTCCAATCAGCCGCGAAACCGAGAACTTCTCCATGTATTCCGACATGTCGACACGGATCAGCGCGTCGCGGTCGGCGAACAGGAATTCCGCCAGCGCGCGCGCCAGCTCCGTCTTACCGACACCGGTCGGACCGCTGAAGATGAAGCTGCCGATCGGACGCGCCGGATCCTTGAGACCGGCGCGGCTGCGCCGAATCGCTCGGCTGATCGCCTTGATAGCCTCGTCCTGCCCGATGACGCGCTCGTGCAGCTCGCCTTCCATGTTCACCAGCCGCTCGGTCTCCGCTTCGCGCAGGCGCGTAACCGGAATGCCCGTCCAGCGGCTGACGATGAAGCCGATGTCGTCTTCGTTGATAGTGGGACGGTGCGTCTTGCGCTCCTGTTCCCACGCTTCCTGGGTGCGCCGAATCTCGCTCTGGAGCTCGCGCTCCGAATCACGCAGCTCCGCCGCCTTCTCGAAATCCTGATCGCGAATCGCCGCATCCTTGTTGGACGCGAGCTCCTCGAGTGATTCCTTCAGCTCGGCGACTTCCGGGGGCGGCACCTGGGTCGACAAACGCGCACGCGCGCCCGCCTCGTCGATCACGTCGATGGCCTTGTCCGGCAGGAAGCGATCCGTGATGTAGCGCTCCGACAGCCGCGCCGCAGCCGTCAGCGTCTCGTCCGGAATGACGATCTTGTGGTGATCTTCGTAGTGCTTCCGCAAACCCTTGAGAATCTCGATTGCCTCTTCTACCGAAGGGGGATCGATGATGATGGGCTGGAAGCGCCGCTCCAGTGCGCCATCCTTCTCGATGTATTTGCGGTACTCGTTCAGCGTCGATGCACCTACGCATTGCAATTCGCCGCGCGCAAGCGCCGGCTTCAGCATGTTGGATGCGTCGATTGCGCCTTCCGCCGCGCCCGCGCCGACCAGCGTATGCAGCTCGTCGATGAAGAGGATGATGTTCTTGTTCTGCGCGATCTCGTTCATGATCGCCTTGAGCCGCTCTTCGAACTGGCCGCGATACTTCGTGCCCGCGATCACGGCGGCCATGTCGAGCGCCAGCACGCGGTTGTCCTTCAGGCTGTCCGCGACTTCGCCTTTCGCGATCATCTGCGCAAGGCCTTCCACGATCGCGGTCTTGCCGACACCCGGCTCGCCGATCAGCACGGGATTGTTCTTCTTGCGGCGCGACAGCACCTCCATCACCCGCTCGATTTCCTTCGCGCGGCCGATGGTCGGATCGAGTTTGCTTTCACGCGCCAGTTCGGTCAGGTCGCGGCAGAAATGATCAAGCGCAGGGGTTTTGGACTTCTTTTCGCCCTTCTGTGCCGGTGCTGAAGTGCCGCCGCCACTGGTGCCGCTGCTCTGTTGCGGGTTTACATCGCTTCCCAAAAGCTTGAGCGTCTCGGCGCGCGCCTCTTCGAGCGACACGCCCAGCGAGTTCAATACCTGTGCGGCAATGCCCTTCTCTTCGCGCAACAGCCCGAGCAGCAGATGCTCGGTGCCGACGTAGCTGTGATTCAGCTCGCGCGCTTCCGCCATGGCATACTCGAGAACCTTCTTGGCGCGCGACGTATATGGGAGTTCGCCAAGCGCAATCGTGGCCTTGCCCTTACGGACGGACTCTTCGATGCGCTCGTGAATCTGCTCGAGATCCACGTTCAAATTCATCAGCACTGCGGCCGCAACCCCTTCACCCTCGCGGATCAATCCGAGGAGAATGTGCTCCGTGCCCACGTAGTCGTGCTGCAGACGAATGGCCTCCTCACGGGCCATGGCCAGCACTTTCCGAACGCGGTCGGTAAAATTGTAATTCATCTGTTTCCCCTCGAAGGGCTCCTTCCGACCTGTTTCCCTAACGTCGCCGCTTCTCTTTATGTGACACGCTCATGAAACGTTCCCTTCGGCTTCCAGGACCCGCCTCACGTATGCTGCCCTATGCAAGTCGCTTTCCGCCTCCGTCAGCGAGCGGCCCGCCGCCTGGTCGAGATGGGCCGATTGCGCATAAATCATGATCTTGTTGAGCGTATATACACGAAGCCCGGAGAGCAGGTTCATGCTCACGCCGAGCCGAACGCCACTCAACAAGTTCATGACTTCCTCGAAGGAAAGCGAGCGCGCGTAGCGCAAAAGTCCGTAGGCGCGCCAGATCTTGTCTTCCATAACGGCCGGCGCATCGCGCATCAAGACTTCGCGCTTCTCAATTTCGACCTGAATCACCTTGGACACAATCTTTTGCAGGTGCTCGATCAGGTCTTCCTCACTCTTGCCGAGAGTGGTCTGGTTGGAAATCTGGAAGAAATTCCCGATGACCTCCGACCCCTCCCCGTACAGTCCTCGGAACGTCAGCCCCATTTGGCCGATACCCTGGAGCACCTGGCCGATCTGCCTGGTCAGAACCAGGCCCGGCAGGTGAATCAGAACCGACGCCCTGAGACCGGTGCCGACATTGGTCGGGCAGCTCGTCAGGAAACCAAATTCCTGGTGGTACGCAAAGGGAATCTGGCTACCCAGCTCCTCGTCCAGCCGGTCGATGCGCTGGTATGAGTCAACCAGTCGCAATCCCGACATCAAGGTTTGAAGCCGCAGGTGGTCTTCTTCGTTGATCATGACGCCGATGGTGTCCCGCGGACTCAAAATCAGTCCGGCACCGCGCCCGGGCGCCTCGCCGGTCTGGCCCGCCAGTTCGCGCGAGATCAGGTGGCGTTCGAGCAGCACGCGCCGTGAAAGCGGCGAGAGCCCTGCCAGATCGAACGCTATGCCGCCTTTCAGATCGCTGTGCAGGTCCGCTGCCTCGCGTACCCGGTCATAGATCTGCTGGCGCTCGGCGTCCCGCAATTTCAGCGAAAAGGCGTGACCCTGGAGATTGCGAGCCAGGCGCAAGCGAGTGGACAGCACGATGTCGCTGTGCGGGCCGGAAGCCTCGAGCCAATTCAGGCCGAAATCAGCCAGCGAGCTGACGTCGATCATTCGAGCCCCTTGATCATGTCGCGGATGCGCGCCGCCTGTTCGAAGTCCTCGGACTCAACTGCGTGGTCGAGTTTGCGGCGCAGCCCGGCCAGACGATCCTGGCGCTGCGTTTCTGATGGATTCGGCGGCAAGTATACCTTGCCAATGTGCTGCGAGCCGCCATGCAATCTACGCAGCAGATTACGCAGGTGATTATCGAAAGTTACGTAACAGTGTGGGCAGCCGAGCCGCCCCTTCTTCTTGAATTCCTCGAGCTTCATGCCGCAATACGCACAAGGGCCCAGCGCGCCGGCGGTATCCGCGATCGCTTTGCCGGTTTGAGCCAGAAAATCCGTGAGCGGCTGATGAGCCATCGTCAAGCCCGGGTCGACCCCGTTCTCGGCAGCGCACGACTCGCATAGATGCGAAGTCGTGATCTGATTGTTCTGAATGTTCGTCACGTGAACGATGGCTTCGTTCTCGCCGCATTGATCACACAGCATCGTCGCCTATCTCGCCCGAGTCTCGCAGTCGTCCTTCTTTCACGTGTAGTACGCGGTCCGCCCGCCTTGCAAGCTCACGATTGTGCGTCGCAATGACAAGCGCGACGCCATGCTCATTGCGCAGCCTGAAGAACAGCTCATGGAGCTGCTCGCCCGTGTGGGTATCCAGGTTGCCGCTCGGCTCATCGGCGATTACGACGGTCGGATCGTTCGCCAACGCGCGCGCAACGGCCACGCGCTGCTGCTCGCCACCCGAGAGCTGCCACGGCTTATGCGAGAGGCGAGCGCTCAGACCGACCTCGCCCAGCAGCTCGCTCGCGTTCCGCTTTGCGGCCTTTGGTTCGGCACCGCTGATCAATAGCGGCATCATGACATTTTCCAGTGCCGTGAATTCGCGCAACAAGTGGTGAAACTGAAAAACGAAGCCGATGCTTTCGTTGCGGACGGTCGCGAGCTCGCGCTCGGACAGGGTCGCCAGGGTGCGGCCGGCAAGCATTACGTCGCCGGCTGTGGGACGATCGAGTCCGCCCAGCAAATGCAGAAGTGTTGACTTGCCGGCGCCGCTTGCGCCGATGACCGCGACCGCCTCGCCAGGCATGACTTCGATGTCTACCCCTTCCAGAATGCTGAGTTCGCTGCCGTCCTCCTGAATGTAAACCTTGCGCAGATCGCGCCCGATCAGGAGCGCGTCATTCATGACGGATAGCCTCGACCGGCATTAGCCGCGATGCCTGCCATGCCGGATAGATCGTGGCAGCGAACGCAATCACGATACTCGCGGTGACGATCGTCAGTACGTCGATTGGATCGAGTGCGACCGGCAATGTGTCTATGAAGTACACGTCGCCGGGCAGCGAGATCAGCTTGTAGCGGTCAACGATTTCGACCAGCAGCAACCCGCCTGCGGTACCCAGAATGGTACCGATCACACCGACCGCGAGACCCTGAAGGATGAAGATGCGCAACACGCTGCCGCTGGTCAGACCCATCGACTTCAGGATGCCGATCTCACGCGTCTTGTCCGCCACTACCATGATGAGTGTGCTGATGATATTGAACGCCGCTACCAGCACGATCAGGAAGAGAATCACGGCCATCGCTATTTTCTCGAGCTTGAGCGCCGAGAAAAGCGAGCCGTTCTGCTGCATCCAGTCGTTGGTCCAGTATGGATACGCGAGCCGCTGATGAATCGCGTCCGCGATTTCACTCGCCTGCCAGGGATCGGCAACATTCGCCGCGATGCCGGCCACAGTCGTGCTGTCGAGCGAAAGCAGGTCCTGCACCGGCGCGATCTCCGCATACAGGTTCTGCGAATCGTATTCGTACATACCGGTCGAGAAGATGCCGGTCACCTCGAACTGCCGGATCGATGGCATGATGCCGGTAGCCGTCTGGTGCAGATTTTCCCCCGAAATCACCGTGACGACGTCGCCCGGCAGCACACCGAGATTATCCGCCAGTCTGCGGCCCATGAGGATGCCGGGGTTGCCGCTGGCAGTAGGACCAAAAGCGAGGCGTTTGGCGCGAACCTGCCGCTCGACGTCCGTCATCGGCTGCGCGCTGATGTAAGGATCGATGCCGAATAATTGACCGGGCTTCGCGTAATCTCCCTTTGCAACCGCGACCGCCGTCATGATAAACGGCTCGGCGTTCAAGACCCCCGGCGTTGCCTTCACTTTCTCGTAAACCGGACGCCAGTTCGACATGCGGAAGCCGGTGCCGGACTGCTCGAACACATAGATGTGCGGGTTAGAACCGAGGATCTTCGATTGCAGGTCGCGCTGCAGCCCCGTCATCACCGCAATCACGGTGATCAGCGCCGTGACGCCAACGAAGATGCCGCCGACCGCGATCAGCGTGATCAGCGAGAGAAACCGCCCCCTGCGCCGGGAACTCAAATAGCGGCGTGCGATGAACCACTCCGGACCCTTCATCCGCGCCACCCAGCCTGGGTCACTGGGAGCATGGGATCATGGGAGCATGGGTGAAATCCGTTCACGCTCGCAGTCCCACCCCTGTTCCCATGCTCCCATGCTCCCATGCTCCCATGTTCCCTATTCCTCCGGTCTCATCGTCGGAAACAAAATCACATCCCGAATGGAGGATTGATCGGTCAACAGCATGGTCAGCCGGTCGATGCCGATACCCACACCACCCGTCGGCGGCATGCCGTATTCGAGCGCCCGCACATAGTCTTCGTCATAGCTTTGCGCTTCCTCATCGCCCTTCTCGCGCAAGGCAACCTGCGCTGCGAAACGCGCGCGTTGATCTATCGGGTCGTTCAGCTCGCTGAACGCGTTCGCAATCTCGCGACCGGCGATCATCAGCTCGAAGCGCTCTACCAATGCCGGATTGCCGCGCTTCGGCTTCGCGAGCGGTGAAAGCTCGCGCGGGTAGTCGACGATGAATACCGGATCCCACAGTTGCGGCTCTACGTATTCGCCGAATAGCTCATCGAGCAGTTTGCCGCGTCCCATCTTTTCCGAATCGGGGATACCCAATTTCTTTACCCGCGCGCGCAGCTGCCCGTCGGATTCCGCGGCTGCGTCGAATCCGGCGTGCTGCTTGATCGCATCGAGAAATGGCAGCCGGGCAAATGGCGGTTCGAACCGCAGGGTCTTACCCTCGAGTGGCAGCTCGAGCGAGTCGCTGGTCGCGCGGGCTGCGTGCACGATCATCTCTTCGACCAGCTGCATCATGTCCTCGTAGTCTGCGAATGCCTGGTAGAACTCCAGCATTGTGAACTCGGGATTATGGGTGCGATCGAGTCCTTCGTTACGGAAATCCTTGCTGATTTCGTATACCCGCTCCAGCCCACCGACAATCAAGCGCTTCAAGTAAAGCTCGTCCGCGATGCGCAGGTACAGCCGCATGTCGAGCGCGTTGTGATGCGTGATGAACGGCTTCGCGCTGGCGCCGCCGTATAATGGCTGGAGCACCGGCGTCTCGACTTCAATAAAGCCACGATCATCCAGAAACTTGCGCAGCGCCGTGGTCAGCCTCGTACGCTTGTAGAAGACGTCCCGCACTTCCGGATGGACGGCGAGGTCGGCGTAGCGTTGCCGGTAGCGCTGCTCGACATCCGAGAAACCGCTGTGCACGACGCGGTCGCCCGCCTCGGTCACCTCCTCCTTGCCGATAGGCAATGGTCGAATCGATTTCGCGAGCACCTCGAATGAAGCGACCCTGATGGTGAGCTCGCCGGTCTTGGTACGCATGAGTTTGCCTTCGACGCCGATCCAATCACCAATGTCCAGCAGATTCAGGATATCGAACGGCGCATCACCGAGCTCGTCCTTGCGGAAATAGAGCTGGATTTTGCCCGCCCGATCGGCGAGATGAGCGAACGTCGTTTTGCCATGGGCGCGCAACCCCACGATGCGACCCGCGACGCGCACCGTTTCGGTCTCCTCGTCCGTCTCCGAAAAAGTCTTCCTGGCTGCCGTGGACGTGTGCGTCACCCTGTACGAATAAGCGAACGGCTCGACGCCGTGCTCGCGCAGCTGTTCGAGCTTCCGCAACCGATCCTCGATGATGTAGCTGCGATCCTCACTCACGGTCTCACCCTCTCACCCTCTCACCCTCTCATACTCACACACTCTCAGAAGGTCCCCCCGAACTGCTTCAGGTACGCTTCAATGAACGGGTCGAGATCGCCGTCCATGACTCTCTGCACGTCGGAAATCTTGAGGTCGCTCCGATGATCGTTGACCATGGTGTAAGGCTGAAACACGTAGGAGCGGATCTGGCTGCCGAATCCAATGTCTGCTTTCGACGCCTCGACTTTCGCCTTCTCGGCTTCCTTCTTCTCGACCTCGCGTTGATAGAGCGCGGCGCGCAGCATCCTCATGGCCGTTTCCTTGTTCTGAAACTGACTGCGCTCGTTCTGGCAGGCCGCGACCAGCCCGGTCGGAATGTGGGTGATGCGGACCGCCGTCTCGACCTTGTTCACGTTCTGGCCACCCTTGCCACCCGCGCGGTACGTGTCGATGCGCAGGTCCTTTTCGTCGATCGTGATCTCGATGGTGTCATCCACGACCGGATACACGAACACGCTGGCAAAGGAAGTGTGGCGGCGGCTCTGCGAGTCGTACGGAGAGATGCGCACGAGGCGATGCACGCCGCGCTCGGCCTTCAGATAACCGTACGCGTATTTGCCTTTGACCTCGAGCGTCGCGTTCTTGATGCCGGCTTCTTCACCCGGTTGAAGATCGAGCAGCGTGACCGCGTAGCCGTGTTGCTCGGCATAGCGCGTGTACATGCGCAGCAGCATTTCGGCCCAGTCCTGCGACTCGGTGCCACCTGCCCCCGGATGGATGTTGATGATAGCATCACGAAAATCGTCCGGACCACGCAGCATTGTGCGCAGCTCGAGCTGCTCGATGTCCTGCTGGAGACGCTCGTGCTCCGCGTTCCACTCCTGCTCGAGTGCTTCGTCCGTTTCCAGCTCGAGCAGCGTGGCCAGCTCGTCCAGATCGCGCGTTTTCTTGAGGATTTCCTGGTAGGGTTCGACCCAGCTCTTCAGCTCATTGGCTTGCGCGATGATGTCACGCGCACTCTGAGGATTGTCCCAGAATCCGGTATCAGCCATCCGCTCCTCGAGAGCGGCCAGCTCCTGCTGTTTTTTCGTAACGTCAAAGATAGCCTCCGAGCGCCTCGATGCGCTCGCGTTCAGCGGCTACCCTGCCATTCATTTCAGTCGCCATCTCATGATCCTAACAGAAGGGCCGCCATTTGGCGGCCCCAGCTCAATTCGAAATTACCGCAGAGTCTGATACCCGGCCAGGAGCATGCAAGCTCCGTCTGCGCGCGGCCTGTGGCCGCAAGCGCCCTTCCTTGTGAGCGACTTAGAAGACTTTCTGTCCCTTGGCCAGAATCTCATTCAGCGAGTCACGGAAATACGGCGTGTTCTTCGCCAGCTCGAGCCCGACCTGTTCGACGTACTCTTCCCAGCTCTTGCGAATCTCCTCGCGGAACTCGTTGCGCAGTGTGCCCGCCTCGAGTGTCGTCTTCAACTTATCCTTGTTGTATGCGACGATGTCCGATACCAGTGCGCGTGCAATGCGCTGCGCGCGAGCCTGCGGATCCTGGTTGCGGAAACTCGGTCGCCGAGCACCTGGAACGGCTCCGGGCGCGGTCGCGGGCGTGGTCGCGGTCGCGGGAACTGACTCGGGCGCGGGTCGCGGTGGCGCGGGCGCGGGTGGCGGTGTTGCCACAAACGTCGCGGCGGGCGCCATCGGCTGTGGCGGTGGCGGTGGCGCAACGATCGGCTCCTGCGCCCGCGTCACCGCGACCCGCGGCTCCGCGACCCGAATAGTTCCCGCGCCCGCGCCCACGCCCGCGACCGCGACCGCAGCAGTCACAGCTCCGCTCCGTTCCAGCCGAAACACGGACGAGCACCTGGCACAGCGAGCCTTAACTCCCGCAGCCGGAATCCGGTCCGGATCGACGCGAAAGCTCGTCTGACAGCTTGGGCAGCGAACGTTCATGATTCCTTTGGCGCTTCCAGCTCTTCCGAGGACACGATCGACTGGCCGAAGTATGTGCCGCGCGCGTCGGACCGGCGATCGACTGCGTAAACTGAGCCGGGCAGCTTCTTCGCAAACGATTTCATTTCGGTCGCAAGCTCGCTTACGCGCGCGGTATGCTCGAAGCTGCGCTGCTGGTTCGTGACCACGCCGATCGACAGCGTCATGAGCGGAACCCACAGAATGTTGCCACGCCGGTCGCGTCCGAGAAAGTAGCCGGCCCGGCGATCCTCTTCCGTGTATTGATACGGGATCAGCTCGTCGAACAGCTCGATGATTTCTTCACATACGATCCGCATTTTATCGATTGGCACCGTGAAGATAAAGTCATCGCCGCCGATGTGGCCCACGAAACCGCCGGTCGGACAATGCCCCTTCACCAGATCGCGCAGGATGCGCGACAGCAGCTTGATGACGCCGTCGCCCTCATTATAGCCGTAGCGATCATTGAATTCCTTGAAATGATCGAGGTCGGCGTAACAGACCGCAAATATCTCGTCGCGGGCAATGCGGGCCGTTATGTCGCGCTCGATTTGCGGGGTGCCCGGCAGGCGCGTCGTCGGATGGACACTGACGTCACGGTCGGCGCGATTAAGAATCATGCGCAGCCGCAACAGGGATTCTCGCTCGAGCGCGTCGTCGGCCAGCACCTCATCCGCGCCAGCCTCGAGACCCGCTAGCACGAGATCCTTGCGGTCCGCCGGCACGTGGATGACAACCGGTACGATGCCGCTGAATGCGTCGCTCTTCAGCATTCGCACCAGGTCCAGAGAGCCATCGTTGTTCTGGACGTCCATGAACACGCCGGCCGGCAACGTTCGATTTACCGTCGCGACGACTTCTTCCGGGTCGCGGATCTCATTGATCGCGAAGCCGGATTCGACAGCAAACCCACGCACAAGTGCGGGAGCCGGCCTGCCGGACGGTGAATGAAATACGAGGGCCGCTCGAAAACCCATGTCGCCGGGAATTCAGGAAATCAGTGGTCGGGGGAACGCCGGAAGCTAAACCCCGCGCCCGCGCTCTGTCAACGTAAGTTAAGCTGCTGCCCTGCTTTTGCGACCTTTGCGGCCTTTCTTCGGGCCGCCCCGTCGCGCTTTCGACGGACGTCTGCCCGGCCGATCACGGCCGCCCGCCTCATCGCGCACTACCACGAAGTCAATCTTGCGCTCCTCGCGGTTTACCCGCGCAACCTGCACGCGGACGCGATCGCCGAGGCGGAAACGACGTCCGGTATGCTCGCCAACGATCTCGTATCGCTCCTCGCGGAATTGATAATAGTCATCCTCGAGCGAGCTGACATGCACCAGCCCTTCCACATAGAAGTCGTCGAGCAGCACGAAGAAGCCGAAGGCAGTGACGCCGCTGATCGTGCCCTTGAACTCGTCACCGAGGTGGCGCTCCATGAACTCGACCTTTTTCAGCTCGATCGAGTCGCGTTCGGCGTCCACCGCAACGCGCTCGCGCTCGCTCGAGACCCGCGCGATCTCCGGCAGCATTGGCGCGTTCATCGCCTGGCGCACATGCTCTTCATTCAGGAAGGCGTGTGCGCTGATGCGATGCACGATCAGGTCGGGATAGCGCCGAATCGGGGACGTGAAGTGCGTGTAGTGCTTCGCCGCCAGGCCGAAGTGACCAAGATTCTCGTGACTGTAGCGCGCCTGCTTCATCGAGCGCAGCACAACCGTAGAAAGCAGACGTTCTTCCGGCCGTCCCTTGATGCGCTCCAGTAACCGCTGGAGGTCCTTGGGCGTCGGCTGTTTCGCTTTCGTGATGGTGTGGCCGAACGTCTTCGCGAATTCCTGGAGCTGCGCGATGCGATCTTCGTCCGGACTCTCGTGCACCCGATACATGAAGGGCAGCTTCGCGCGCGAGCCGGCGCGCGCTACGATCTCGTTTGCCAGCAGCATGAAGTCTTCGATCAGGCGGTGGCTTTCGAGACGTTCGATCCTTTGAATGTCGGTAGGTTCCCCCGCCAGGTTCAGAACCACCCGCGCTTCCGGCAAATCGAAATCCAGACTGCCTCGGTCGAGCCGCTTCTCGCGCAGCTTGCGGCTCACCTCGACCAGCATGTGTATCGCTGCATCGGTCTCCGCATCGATGCTGCCCTGACCGTCAATGACTGCCTGCGCCTGCTCGTATGCGAGTTTGTGGCGACTGCGGATAACGGTGCGCACCAGCTTGTGCGCGACCACGTTGCCTTCCGCGTCGAGCCGCGCGATCACCGACATGGCCAGACGGTCCACGTGCTCGCGCAACGAGCAAAGGTCCGATGACAGCGCATCCGGCAGCATTGGAATCGTGCGGTCTACCATGTAAACGCTGGTACCGCGCCGGAGCGCTTCCGCATCGAGAGCGCTGCCCTCGGTCACGTAGAAGCTGACATCCGCGATGTGGACGCCCACCTCGTACTCGTTCGCGCCGATCGTTTTGATCGAGAGCGCATCGTCGTGGTCTTTCGCGTTGACCGGATCGATCGTGAAGATCAGCTCGTCGCGCAAGTCCAGACGATCGGCGAGGTCGGCAGGGCGGATGCCGCGTTCGCGCAGCGCTTCCGCCTCGTCGACAACGTGCACCGGGAAATCCACCGGTAACTCGTGTCCATACAATACTGCCAGAATGTCGACGCCGGGGGTGCCCATCTTGCCGAGCACCTTGTCGACTTCACCAACCGGTCCGTGATGCTTCTCCCCCCAATTCGTTACGCGCACCACGACCACGTCGCCTTCGGTTGCACCGCCATCCTGCCCCGGCGGCACGAAGACATCAGTCGATAGCCGCAGGCTCGCTTCGGGCACCACGAAGCCGAAGTTCTTCGCCGGATGGTAGACGCCCACGACCGTCTCACGCGCGCGATTCAGCACGCGCACGACGCTGCCCTGGCTCTTACCCGCGCGTTGCTTTTTCTCGACGCGCGCAATTACGCGATCGCCGTCGACCGCCGTGTTCAATTCTTCCCGCGCGATGTAGAGATCGCCTGAGCGATCGTCGGGCACCACGAAACCCGCGCCGCTCTTAATGACGTGCAGGGTGCCGACCACCAAATTGATGCGCGAGGGCGCGGCGTAACGGTTCGCCTTGCCGCGGTAGAGCACGCCCTGCGCTTCCAACTCCTCGAGCAGCTTGCCGAGTGCTGCGCGCTCCGATTGCGCAACGTCGAGCTCGACCGCAAGCTCATCGGCGGTCAGTGGGTGACCGGCCTCCGAGCGCAGATACTCAACGATTCGTTCGGGAGTTATCGACACTTTTCGCTCCGTGTAGTGGAATGCTGACCGTCGTCGTCCAGAGATAGCTCGAGCCGTGCGGCTCCAATGTGCTGCCCACGCGCAGCCGCTGCTCAGTCAGAATCTTCACGCGCGCCTGGACCAGTGCGTCCACCGCGCTCACGATGTGGTTAGCAAGGATCACACCCATCATGCGCGTTGCAGCGCGGAACGCCGCGTCGCTTCGCGCGATGGTTTCCTGAAACGTCCTTTGTTCCAGCCGATTGTTCCCCCAGCTCCAGGTGTAGCCCTCCGGAATTGCGTTGCTCCGGTAGAACGCGAGCGCCTGTTCGAACTCCGGCGTTCCCGGCACCGCCGCGACACCGCGCAGAAAGAGTGCGCGCGCGCGTCGCCACTGAATGCCGTTGAACGTCGTCGAGTCCGGCTCGGGCTGGAGCCCCGGCGTAAGCGGCTCCGCATCGAAGAGTCCGCTGTTGTCGAATTGCGCGATCGCCTCGTAGTAAGTGAAGACGGAATCTCTTCTAGCCGACGTCGTGAGGCGCCGCGCCACGTTCCACGCGAGATCTCGATAATCCTGCTCCAATTCGCGACCACGGCTGCGATGGTCGAGATACTTCACCCACGCCCATGCTTCCACCGCCACAAACGGCAACCAGCGATCCGATTTCAGATAGCGTTGCCCCGCGCCCGGCAGGATCGCCGATGCCACGAATGCGATGCCGGTCGTCGATGTCGTTGCGGTGTCCGTAGCCCAGCGGTCCGTGCGCAGAGGTGCTTGCGCATGGACTGGCCGTGCAACGACCGCCATCATCGCGTGGATCGCAAGAACCGCAATGACCGCCCTCAAAACGTTACTCCGAATGACACATGAAACGGCTCGCCCTCGAACAGCGGCGATGCCGTTACCGTCTTCGCTACGCTGACCTCGAAGCGTTCGTATTTGAGTCCGAGTCCGATGCCGGTGCCGCCGCTCGTGATGCCATCGCCTTCAGACGAATGGCCCGCGCGAAACAGGATCGTTCGATCCAGCACGACTTCGACGCCGAAGTTTAGAGCGGGTGCCGTCGCGTCACGAACTCGCTGCACGGCGTCGACATGAACCCAAACGGCAAGTGTCGTGTCACGCGCGAAATGATGTCCAGCTTCATAAGCCGCGCCCACGCGCAGCCGTGCGGGTGTCGGATCCGCCTGAGCGGCGTTGTTTATCTGTAATGGAAAACCGACGTGCATCAGGGAGACGCCTAAACGGCTGCGCGTCAGCCAGCGCGGCGCGTACGTCAGGCCGAGATCGACCATGTGCGTCGTGCCGGGCTTGGCCGTTTCAGCGCAGGATGCCCCGCTACAGCTCGGTCTGAAATCGTAGATTCGATAATTGATACCCGCACTCCAGCCAACGCCGACATTGGTGGCGTAGGAAGCAACCAGCTGCTGGAAGATTATCGAGGCGGTGCCGGTCGGATTGCCGAATTCATCAGTGGTTTCCTGCGAGCCGAAGTCGATGAGATGATAAGCGAGGCCGAATACGCCGACATGCTGGGTGGCGAGCAGCACGCCGAGCGTTGTGCGTTTACCATCCGCCAGGCTCGACCGGTGCGCGATGAACTGATCGTCAGGCAGCGCCGCGAGTCCCGCCGGATTGATGAACACGGCGTCTTCACCCGGGCGCGCGGTCACGGCGTCACCGAGCGCGACCGTGCGTGCGCCGATCGGAAAGAGCATATCGATGCAGCACTCGCTTTCCTGCGCCTGCGCGCTGTGTGCGGACAGCAGGAATGCCGCGCACAGCATCAGCTGATACGCGACGAGGCTAGAGCGGCTTCGCCTCATCAATCAGCATTATCGGAATGTCGTCACGCACCTCGTATCTCAAGCGGCAATGATTGCAAACCAGCTCGTGCGGCGTCTGACGATATTCCAGTTCACCTTTGCATTTCGGGCACACCAGAATCTCCAGCAACTGTTTGTCGAGCATCACGCTCCTCGCTGATCACGTTTTTCCGGCGGCACCGGATAGCCCAGGAACTGCAGGGACGACACCTTGTTGCGCCAGCCCGGCATCGCCTTCACCCATAAGTCCAGGTATACCGGACCACCCACGAACTGCTCGATTTTTGCGCGTGCGAGCTCGCCCAGCTTCCGGATGCCCGCTCCCTGCTTGCCGATGATGATCGGCTTCTGGCTCTCTCTTTCAACGTATAAGGTCGCGCGAATGTAGATCGGTGAGCGATCTTCGCGGTATTCCTCGATTCGTGCGACCGTTGAATAAGGCACTTCCTGCTCGTACTCCTCGAAGACGGTCTCGCGGATCAGCTCTTCCACGAAGAAGCGCACCGGCTGGACGGCCAGGTCGTCTGCGGGATAGAAAAAAGGCGACTCCGGCAATGCTTCTATCAGCAGCTCGCGCAGCGCAGACACGCCGTCGTGCGTCGTGGCCGAGATAAGGAGCGCCTGCTTGCCGAGCGTGGCTTGTGCCCAGTCCGTCAGCTGACGGATCGATTCCGGCCTGGCCACGTCCGTCTTGTTGCTGGCTACGTACAATGCGCTACGCCGCAGCTTCAGCTCGTCCAGCGCCTCGCCCGCTGGCAGTTCGTCCGGCCGCGTCGGATCCAGCAGCAGCAGCACGAGGTCCGCATCACGCACCGCCTCGAGCGCTGTCGCAAGCATGGACCGGTGCAGCGCGTAGGCCGGCTCGAGCATGCCCGGCGTGTCGACGAAGACTATCTGCGCACGCTCATCGGTGTAGATGCCGAGCACCTTCTCACGCGTCGTCTGTGCGCGTGGCGTGACGATACTGAGCTTTTCGCCGATCAGCGCGTTCAGCAGCGATGATTTCCCGACGTTCGGCCGCCCCACCAGCGCCACGTATCCGGCCTTGGTGCGCACATCCTCCATATTCGCCGGAATTTACGGGCTTTTTGGATTGTGGCCAGCCATCATTTCACGCGCGAAATGATGCTGGGAGTGACCCGGATGCATGAAAGCCCCACCCGAGACAATTGTTCGAGTGGGGCTTTCGAAGGTAAGGCCGGCGACGTCGTACTCTCCCACACAGTCGCCTGTGCAGTACCATCCGCCCTGCGAGGCTTAACGACCGTGTTCGGGATGGGAACGGGTGTGACCCTCGCGGCAAAGCCGCCGACCAGATTCGGGGAGCGTGGGAG
>JBQTID010000011.1:0-14125 GCA_052389275.1 Gemmatimonadota bacterium | reverse complement strand
TCACGCGGATGAATCTTCAGATCGTGCACCGGCGTGGTCGGCAATCCGTTCATGAACTTCTGCCATGACGCGCCGCGGTCGAGCGAGACATACGCGCCGACATCCGTACCGACGTACAGCAGATTCGGATTTACGGGATCTTCGCGAATCACATGCACGAAGTCCGGTGCGCCGCGTGGCAGGTTGCTCGCGATCGAGCGGAAGCTCTTGCCGCCGTCATCGGTCGCGAAGACGTAGGGCGTGAAATCGCCGTTGCGATGATTGTCGAATGTAATGTAGAAGCGCGCAGCGTTGGCGCGTGACGGCTCGATGCGGCTGACGTACGTACCTTGCGGCACCAGTCTCGCGAATGCGCGCGTGTGCTCGTTCCAGGTCCTGCCATCATCGACGGTCGACCAGACGCGGCCGTCATCGGTGCCGGCGTGGAGCGTGCCG
Source organism: Gemmatimonadota bacterium (assembly GCA_052389275.1). Taxonomy (GTDB): domain Bacteria; phylum Gemmatimonadota; class Gemmatimonadetes; order Longimicrobiales; family RSA9; genus CBJLQC01. Next base: position 13,690 of record JBQTID010000011.1, on the reverse strand, counting down.
GCGCGGATCGGCGATTCGGCGAGCGACACGATCGTACCATACGTCTCCGCGCCGGTCGTGTCCTTCGTCACGCCACCGGTGATGCGCGTGCTGATGTAGACCTTCGCGGAATCGTTGTACGTCAGGTCCGGCGAGATCGGCGTCATGTCCTCGCCACGATTGGTGGACTTCATGACGCGGTTCGCGCCCGCGTAAAAAAAGTCCGGATTGTGCGGCGAGAGGATGAACGGCGTGTTCCAGTTCCAGCGCAGCGACAGTGACACTGAGTCGGTCAGCTGCCGCGCGCGCAAAGCGGCAAGCCGCTGTTGCAGGGGCGGCGTCACCGGCGTCGCAGTGTCGCCACGCTCGATCAAGATCGAGTCCTCGGCCGCGCGATACGCATCCAGCCAGCTCGGTTTGCGCAGCGGCGTGCGTACGCCCGTCAGCAGGTCGAAGCGCGACATGTTGCCACCCTGAGACTCGCCGTAGATGATGTTCCAGTGCCGCGGATCCTGCTGCGTGACGAAGCCGTCGCCGCCGTTGAACGTGAACCAGTCGTGATTGGTGATCATCGCATTGTTGCCGGCCTTCCGGCTCGGGCCGCACCATGAGCCATTGTCCTGTAGCCCGCCGCAAACGCGATAAGGAATGCGCATGTCGTGGCTGATGTTGTAGAACTGACCCAGTGGGAACGTGTTGATGAATTCGTAGGAGCCGCCCTTGTCCCAGGTTTGGCCGACGCCACCGTCATTGCCCACAATGAAGTGATCTTCGTCGGCGGGGTCGAGCCACATGGCATGATGATCCACATGCAGCGCGACCGTGGTCGCGCCGATCGTCTTGCCGCCATCCGTCGAGTAGTTCACAGGCGTGCTCGACCAATACACGCGGTCCGGATTCTTGATGTCGACGCGCACCTGCGAGTAATAGAATGGACGCACGTTGTTGCCGTTCATCCATTCCCAGGTCGCGCCACCGTCCGTCGAGCGGTGTAGCCCGCAACCGCCGGCTCCGACATTGCGACAGTTGTTGTTGGGCGTGCCGGGTGGATTGCTTCGCCACGGCTTGTCCGCGGGCGGCTCGGCTTCCACCAGCGCATACATGACCTGCGGATTACTTGCGGCGATCGCTATCCCAATGCGCCCCTTGTTGGTCGCCGGAAAGCCGCCGCCTTTGACTTCGGTCCAGCTGCGTCCGCCATCGGTTGTTTTCCAGAGCGCGCTGCCAGGTCCGCCACTCCTCAGGAAGTACGGACCGCGCACGCGCTCCCAGCTCGACGCGAACAGCACGTCCGGATTACGCGGATCCATTACCATGTCGACGAAACCGGCTTTATCGCTGATGAACTTGATCAGCTTCCAGGTCGTGCCGCCATCTTCCGTCTTGTAAAGCCCGCGCTCGGGGTTCGAGCGCCAGGCAGCGCCGACCGCAGCGACATACACGATGTTGGGATTAGTCGGGTGCACGATGATGCGGCCGATGTGCTCGGTCTTCTCGAGGCCCATCAGTTGCCAGGTCATGCCTGCGTCTGTGGACTTGTAGATGCCGCCGCCCGGCGAATGCGAATTGCGCGAGTCTTCCTCGCCGGTGCCCAGCCAGAGCTGCATCGAATCACTCGGCGCGATCGCGAGATCGCCGAGCGAAGCAATGCGCTCACTCTGGAAGAGTGGACGGAAGGTGGTGCCACCATTCGTCGTCTTGAAAACGCCGCCCGCCACCGAGACCACGTAGAACGTGCGTGACGGGCTCGGCAGCCCCTCCACATCCGTTACGCGACCCGACATGTTTGCCGGGCCGATTGGCCGCCAGCGCATGCCTGCCATGAATGCCGAATCGACCGTTTGAGACGACGCGACCGCGCTGACCATAAGGATGAGCGCGAACGCGCCGGCGAAGCGTGTGCGGTTCATGATACCTCGAGATTTTGGGGAACTTGCGTCGCCCGACCTTGGACTGCCGGTAATTATGCCGATTTCAGTCGCTTCCGCAAATCTCAGTGCGGAGCAATCGTATCAGCCGCACTGTCGCGGCCAGTGTCCGGCTCGGAGACTGGTGTATCGGGCGGGGTAAGCACGTCCGGCATGGTGCCGGGTCCGACCGGCACGACTGCGAGGCTGTCGTTCTGGGCAGGTGTCTCTTCTTCGCCTGCCTCACTGCACGCGGCCGTGAGCAGCGCGGCGGCAAGCGCGATAGCTACAAAGTGATCAATTTCTTGAAACATCTGTCGCATTTCGCTACGCCTCCGTTTCGCCAAAAACCGAACAAGTCATTGTCCGACAAAGAATTCGCGACGTTCCCCTGCTACCGGCATAGGCAATGCCAACATTAGCGGCCAGCACACGCTCCAAGCGGGTCAGGAGAAACCATCATGTCAGGCAAAATGCTCGTTCTGTTGGCGCTAGTAGGCGGTAGCGGTTACTCCCTTACGCGCGCCACACCTCCGGTGCCGCCCGACGCGACCGCGGCGGACAGCGCCAGCATCGCGCAAGCCGGCGTCGGCGCGCGTTTCGAGTACGGTCTCGGCATGCTCGGCAGCAGGATCGTGGGCAGCACGGTGAACAGCATGGTTTACGACACTGAGCAGTCATTGGCCGACTTGAAGGCGGGGATCAAGAGCGCCAAGGGTCCCGATGGCATCCGCGCCAAGAAATTCGCGGCGCGAGTTACCCAGATGGACAGCATCGCGAAGGTCGATCTGGCATACGGGCGCCCGATCAAGGCGGTCAAGAGCGCAATGGAAGCGAAGAGCGTATTGAACTCGGTTCGCAACCAGGTCAATCGCAGGTACTAGTAGTGCGCTCCTTCGGCGGAAGGAGCGGTTCGGGGGATCGGGAGCATGACGGCGTGCTCCCGATTTTTTTGTGCTTGCATCCGCTGAGCCGCAAATTTATGCTGCCTTCGGTGTTACGCATTACTCTCCTGCTGCTCCTGCTCACGCAATCACCGTTAAATGCGCAGCGCGCGACGTTGTCCGTGCTATCGAACGGCGAGTTGCTCGCGCTCTCTCGCATCACGGAAGCGGTTGCATGGCGCGACGCGCAACCCGGGTTGCGATGGGGTGAAGTGCAGTTGCGCGCAGGATCCTGGCAGCTGCCGGTGCGCGCGATCATGACGCGCGTCGATCCGCACGCATTCGATCTCGAGCTCGCGCTCGCGACCAAACCGAACGGTATGACGGGTGTCTGGAGCTTGGATTCCACCCCCCACGATGCTGCATTCGCCCTGAATGCCGGACAATTCAAAGAAACCGGACCGTGGGGCTGGCTCGTGATGAACGGCTACGAGAAACGCGATCCCGGTTACGGTCCGCACTCAGCGGGGATCGCGATCGACACTGCCGGAGCAGTTCGCTGGATTGCGCCTGCACAGCTGGCCGCAGCGCGGCGCGACCGCTCGATCCGATTCGCGTTCCAGTCGTATCCCTTGCTTCTATTCGACGGCGCGGTGCCGTCACTTCTTCTTGCATCCGACGACGTCGATCGCACGCATCGTGATGCGCGTCTAATGCTCGCTCAATTGCGCGACAGCACGATTCTGATCGTGCTCACCCGCTATGATGGCCTGGGTGTCTGGACGGAGCGTGTGCCGATCGGGTTGACAGTGCCGGAATCGCTGGAGCTGATGCGCGCGCTGGGCGCGCACCACGCGGTTATGCTGGATGGCGGCATCTCGGCGCAGCTTTTACTGCGTACCGCGGACGGCGTCACCCATAAATGGAGTGGCCTGCGGGACGTGCCCCTCGCACTGATAGCGCGGCCGCGAAAGCGTTGACTTTTCAACTTTTTAAACCTCAATTCGTTGTCCTGTATTCCTGCCTGGAGGGTTTCATGCGTCTTCGTTCAATTTTCCTCGCTTTGCTCATCTTGTTCGTCACGACCGGCGCGGCGCGCGCGCAGGAGCTGACCGAGGAGCGACTCGACCGTTTCATCGCGGGCCTGACCGCTGAGCGTGCGGAGCTCGACAAGGTCGATGCCGAAGTCAAGGCGATCGACGAGAAAATCGAAAAGTTTCGCGAGTGCGCGGGGCTGCTGAAAGAAGCCGGCGGCGGCAAGACCGGCCTGGCCGCCAAGATCGCGATGAAAGCCAAGTGCGGCGCCACCAGCGAGGACGGATTCCTGAAAGAGCGCGCAAAACTGTACGAGAAGCCCGAAAAGATCGGCGCGAGCGCGGCTGGCATGAAAGGCGACGAGTTCGCGAAGATGAAAGAGGGGCTGATGCCGTACGTGAATGGCGCGCGCGGCTTCTCCAAGCATGTCCTGGCGCTGCTCGAACCGCGCGGCGAAGCGTTGGCGCGTGGCTTCGGTATGACACTCTCAAAGGCGTCAGCCAACGGCGGCGGCGGTGGCATAGGCGCACGCATCGGCAACGCGATCGGCGGTCAGATGCGGATGTTCACGCCCGACATGACGTGGGCGTACGTCAGCTATTTGTGGGGACTGATGTACATGTCCGGTGCGACCATGTTCGAGACTGCGTACAAGCCGGGACAGTGGACGCAGTGGGAGATCAAGGACGCCAGTCAGAAGGACACGAAGATGGTGCTCGAGCGCGCGCTGATTTCGCGTGAAGCCGACGGCAGCGAATGGTGGCGCATCAAATCGATCAACGTCTCACCGGAAGCCAGCGACACCATTACGCTCGAATCGCAATTCAAGAAACTCGACGAGAGCGGCATTGCCATGCAGGTCGTGCGCATGCGCGGCAAATTGCCCGGCGACACCGAAGGCAAGGAATTGATGGTGCCGCAGCATCTGTCGATGCTGTCGATGACCGCATTTCCTTTCAAGCCGACGACCGAAAGCATTCAGGGCGCGACGGTCGGCACGGATTCGGTGAAGGTCGGCACCGCGTCGTACAGCGCGAAGCACGTCAAGTTCGGCGCGGGCGGCGGCAACATGGAGTGGTGGCTCTCCGACGACGCGCCGGGCAGTGTTGTGCGCGTTCAGTTCTCGGGCCAGGACAAGGACCAGAAGTGGACCATGGAAATGGTCGGCGCGGGTGCGGGCGCGAAGAGTGAGCTGGGCGTAAAGTAGCGAGTGAGAGCGATTAGGGCGATAAGTGCGATGCGCTAAAAGCGACCATCGCACTCATCGCACCTATCGCACTCATCACACCTATCGCACCTATCGCACCTATCGCACTCATCGCTCTCATCGCACTCATCGCTCCTATCGCTCTCATCGCTAAATCCCTGGCAGATCCACCCGCCCGGCAAATAGAACAGCGCCCGTCGAGCGCTCACGAATCGCGAAGAAAAACGCACGGTCGAACACCAGCTCCGGCGGCATGGAAACGATCCCCACGCCCACCGCAGTGGCCGCCGCGGCTTCGGTCCCCAACTCGTGAACATCAATAAACGATTTGTGCTTCACACGCGTGATGAAAATACGCGGCGGCACGGGTGCGATCCTGCTGAAATCCGCCGCACTGCGTGAGAATGCAACGCCCATCCCGAGCGTGGACAGCGATGGTTTCATGTCGACGTCGTAATCGAACTTGAACTTCGGCACGCGCAACATGACGCGGCCCGGCTTCATGGCGTCCAGCGTGCTGGTCCATTGCGCTTCGGTCGGGGCCGCACCCTGCCACAGCACCATGCTGTACGCGCTGTCGGCGTAAAGCATTTCTACCGCCTTCACATCGGCATTGCTGATGTGCCGGAAGCCGGCATCAACCGACATCATCTTCACATCGACGCGCGATCCGTTGGCACGGGTGAACGGCGCGTCGCGGGTGGCGTCCGGCTCGAACGGCGTCGTCCACGGCGCCTTGAAGTATACGGCGTTGACGAGAAACATGACCTCGTCGCTACTGATCTCCTTGATCAGCTCCTTGATGCGGCCACCGGTCCGCTCTTCCGCCCAGCGGCTGATCGTTTGCGGCGCCAACGCGCTCGTGAAGTCGAGCTGCTGCACTTCCGCGCCGAAATAGTGACGCACGGTGTCGACGAACGTGGAGTAAGCGTTGAACTCGTTGTCGTACCAGATCGAATTGGCTAGCCGCCATTCGACTTTCGGATCGCGCGCCTGCAGCTGCTGCATCAATCCCCGATAAGCCGCGTTGATCTCGGGTGGTTTGAGATCGCCGAAAGCGAGCGTGCCACGCATTGCGTCGAACGTCGAGCCCGCCGCGCCGTTCAGCGTCATGCCGAGCGCAAGCGATACACTCAGCGGCGAGATCATGAGATTGGGCTTGGTGGTTTCCGCTGCGGCAGTTTCGCGCAGCAGGTCGAAGGCAAAGCGATTGGATGCGGCGGCGACTTGTCGTTCCTGCACGGTCAGCGTGCGGACGGTGTCGGTTGGCAGCACGGGCCTCGGCTCGTTCGGGTCCTGGCTCCCATCGGCACACGCAGCCAGCGCAACGAGCGCGGCCGCGATTATCAGGTTCGCTTGCATGAATTCACCTCCCTGATATTCTACCCGCCTATGGTACGCCACGTCACAACTTTCGCAAAGATCGCCTGGACCGCATAGACCGCATGGACCGCCAATACCACCGCTGGTACAGTCCTTCGCTCAATCGCGACATGGAGCTGTTGGCTTTCGGCCACGGCGGCGCACGTGTCCTGGTTTTTCCTACCTCGCTCGGCAGGTTTTTCGAGTGGGAAGATCGCGGCATGATCCAGGTGCTCGGCGATTACGTGCGCAACGGCTGGCTCCAGATCTTTTGTGTCGACAGCGTGGACGCCGAAAGCTGGTACGCGAAAGACAAGCATCCCGGCGAGCGTGCGTGGCGTCACATGCAGTACGAGCAATACATCCTCAATGAGGTGGTGCCGCTCACCTGGCAGCTCAATCAGACGCCTTTTTTGATCGCGACCGGCGCGAGCTTCGGCGCGTATCACGCGGTCAATCTCGCGTTTCGGCACCCGAACGCCGTCAGCCGCGTGATCGGCATGAGCGGCATGTACGACATCAAGACGCTGACCGGTGGTTACGAGGATCACAACGTCTATCAGAACGATCCGTCTCACTACATGCTGCATCTGTCGGATCACGATCAGCTCGAGGCGATTCGCCGGCAGAGCATTATCCTCGCGACCGGCCAGACCGATCCGCACATCGAGAACAACAAACACCTGTCGGGCGTGTTGTGGAACAAAGGCATCTGGCATGCGCTGCGGCTGTGGGACGGCTGGTCGCACGACTGGCCGTACTGGCGGCAGATGATCCGGCTCTACATCAACGGCGCAGACTAAAGGAACGAAGTCAAAGGGTGACGAGGTTTATTGGTGACGATGTTAGCGGGTGACGAAGTTAAGGGTAACGAAGTTGAAAACCGTTTTTGACATCGGCACAACAACTTCGTCACTCATAACATCATCACCATTAACTTCATCACCATAACTGCGGCACCATCAACGGCGCCTTATTGGCGGCAGATGATCCGGCTCTACATCAACGGCGCAGACTAAAGGAACGAAGTCAAAGGGTGACGAGGTTTATTGGTGACGATGTTAGGCGTGACGATGTTAGCGGGTGACGAAGTTAACGGTAACGAAGTTGAAAACCGTTTTTGACATCGGCAACAACTTCGTCACTCATAACATCATCACCATTAACTTCGTCACCATAAGCAACGGCACCGTAAACAGCGCCGGCGCTACATCAACGGAGCCGATTAGAAGAGCGGCACCTGAAAGGCGGCACCTGGAAGGCGCACCAAAAGACGCGGCACGGTGCCGAAGTCCCGAGGTCATGCTGCCGAATTTACTGTGCCGCAGTTATCCTCCCGCAGTATATTGCCTTAGCTCGCCGCGATTGGGAGACCCAAGCCGAATGCAAGTGCCATCATTCGAGCGCCTGAAGCAGCGCAAGTTCGTGCAATGGTCTATCGCGTACCTGGCGGTCGCATGGCTGTTGCTGCAGGTGCTGGATCTCCTGGCGGCAAGCTTTCATTGGCCGGATGGCGTCGTGCGGGCAGCAACCGTTCTGCTGGCCGCGGGCTTCGTCGCGACCGTGATTCTTGCCTGGTACCACGGCGAACAGGGGCGACAGAAGGTGACCGCCGTAGAGGTCGCCCTGATCGCAGCCATCCTCGCGCTTGCCGCCGTGGCTGCCACTATGGTCAGCCGGCCGACCGCTGTCGTGCCGGAGCCGACCGCGCCCGCCACACCGTCGGCGGAAATCGAGCCGGGCACGATCGCGGTGATGCCGTTCGTCAATCGCAGCGCGGCTCGCGAAAACGAATATTTCAGCGACGGCATCACGGAAGAGATTCTCTCTACACTGGCGCGCATACCGGGATTGCAGGTGCGCGCGCGCTCGTCATCATTCGCATTCAAGGGCAAGGACCTGCCGGTGCAGGAGATCGCCCGCCAGCTGCGGGTGGCGCACGTGCTCGAGGGCAGCGTGCAGCGCGCCGGCACCCGCGTCCGCATCACGGCGCAGCTGCTCGATGCCCGCACGGATCGCCACCTGTGGAGCGAGAGCTTCGATCGCGAGCTGAAGGATATCTTTGCGGTAGAGGATGAAATCAGCGCTGCGATCGCCGACGCGCTGCGCACCAGGCTGGGCGCCGCGATCGGCGAACACATGCCGCCCGTGCGCACACAGAACCCGCGGGCGCACGAGTTTTATCTGCGTGGTCGATACCTGCTGGCAAAGGCGTCCGAAGCCGCTGTTGACGAGAGCTACCGCATGTTCGAACGCGCGGTGCAACTCGACCCCAACTATGCCGCGGCCTACGCCGGCATGGCTGAAGCCTTCCTGCTCTCTACCCCGACCCGGCGGGCGCCGCAGCAGATGGAGAAAGCGCGCGCCGCTGCGCAGCGCTCCATCGAGTTGGATGCGCGCCAGCCGGAAGCGCACGCCGTGCTCGGCGCGGTGTTGCTGTGGAACGACTGGAACGCGACCGCGAGTGAGCGGGAGCTCAAGCGCGCGCTCGAGCTGAACCCGAACGCCGGCAATGCCCGTGATTACTATGCGTGGCTGTTGCAGGTGCGCGGTGATCGTGCGGGTGCGCTGCGCACGGTGGAGGAAGCCGTACGCCTGGAGCCGTATTCAGCCTGGCTGAGCTATGCACTCGAATTCCGTTACGTCCTGATGCGCGATTTCGACCGTGCCATTCGGCAGCATAGCGTGACAGCGAAGCTGGATCCGAGTCACTTCTTCTGGGATCTGCCGGTTGCCATGGCTTACCGCGAAAAGGGTGACTACCAGAACGCCGTGGAACATTACCGGCGTGTGGAGGAGCGGCTGAAAGGGCGGCCGCTGCACGGCCTGGCGATCACGTACGCGCGGATGGGCCGAACTGCGGATGCACGCCGCATGCTGCAGCGGCTGGAAGAGGTGGCAGCGCGCGAGTACGTTCCGCCGGAGCAGATCGCCATGATTCACGCGAACCTTGGCAACCATGACCGCGCGGTTGAGTGGCTGGAGCGCGCGTTTGCGATGAAATCCGGCTGGCTCCTCGGCTGGGCGGAGGCCGATCCGAGCTATGATCCATTGCGCGCCGATCCGCGCTTCCAGGCGCTGCTCGCGCGCATTCGCATACGCTAGAATCCTGTAGACCCGGCCGTATTTGGCGGCAGATCATTCGGCTCTACATCAATGCCGACTAACGAAGTTAAACGGTGACGAACTTAATTCGTGACGATGTCAGGGTGATGTTGTTAACGGTGACGAAGTTAAAACCGCTTTTGACGTCGACACGATAACGCCGTCACCAATAAAAGCAGCACCGTTAACGTCGTCACGATAACGGCGGCGCCATAAACAGCGGTCCCTCGGGAATCAGATGATCAAGGTCGGTTTGCTGGTCGGGCGCGAGTGGTCCTTTCCGCCGCGCTTCATCGAAGAAGTCAATGCGCGCAACGCGGGGGTCATCGCCGAGTACGTGAAGCTGGGCGGCACGCGCATGGACGAGCCGATCCCCTATGCCGTGATCATTGACCGCATCAGCCACGAAGTACCGTACTACCGGAGTTACCTCAAGCACGCCGCGCTGGAAGGCAGCCGCGTCGTCAACAACCCGTTCATGTGGACGGCGGACGACAAGTTTTTCGGCGCCTCGCTGATCACGAAGCTCGGCATTGCGAGCCCGAAGACGGTGGTACTGCCGAATCGCGAGTACGTACCCGGCATCAAGCATGACGAGAGCCTGCGCAACCTGGCCTATCCTCTGCCGTGGCAGGACATCGTGGACTACGTCGGCATGCCGTGTATCCTGAAGGACGCGCACGGCGGCGGCTGGAAGGACGTTTACGTCTGCAAGTCGCTGGACGAGCTGATCACGCACTACAACGAATCCGGGCGGCTCACGATGGTCGTGCAGGAGTTCATCAAGTGGGACCATTTCGTGAGATGCCTGTGCATCGGACAGGATGAGGTCCTGCCGATCAAGTACGACCCGAAGGAGCGGAAGTACCACGTCGAACATGATCACCTGTCCGCCGATCTCGGCACGCGCGTGGTCGGCGACGCGCTCAAGATCGTAGGCGCGCTCGGCTACGACATGAACTCGATCGAGTTCGCGATACGCGACGGCGTACCGTATGCCATCGATTTCATGAACCCGGCACCCGACATGGACATCAACTCGCTTACGCCGCACTACTTCGAGTGGGCCGTCACGAAGATGGCCGACATGGCGATCCGTTATGCCACCCAGCCGCGCAAACAGGCGGCGACGCGCTGGGATGATCTTTTTTAATGGACGTTTACGTTCACGTTCACGTTTGCGTGTACGGTGGTCAGTCATGCGAGAACGATCGCGAAGAGCAGATTCGCCAACCGTACACGTGCACGTGAACGTGAACGTGAACGTGAACGTTCTTAAAATTTAATCATGCTCCAAAACGCCATTGATGCCTACCATTCCCTGCTGACCGACGAGCTCGCGCAGGAATCCGAAGCGCAGCTGACCGCGCAGCTGCGCCAAAGAGGGCTGTTCTTCGGTGAGCGCCCGCTCATGAGCGTGCTGCGACCTCGCTTTCTCGCGCCGGAACAGTATCGCTTTCTTCAGAATCGCGTGTCCGTGCTGCTGGGCGCGTTCGAGAAGATCTACGCAGCCGCGCTGTTCGATCCCACGTTCCGCTCGCAATTCGCCCTGCTCGACTGGGAGGAAACGCTGGTCACGGAGGATCCCGGCTTCGCCGAGCCTAGTCCGGTCTCGCGACTCGACGCGTTCTTCGTCAACGAGCGCGGCGGACTGCGCTTCACCGAATACAACGCGGAAACTCCGGCCGGCGCCGCCTATAACGACGCACTCTCGGACGTCTGCTCCGGCCTGCCGGTCATGCGCGAGTTTCTTCGCCGTTTCGAGGTACGACCCATACCGGCGCGGCACAATGTGCTGCACGCGCTGTTGCATGCGTATGCGCAGTTTGCCGGCAACAGTCGCGCGAAACCACGCATCGCCATCCTTGACTGGCACGACGTGCCGACGCGCCACGAGTTCGTGCTCAGCCGTGAGTATTTCGAGTCGCAGGGCTGCGAGTGCATCATCGCGGATGTCAACGACACCGAGTATCGCGACGGCAGGCTGTTCGTCGGCGGCCGGCAGATCGACCTCATCTACAAGCGTGTGCTGATCAACGAGCTGATCGAGCGTGGCGGACTGGAGCATCCGATTGTGCGGGCCGTGCGCGAGCGCGCCGTCTGCATGGTCAATCCGTTCCGTTGCAAGATTCTGCACAAGAAGCTGAGCCTGGCGGTGCTGAGCGACGAACAGAATCGAGCAATGTTCGACGTCGCGGAGCAGGGCTGCATCGACACGCACATCCCGTGGACGCGCCGGGTCGAGGAACGCAAGACGCGCTTTCATGGCGACGTCGTCGACCTGCTGCCGTTCGCGGCGGAGAACCGGGAGCGGCTGGTGTTGAAGCCGAATGATGACTACGGCGGCGCCGGCATTGTTCTCGGCTGGCTGGTCGATGCTGACCAGTGGCGGCAGGCGCTTCAGCACGCGCTGGCGCAGCCATTCATCGTGCAGGAGCGGATCGATCTGCCGACCGAGAAGTATCCTGTGCTTGCCAACGGCTCGCTCCGCATTGAAGATCGTATCGAGGACACCGCGCCTTTCTGTTTCTACGGTCAATTCATGGACGGGTGCATGAGCCGCATATCGACCGAAGCGCTCGTCAACGTGACCGCAGGCGGCGGCTCCAGCGTTCCCACCATGATCGTGGCGCCGCGATGAAAGCGCCTTCGCTCACGATTGGCATCGAGGAAGAGTATCAGATCATCGATCCGGAGACGCGCGAGCTGCGTTCCTACATCACCGAGATTCTGCAAGAAGACGATTACATCCTGCGCGAGGTGAAGCCGGAGCTGCACCAATCGATCGTCGAGATCGGCACGACGGTGTGCGAGACGCCGGGCCACGCCGCGCACGAGCTGCGCCGGCTGCGCAGCCTGGTGTCCGGCCTCGCCAACAAGAAAGGGCTGACCATCGCCGCGGCCGGCACCCACCCGTTCTCATCGTGGATCGATCAGGAGATTACGCCGCTCGAGCGCTACATAGGCGTCAAGCAGGACATGCAGGACCTCGCGCAGCAGCTGCTGATTTTCGGCACGCATGTGCACATTGGCATCGAAGATCGTGAGTTCATGATCGACGCCATGAATGTCTCGCGCTACTTCATTCCGCATTTGCTCTGCCTCTCGTGCAGCTCCCCTTTCTGGCTCGGGCGCGAGACCGGACTCAAGTCGTACCGCAGCGTGATTTTCCGGAATTTTCCGCGCACCGGAATTCCGCGCACGCTGCCGTCGTGGGGGGCGTTCGTCGACCTTCAGGATACGCTGGTCGCAACCAATTGCATTCCGGATGGCTCGAAGATCTACTGGGATGTGCGCCCGCACCATAAGTACCCGACGCTCGAATTCCGTTTTCTCGACATTTGCACGCGCGTAGATGAGGCCGCGTGCCTGGCCGCGATTCTGCAAGCCATTGTCGCGAAGGTCTGGAAGCTGCGGCGCGACAATATGACCTTCCGCGTTTACCCGTCCGAGCTGATCGAGGAGAACAAATGGCGCGCCGTGCGGTATGGATTGGACGGCCGCCTGATCGACTGGGGCAAGGAGCGCGAGGCGCCCGCGCGCGAGCTGGGCAGTGAGCTGGTCGAGTGGTTCATCGACGACGTCGTCGACGAGCTCGGCAGCAGAAACGAAGTCGAGTACGCGTTCAAGATCCTCGAGGAAGGCTCGAGCGCGGACCGCCAATTGAAGACGTTCAAGGAGACGGGAGACTTGAAGGCAGTGGTGGATCGGTTGATAAAAGAAACGCACGAAGGCATACAGTAGTAATGGATTCGCACACTCACACACTCGCAAACTCTCACACTCGCCCTCTTGTCGGCGTTCCCACGCAAACGCTCCAGGCCATCGAAGGCATTCCGGAGAGCCTGCCGCATTCGTGGGTCATGAATTATCGGTACTTCAGCGCGCTCACGACCGTCCGCGCGGCACCGGTGATGGTGCCGCTACTGGTCAATGATGAGGATGCCTTGCGCGCGATGTACGAGCGCTTCGACGGCATCTTCCTCGCCGGCGGCGTGGATGTCGACCCGGCCAGCTACATGGAAGACAAGCTGGATGTCTGCGGTCGCACCGATCCGGACCGCGATCAGGTGGAGCTGCTGCTGACTCGCTGGGCGATCGAGGATGGCAAGCCGGTGCTCGGTGTGTGCCGTGGATTGCAGGTCATTAACGTCGCTTGCGGCGGCTCGCTGGTGCAGGACGTCGAGCACGCTCACGAGCGCGCGATCAAG
>JBQTID010000010.1:0-2326 GCA_052389275.1 Gemmatimonadota bacterium | reverse complement strand
ACGGAGCCGCGCGTAACCGGAAATTCGCCCGCCGCACGCAGTCCGAGATACGGAAACTGGCCGAGTGTTTCATCGAAGTAGTAGCAGATATAGGCGGGCGTGATTTCGTCGGTAGAAATCTGATCGCGCAGCTTGGCGCGCACTTCGTCGCTCAGCTCGATGTCTTCGCCGTTCAGCTGGCGACGCATCAGATCGGCGTCGTCGACGAGAAACAGGATGCGACCAGTGAAGCGCAGCTTGTCAGCGCGTTTCGCGACCGGGATTTTGGTGATGTCGGTTGCCATAATTCCAATCTGGCCGATCTCGGTTGCAACCAGCAAGGCGGCCTGTAGATTCGGCCGCATGTCTTCAGAACCGGCAGTCGTTCAAGGTCCGAGCCGCCTGGCTTCGCTGGACGCGTTTCGCGGCATCACGATTGCCGGCATGCTGCTGGTCAACAATCCCGGCAGCTGGGGCAACATCTATCCGCCGCTCAAGCACGCGCCCTGGAACGGCTGGACGCCGACCGACCTGATCTTTCCGTTCTTCGTTTTCATCGTCGGTGTCGCGATGACGTACTCGTTCGGCAAGCTCATCGAAAAGGGGGCGAGCCGGCGTGAGCTGCTGATCAAGACTGCGAAACGCGCCGCGCTGATTTTTCTGGTCGGCCTCGCGCTGCACAGTTTTCCCTGGATCGGCTACGACTGGGAGCATCTGCGCATTCCCGGCGTGCTCCAGCGCATCGCGATCGCCTACTTCTTTGCAGCGATGATCTATCTCTACACCAGCACGCGCGGCCAGATCATCGCGACCGCGGTGCTGCTGCTCGGATACTGGGCGCTCCAAACGCTGGTTCCCGTGCCGGGCGGTTTCACCGGCGCGCTGCGGCCCGGACTCGATCTCGGCGCCTGGATCGATCGCGCCGTATTCGGCACGGACCACCTGTGGCGCGAATCAAACACGTGGGATCCGGAAGGTTTGCTGAGCACGATGCCCGCGATCGGCACCGCGCTGCTCGGCGGACTCGCGGGAAGCTGGCTCCGCTCGAACCGCAATCAGCTCGACAAAGCGGTCGGCCTGTTCGTCGTTGGTTGGGCCGCGGTGATCGCCGGTGTGATCTGGGGCTGGTTCTTTCCGATCAACAAGCCGCTGTGGACCAGCTCGTACGTCGTGTTCACTGCCGGCCTCGCCTGCCACATGCTGGCGGTCTGCTACTACCTCATCGACATCAGAGGATACCGGCGCTGGGCGACGCCCTTCGTCGTCTACGGCACCAACGCGATCGCCGCGTTCTTCCTGTCCAGCGCGTTCGCGCGCGTACTGAATCTCATCAAGGTAAATGAGGCTGGCGCCGACGTCGCGCTCAAGACCTACATCTTCAAGCACTTCTATCTGAGCTGGGCGGATCCGATCAATGCATCGCTCGCATTCGCGATCACGTACGTGCTCTTCTGGCTCGGCATCATGTGGGTTTTCTATCGCAAGAAGATCTTTATTAAACTGTGACATCAATGGACGTTCACGTTCACGTTCACGTTCACGTGCACGTGTACGGTGGCCAATCAGGCGGTTCGCTTGAGGGCAAACCGACGCGCTAATCGGTACACGTGCACGTGCACGTGCACGTGAACGTAAACGTCTGTTAAAAGATCAATGATCCTGACCATTACTCCCAACCCCTCAATCGACCTCCTCCACGAAGCAGAGAAGCTCGTCTGGGACGATGCCAACCGTGTGGGGATGCCGCGCCGGCGGGCTGGCGGCCAGGGCATCAACCTGACCAGAGCTGCGCGCGAGCTGGGCGGCGCGAGTGTGGCGCTCGCGTTCTTCGGCGGGCGCGCCGGCGCCGAGCTGAACGCGCTGCTCGACGACGACGCGACGCCACACATTGTCGTACCGATCGAGGCCGAGACGCGTACCTTTGTCGCGGTGCGCGAGGCGAGCGGCCGGTCGCTGCTCATCAACCCGCACGGACCGGAGCTGTCGGAGGATGATCGCGTACGGTTGCTGCACGAGGTCGAGACCGCGTGCAAGCAGCTAAAGCCCGAATGGGTGGTGTGCTCGGGCAGTATTCCGCGCGGCGCCGGCAATGATTTGTACGCGTTCATCTCGCGCATCGCGCATGCGCACGACACGCGCTTCATTGCCGATTGCGATGGCGAGCCGCTCGAGCGCGCAATCAGAGCTGGGTGCGATCTGCTCGTGCCCAATCAGCACGAAGCTAAGTCCTCTGGCTCGAAAGTTCGGTGACGTATTCTTCAAGCCGCCTGCTGAAGAGCCAGCTTGGCTAGCAGCTTGGACAAATCCTCACGCGTGAACTTCCACTCGAATGGTTCCGCGTTATCCT
>JBQTID010000009.1:0-5825 GCA_052389275.1 Gemmatimonadota bacterium | reverse complement strand
TCGTAGTCGAGGGCTCCGGCGTGACCGGTGGCGGCCGTCGCCTGGCGCTGCTGGCTTACCTTTTTCTGCAGCCCAGTTCCGTCACGCGCGACCAGCTTTGCGACCTGCTGTGGGATCCCCAACCCGGTAAGGACAGCCAGCACCGGTTGCGTGAGCTCCTTTCTGACACCCGCCGCGTCCTGCCACCTGGCGTGCTGTTGACGGAGGACCGGTCCGTAACGGTCGATCGCGCGGGTATCGCGTGTGATGTCGTCGAATTCCGGCGGGCTGCGTCCGAAGGGCGCTTGGCCGATGCCGCGTCGATCTATCAGGCCAATTTCATGGCGGGTTGCTCACCCCGCGGTGCGCCGGTATTCGGTGAGTGGGTCGACGAGATCGGGCGGCAACTGAAACGCGAACACGTCCACGTCCTCACCGCATTGGTCGACGCGTATCAGGAGTCAGAAAACTATGACTTGGCAGCGCAATGGGCGGAGCGGCTTTGGATTGATGATCCGGACAACGCACGGCATGCGGGCGCGTATATCGAAACGCGGTCGCTGGCTGGTGATCGGCCAGCAGCCCTGACCGCTGCGGCGGCCGTGGAGTCGCATTTCGTTGAACACGGGCTGACGATCCCGAGAAATCTCCAGAAACTCCTCGCCACTGCCAAGGCCATCGAGTCGCGGGTTTTTGCCTCCGCGATTGAGCAAGTAGCGCAAAATCAGAGGACCCGTTCGCCCGAGGATAATTCTGTTCGGGAGAGACTTCTATTCGGCACACTTAAAATCCGCACCGTCCGATACACGATCGGGACGGCCGCACTTGCTTTGCTGGGACTGTTCGCATTTGTGCCACGGCAACCGGCGCAACCCAAAGCGACGCAGCTATTCGGTGGCGGCGGCACGCTTGTCTTCAAAACAGCCGGTGTAACCCGCGCGTTGCGCTTCGTCGGACCGAAAGCCAGTGACACCGTAGCGGTGACGCTTCCGTTTGCCGATTCGCTTTTTGACTGGCAGTTGCGGTTTCCCCCCGCTCGGAACGCGATTGCATTTGAGTGCGAGATTGGCGGCACCGATGACCGGGAAGTCTGTGTGCGTTCGCTCGTGGATGGATCAACCTGGAGAGTTGTCGGTCATAAGGGCGACGATTACGCAGACGGTTGGTCACCGGACGGCTCGTGGTTGCTTGTGCACAGCGGACGTGATTCGAAAGGCGAGAACTATAACTACGAAGCCTATGCCGTGGAACCGATTTCCGGTCGCACAGTTCGGATATCCAATGATCCCTTCGAGACCATCGCGATTGGGTCTCCTGACGGCAGCCGCATTGCAGTAATCGCGCGGGGTGCACAGGGTGACAGTGTTGTCGTTCGGACGGTCGACGGAAATGCCATTGAGGGCTACCGAGTTCCTGGCGAGGTGGTTTTGGAGTGGTCGCCCGATGGGCGAAAACTGCTCGTCGTCGATCGAGGCGGGGATTGGGAGGCTTACACGATCGTCCCGCCTAACAACCGTGAACGAATCGCAACCACTCTGGCAACCGTGTACGCTGGGGCATGGTCGCCCGATAATTCCGCCATTGCTTTGAACGGAATATTTGAAGACAGTGCCAAGCTGATCGTCTGCCGCATCGGCCATTGTGGTTCCCCTGATCTGCAAATCAAGGGCGTTTCGCACGTCTTGTGGATACCCCGGCGACCACACGCTTTCCTTCACAAGATCAAGGTGCTTCCGGATTCGGCGCGCATGCAGGCCGGAGAACAACTTCAACTTTCGGTGCTCACGACCGATCAAAGAGGCAATCGGTACTCGGCGCCGTATTTACATGTGACACTGCAAGATTCGTCATCGGCCTGGCTCGACTCTGCGATGGTCCTCCACGCAACCAAGCCCGGAGTCGCGAAGGTAGTGGCAAGCGCAGGTGGCTGGCGAGCCGACACACTTACGATACTGGTCACTGCTCCGCGCACGAAACTGCTGTTCGAGGAAACGTGGGAGACCGGACTGGACACGGTCCGCTGGAAGCTCTATGGAAGTCCGCTGCCGACTGTTGTGAGCCGCCAAGCCAATAACGTTTTCAGAAACAATGGTGATGACCACTACCCGAGTGGCGCAGTAACGAACAGTCGTTTCAATTTAGCGGGAGGCATCACTTTCGAATGGCGCCAGAAGACTCCGATAACAGGGTTGTACTGGCAGGAGATATGGATTGATTTCACGGAAGCGGCCGCGGAGAGTTTTGTTACGGGTGAGGGTGATCCCTTTCCTGGAACGCCTGCGCGAATCACAATTCGGGCGCCGATTCCGGTGTATCACCCGACCAATCCCAAGTTGCAAGCCAGCTGCGAAACGGATTTCCGAACCTGGAATGAGATGGAAAACTACCCAGTGCGTTTGCAGGATTCGACCTGGCACGACTTTGCGTTTCAACTACACCCGGATGGCCGCTGCGAGCTCATCGTCGACGGCCAGATAATCGTGTCTCACGCGACGCCATTGTTTGTTGATCCACAAAAACAATATTCGTTGTCGGTGGGCGGCCGGACGTATAAAACGGACATTCTGATAGACGATATCCGCTTGTGGCGCGGAATACGGTGGGCCCGCACCAAAGATGGGCGTGCGGTCATGGTCGCGCGCTAACAGCGCCCGCGCCCGCACGGCCGCTGTTGCCGTCGCGACCGGCGCGGGAATTATTGTTTTGGTGGTCATGTGACAGGATACGTCTGATGCTGTCGTTGGAGCAAATGCTTCGACCTGCGGCTGCCGGCTCGCAGCCCGGACAGGGCGGCCGGACATATCAGCTTCGGCACAACGCGACTTCCCGGTGAATTCGAGCCTCTATGTTGCACTCAAGAGACCGCCGCCGGTATCATTGGAAAACGAGCACACAACGGGAGCATTGGATGTCGAAAGACGAAATAAAAGCGGAAGCGCTGAAGCTCACGATCGACGAACGTGAAGAGCTCGTGCAAGCACTGCTAGCAAGCCTCAGCCCGCTTGATTATGAGGCAGAGTGGAGCGCGGAAGCAGAGCGGCGCCTGACTGAGATCGAGAGCGGCGCTGTCGAACCGATTTCTGGTGACGTCGTCATGGAGCGGCTGAAGAAGCGCTATTCGTGACACGTTATGACGTCCATCCGCTCGCCGAAGCGGAAATCGACGCCGCCACGGGATACTACTCAGAACGCTCGCGAACAGTTTCGCGAGCGTTCATTGCTGAGTTCGAACACCTCGTGAATGTGATACGCCGCCACCCGCAGATCGGAACACTAATCGGCCCGCACACCCGGCGAGTCACAATGCGACATTTTCCGTACAACATCATCTACGTGGAGATTGGTAATCGCGGGGGTATTCACCTATTGGCGGTTGCGCACAACCGACAGCGGCCGGGATACTGGGCTTCGCGGATCTCAGAAACGCGTGGCTAGGCGCTGAACCGAGTGGTTCGTCCTGACAGATCGACTGGTCCACATCGGAATCGAATCGCGATCCCCTTTGCGCCCGCGTCGGCCGCGTTCTGAACGAGCTCGAGCGGGTAAATCCAACGTTTCCTCAAACGTGAGATCGATCACACGCAGGTTGCCACGACCGGCCCGAGAGGAAACCCGGTCCCGGTTCGCCTGGTAGATCTGCTCGACGATTTCTCGTTTTGATATTTCTCTCGGAACATACAGCAGCATGCCGAGTTCAGGTTTTCTCTGCATAAGTCAGTCGCGCCCGCGCAGGATCAAGCCACTTAGCTCTCTCTTCGCGTCTGGCGATCACGACTGGGCTGCCAAGGCTCCATCAGCTCCGGTTACGCCGGCGATTGAGGAACACGAAAACATGACCGCTCAGCGGGTCGGAACCAATCACCTGACGCGTGGCGGCGGCCAAACCGTCGAATCCCCGCCGCAGATCGATCGGCTCGGCCGCCACATATATCCGCACAGACGCAGGCAGCGTCAGCATCACGCGCGCTCCAGCACGTCCACCACGCGCCGCAGATCGCCGGCTATAAATGCGCGTGGCAGCCGTATCACGTGGCCCTCGCGCAGCACCACTTCAATCCGCTCCGCGGCCCCGCCGTCCTTCGGTCTTGAACGCCTGACTCGAACTTCGTGAAACGCTGCCTCTCTGTCCTGGCGCCTCCAAGCCGGCGCACCCAGCGCCCAAAGCGTATCGGATGAAGCTTGTGCTCGCGTGCGAACTGCGCCTGCGGAAGCCCACTCTTCCGCCATGCTTCGACTACAATCCGCGCATCGGCCTCACGCCAGCGCCTTGTCGCCGCAGTCCGCGCCAATACGCTTCCCTTTGCCTCGATCATTGCATCCTCCTGGCGCCGGTGATGACTCATGGACACCAGGACGATTGCGCTTTAGGATCGACAAGAAAACATGGCTACGCCGGACGCTTACATAGATCGTGCTTCACCCGTACTGCTTCCCTCCGCAATACGGTCCCGGCCCATAACTCTATGGCTTGGGCGACGGCAGCGAGGCTATCTTGAGGCATGCAGGACGCGGAACTGAGAGCCTTTTTCGAGCAATCCGAGGCGCGCACAGAACGACTTGAGAACGCGGTGCGTGCGGGCTTCGAGCGGACTGACGCACGGTTCGATCAGATGCGCACAGAATTCGCCGAGCTGAGGACCTACGTCGATGCGCGTTTCGCTGAACTGAGGGTATATGTCGACGAGCGCTTCGAACGGGTGACCGAGCTGGTGGCCGGCCACTTCGAATACGCGCTCACCGAAGTGAACGAACGACTGGAGCGCCTGGAGCAACGCTGAATGCTATTCTGAATCCTTCCACTTCTCGCGTTCAAGCGCTTCCAATCTGTCCAGGCCGGCCATAAGCTTTGCTTCAAGCACTCCCATTTGGTCGACAAACCATGCCTCGCACAGCTCGAACGAGTCGCCGATACCTGCCTTGCACCGCTCGAACGAGTCGCCGACAAGGACACGTTGGAACTGCTGGTCGTCTTCCAAAGCGCGACGCGCGTGATCCGCGTCCGGCATTCCACCGTTGTCGATATCCGCGTCCTTCATGCCGCAAGCTGCGTCGCCGCATCGCGGTAGTCCACAACCATTAGAGCGCATTCCCGTAGCGCAGTCCCGCAGCGCAGTCCCGTAGCGCCTCACCGTAGCGCCTTCCCGTAGCGCCTTTTATCCTTCACCCATGGTTCCCAAAGATTTACGCAGCTTCCTCGACGACCTCGACCGCGCGGGCGAGCTGGTTCGGATCAAAGAGCCGGTGGCGGTAAAGCTCGAGATCGCCGAAATCGCGGATCGCGTGATGAAACAGCCGGGCGGCGGCAAAGCACTGCTCTTTGAAAAACCGATCCTCGACAACGGCGAAATCAGCGACATGCCGGTCGCAATCAACATCTTCGGCAGCTGGCGCCGCATGGCGATGGCGCTCGGCGTCCGGGATGTGAGCGAGCACGGCGATCGCATTGCGGCACTGCTCCAGCCGGATGTGCCGAAAGGCTTCTGGGCGAAGGTGCAGATGATTCCGAAATTCGCGGAGCTGGCGAAAGTCCCGCCGCGCAGCTACAAGGGCAAGCCGCCTTGTCAGGAAATCGTAATCGAAGGTGACGACGTCGACATCGGCAAGATTCCGGTGCAGACCTGTTGGCCGAAAGATGCGGGTCCGTTCATCACGCTGCCGATGGTGATCACCAAAGACCCGGAGACCGGCGTGCAGAATGTCGGCATGTATCGCATGCAGGTCGTCGACAGCAAGACCACGTTCATGCACTGGCAGCGGCACAAGGGCGGTGCCGCCCATTACCGCAAATACAAGCAGCGCGGCGAGCGGCGCATGCCGGTCGTGGTTGCGATCGGCGCGGATGCAAC
>JBQTID010000008.1:0-3622 GCA_052389275.1 Gemmatimonadota bacterium | reverse complement strand
GCGGGCCGGGCAGCGGCGCCGTCGCCCACTTGTCCTGTAGCTCCGGCGGCAGACGACGCTTCATCTCACCCAGGTTCCACGGTCCGGTGATCCACATCGCGAAGTAGCCGCGCGCAAATTCCTGGTATGGATTGGCGACGTCGTACAAACCCTGCACCGGCGCCAATCCCTCGCGGAACAACCGCAAATAGAAATCGAATGCCTGCCTGAATTCGGGACTGCTGAACGCGCCGTAGTTGTTGCCGTCGCGCAGCAGCGTCGCGCCATTCTGCTGCCCGAATATCACGGGCTGCGTCCATTCGTTGGTCGGCAGATATAACGGGTAGCGATTCTCGCCAACGTTCCGCTTGATCGCGCGCAACGCTGCGAGCCAGCCCTGCCAGTCCTGCGGCATCGCATCGTAGCCGGCCTGGGCGAGGATATCCTTGCGGTAGAAGATGAGGCGCGTGTCGACGTACCATGGAATACCGAAGACGGTGTCGTCGACGATGTTCGTGTCCCAGATGCCGGCAAAGTAGGCGTCGCGCGTAACGGCGCTGGTATGCGCGAGCATTGGATCGAGCGGCTCGAGTGCGTGAATCGCGGCGAACTCAGGGACCCAGGTGTTGCCCAGCTGCGCGACGTCGGGAGTGGCACTGCCGACGTGCGCGGTCAGCAGCTTCTCGTGTGCGGCCGTCCATGGCGTCTGCTGCACGCGCACGCGAATGCCGGGATTGTCCTTTTCGAATTCCGGAATCAGCTCAGCGACGACCTCACCCTCGCGGCCTAATCCCCAGAAGCGGATGGTTACGGCGCTTTGGTCTGGACTCGCGATACCGCATGCGGCGATTAGCAGCAGGGAGCATGCGAGCATGGGAGCATGGAAGCATGCGAACCGGCGTCTACTCACAGCGTCCCTCGAGCCAGCCACCGGTGAAGCCGGCACGGCACAAGCCGCGCACGATGTAGGGATTGCGCTTCATGGTTTCCCAGACCAGCGCGCTGCGATGGTTTTCCGCCATGAGCAGAATCGGGCCCTGATCGATGCCGAGATAGTCGCCATCGATCCATACGTCACCGCTCACACTGCCGTGTTGCGGCGCAACATCGGTGAAAGTGAAGGTGGGATTGAATGCGTCGAGAAAGCCGTATTCGCGGAACAGCCGCTCGCCGTAGCGCGCACGCATTGCCTGAAGCGCGGCAATCGTGACCTCCGGCGCGAATGGGATCGAACCGCCTGCCGCGGTCGGCGCGATGGTGCCATCATCGCGCACTTCGGTGAAGGACGCGCCGCGTGCCGCGTAGGTGAAGAATTTGCGCTCGACGCCGTCGACTATACGTGTCATGCCCTTCGGCCCGTCGCTCGCTGTCAGTCCCCACAGCTCCGCGCCATAGCCGCGCCAGCCCATTGGATTGGCCACCGCATACGCGCGCTGCGACAGTGTGGCGCGCCGCGAGTTCTCGAAGTAGTCGATGCCACGCGCGCGCATGTAGGAATCCTTGATGCCGCGGAAATCGATCCAGGCGTGCGAGTATTGATGGCCGAACAGCGGCGCGAAGCCAACGTGCTCGTAACCGTAGAACGTTCCCCACTGGTAGGTGCTCGTCCACGCCGTCCACGCGTCCGGCGCGATCGGATGCGTGGGTGAGCCGAGCGCCAGCAGCAGCAGGATCATGGCTTCGTTGTAACCGCGCCAATCGTGCGCGATGAATCCTCTCTCGGGATGCCAGCCCATGCTGACGGCCGGTGGACGCGCTTGCGCCCATGGCCAGTCGACGCGGCGGTACAGCGAGTCCGCGAGCGCGCGAATTTCACTTTCCACCGCGTTCGGACCAGCGAACCACGTTTGCGCGAACAGCACGCCTGCGATCAGCAACGCCGTGTCAATGGTGGACAGCTCGACGGTCTTGAAGCGATGACCGGTTTCCATGTCGAGGAAGTGATAGAAGAAGCCCTTGTGCCCTGCCACATTGGTCACGGCGCCGCCCTGTGGCGCGCGCCAGAGGAAGCGGAGCGTTGTGAGCGTGCGCTCCGCGGCCTGCGCGCGCGTGATGTAGCCGCGCTCGACGCCGACCGGGTACGCGGTGAGCGCGAAGCCGATCGCAGCAACGCTCGAGAAGGACGGCGTTGGATAGCGGTCCGGCGCGAGGCCGTTGCGTGGGTTGGTGGTCTGCCAGAAGAAGTCGAAGGTGCGCGACTGTAGCGTGTCGAGGAACGCGAGATCCGCGGCAGGGATCGGCGGTCGCGGCGCTGCCGGCGAGCCGCATGCAGTTGCGATAAGAGCAAGGACCAAAAGGACATTCGTCATTTTGGCTCGCCGCGCTATGGATGCGCCCTCCCGAATATTCAAATTCGAAATTGAAATCGGTAAACGGCAATTCAATTTCAATTTCGATTTCGATTTCAAATTTGGCATTTGAATCACTTGAGGTCGGGGGTAGGCATGGCGCTATTCGATCCGGATAAGATGGCCGTATACCGGCTGGCGCGCCGGCACAGCCGCGCCGTGCATGCTCTGATCAAAGCGGCGAACACGCGTGGCTTTTCCGATCTTGTCAATCAGCTTCGCCGCTCCACCGCGTCCATTCCGGCCAATCTGCTCGAAGCGTTCGGAGAATGGCGGCCCGGCAAGCGGCTCCATTACCTCATGATCGCCAAGGGCTCGACGTGGGAAAGCTGGGCGCATGTCGATACCATGATCGACTTCGAGCTGGTCACCGAAGAAGCAATCGCTGAAGTTCGAGATGCACAACGCCAAATCACCGCACTCCTGATAACCACGATCAGACGACTCGAAGCTCAAGGAATTACTGCCGAACAACCAGGATAACCCGAAGTCAATTTGAAATTGAAATTGAAATTGAATTCGAATTGCCGTTACACGGTTTTCTAATGCATGCAGCAAGTCCAGCCGCTGTTAATTCAATTTCAATTTCAATTTCGATTTCAATTTTTACCTTATTTTTACCTGTCTACTAACTTTTCACACGCCTGCCAGTCGCCGCGGCGCATCGGCACGCGCATCGCGTTCTCCTTCTCGAGCGTGTCCCATAGCCGCGTCCGCATGGCCTTCACCGTGTCCTGGTATGCCGGCAAGGCGTGCAGGTTGAAGCGCTCGAGCGGATCGCTCTGGAGATCGAACAGCTCCTGGCCGTCCCAGACGCCGTGGTAGTAGATGTACTTGGAGCGATCGCCGCGCAGCGCGAAGGTGGTCGGCGTGTGCGGAAACGCGTGCTCCCAGTAATACTCGTAGAGAAACTCGCCGGGCGAGGCCAGCCGCTGCCCGCGCAGCACCGGCAACACCGACCGGCCCTCCACCGGCCGCGTCGGCTGCACGCCGGCCAGCTCGAGTATGGTTGGAGCGACGTCGATGTTGCGCACGATGTCGTCCATACGCACGCCGGCCGGCACCATGCCCGGACCCCATGCGATCATCGGAATGCGGATCGACTCTTCGTACGCGTGCCGCTTGTCGATCAAGCCGTGCTCGCCGAGCGAGAAGCCATTGTCGCTCATGTAAATGACCAGCGTATTGTTCGCGAGCCCGGCTTTCTGCACGTAGTCGAGCACTCGACCTACGCTCTCATCGAGCGCGAGAATGGTCTCGGTGTAGCGACGATAGAAGGTGTCGAAGTCGAACTG
>JBQTID010000007.1:0-3155 GCA_052389275.1 Gemmatimonadota bacterium | reverse complement strand
CAGGATAACGCGGAACCATTCGAGTGGAAGTTCACGCGTGAGGATTTGTCCAAGCTGCTAGCCAAGCTGGCTCTTCAGCAGGCGGCTTGAAGAATACGTCACCGAACTTTCGAGCCAGAGGACTTAGTCGCCTGTTTCTCGTCCCCGTATCGCCCGATTCAAATTGTTGTATGTCAAGTTTTTGGGTGGCGTTTCAGTCCCGCTGAGCGGACGTGCTGCCCAACGTCATCGGATCGCTCTGCTGGCGCTGCTCGCCGTCAACCGCTCGCGTGGTCTCAGTCGCGACCGGCTGATCGGCTGTCTCTGGCCTGAGACCTCGCAGGAGCGCGCGCGCCACCTGCTATCAGACGCCATCTATCGGGTGAACCATGCGGCGGGCGCCGATGTAATCGTGTGTTCCGGTGAAGAGGTGCGGCTGGACGCCCAGCTGGCCGGCAGCGATGTCGAGAGCTTCGAGAATGCGTTCGACAGTGCGGATTACGAGACGGCGATTACGCTGTACGGTGGGGCGCTGCTCGATGGTTTCTTTCTGCCGAACTCCGAGCCGTTCGAACTGTGGCTGACGGCCGAGCGCGAACGGTTGCGGCGGCGCTACGCCGGTGCGTTGGAGCGCGCAACCGATCGTGCCCTTGAAAGACAGGACAGAATGCGCGCGGTCGAGTATCTACGTGCGCTTCAGCAGTCCGATCCGTTCAGCTCACGCATCACGTTGCGCCTGATGACCGTCCTCGCCGACATAGGTGACCGTGCCGCGGCTCTGCAAATCGCCCGCGAGCACGAACAACTCCTCAAATTCGAGCTGGCTGTCCATCTGCCGCACGAGATCGTCAGCTTCGTGGAGGAACTGAAGTCCCCCGCAGTTCCCGCAACGCTCCCACCCTCTCCCTCTCCCCAGCCCAAGCCCGACGTCGAGCAGATTACAACTATCCGCGAGGAGCAGGTCTTCGTCATCCTGAAGCCACCGGTGCCGCAACGCTGGTGGCGCCACGGACGGCTAGGACTGGCCGCGGGTCTCGCGCTGGCAATCGTGATCGTCGCGGGATTTCTGGTGCAAAGAAGCGTGCATGGCGACGCCGTGCAACCGAGCATTGCCGTGCTGCCATTGACCGATCTGAGCAACGGCGACCACGCATACGTTGCCGACGGTATGACAGAGGAGTTGATCAATGCACTCTCACGAGTGCCGCAGCTGCGCGTCGCGGCGCGCACTTCCGCATTCGCGTACCGGAACCATAGTGCCGATATCCGCGACATTGCGGACAAGCTGAATGTCGGAACCGTCCTGGAAGGCAGCCTGCGCGTCGCGAATGGACGCATCAAAGTCTCGGTGCAGTTGATCAATGCGCGAAACGGCTACGAAATCTGGTCCGACAGCTACGAGCGCGCAGAGCACGATGTCCTGGCAGTGCAGGAAGACATCGCCCGAAACATCGTCGAAAAATTGAAAGGCGAGCTGCTGCCGGCGGAAGCGGCGGCGATCGCGGCCATCGACGTCGTGCCGCGCGCCCACAATTTGTACCTGCGAGGCCGATACCATTGGCATCGCCGCAACCAGCGGGATCTCGAGCAGGCCATAGGTTACTTCGAGAGCGCGTTAGCGCTTGCGCCGCACTACGCGCGTGCCTGGGCAGGTCTCGCCGATGCCTATGCGATTTGCGGTTTCTATGACTACCTGCCACCACGCACAGCATTTTCGCGCGCGCGTGAAGCCGCGCGTCATGCACTGGAGCTGGATGCGCGTTCGGCGGCCGCTCATGCCACGCTCGGTTATGCGGCTCTCTACTTCGATTGGAATTTTCCCGCGGCCGAAGAACACTTCCGGCAATCGATTGCACTCGACCCGGCATATTCGACCGCGCACCAGTGGTATGGCAATCTGTTGACCGCCGCAGGACGATTCGCGGAAGCGGATCGCGAGATGCGACGCGCTGCGGAGCTCGATCCATTGTCTTTGATCGCGAACGCGGCTATCGGCTGGACGTTGTATTTCGCGCGTGATTACAGTGCGGCGAACGATCAGCTGCTGCATACGCTCGAGCTGGACTCGACCTTTCAATTGGCGCATCTGTGGCGCGCCTGGACGCTGGAAGAGATGCAGCAGCCGAGCGCCATGCAATCGTCACTCCAGCGTGCTGTCCGATTGTCGGGAGGCAGCAATATCAATGTTGCGGCGCTCGCGCGCTGGCACGCGCTGGTCGGCGATACGGCGGCGGCGCGCCGGCTGCTTCGACAGCTGGAGGCCGGACAGTATGCCCCCGCGTACGAGTTGGCGAAGGTCGATCTGGCGTTGAACGATCACGACAGCGCGCTCGACCGTCTGGAGCGGGCCGCCGAAGATCGCGCGCATTCGATCGCATTCGTGCATGTAGATCCGCAGCTCGACCCGTTGCGACA
The DNA here is from genome assembly GCA_052389275.1 of Gemmatimonadota bacterium. Taxonomy (GTDB): domain Bacteria; phylum Gemmatimonadota; class Gemmatimonadetes; order Longimicrobiales; family RSA9; genus CBJLQC01. Next base: position 761 of record JBQTID010000007.1, on the reverse strand, counting down.
ATATTCGCGCTTTATTGCGGTTGCACAGCAGGTTCGAAGGTAGCCACCAGCACATACGGGGCGTGTCCGGACTTCGTCACGGGATTTGCATCGAGGCGCGCGGACTCAACCACGAGGTCGATTGGCCAGTTTGATCGAGCGGGTGCCGGTTCGCAGGGGCCTCAGTCTGGCTGACTACGAAGCCGTCGCCGAGCATGCACAGGCGGTTCGCGAGTTGAAAGCGGCGGCTGAAGCGGTCGCGCCGCCACTCGGCGGCAGAACCGTGTGGATGATGAATTCCACCAGTCAGGGCGGTGGTGTCGCCGAGATGTTGCCGGGTGAAGTCTCGATGCTGCGCCAACTGGGCATTGATGCGCCGTGGCTCGCGCTGAGCATTTCCGAAGCCGGCTTCTTCGATGTTACCAAGCGAGTGCACAACCTTATTCACGGCCAGCGCGAGGCGCCGCTCACGAACGAGGATCGTGAGCTGTACGAGCGAATCAGCCGTCACGTTGCAACCGAGTTGCGCGACGTCGTAAGACCCAATGACATCGTGATCGTGCACGATCCGCAGCCCCTCGCGGCCGGCTCGTTCCTCGCCGCTACGGTCGAGGCGTATTTCATTTGGCGGTGCCATATCGGCCTGGATGTCCCCTCGGATGCAGCGGATGCTGCATGGTCGTTTCTCCAGCCATACACGAACAGTTATCAGCAGGCGATCTTCTCCGCGCAGGAATACGTGCCGGACTTCCTGAGCGACCGCAGCACGATCATTCACCCGG
>JBQTID010000006.1:0-6546 GCA_052389275.1 Gemmatimonadota bacterium | reverse complement strand
TCGCACTCATCGCACTCATCGCACTCATCGCACTCATCGCACTCATCGCACTCATCGCACTCATCGCACTCATCGCACTCATCGCACTCATCGCACTCATCGCACTCATCGCGCTCATCGCACTCATCGCACTCATCCCTCTAATCGCTAACTTCTTCCCCAGCGCCGCCGGCCACGCCTGCAATCACCATCGCGAGGCCGAGCCAGCCGAACCAGTGCAATTGCTGATCGAACAGCAGCAGCGCGAGCATTGCACCCACAAATGGTTCAATGCTCGCTGCAACTGCTGTTGGTGCTGCGTCGATGCGCTTCACGGCGGCAAAGAAGAAGAAGTTCGCTGCGAGCACTGAGCCGATGCCGAGTGCGGCGATGTAGATCCAACCCGCCACGCTGGCTGGTAAGCGGGGCGCGTGGCCGAGCAACGGCAGCAGCAGCGCCAGGATCACCGTGCCGCCCGCAATCTCCAGGAACAGGACTTTCGCGACTCCGTAGCGCGGCACCGCGAAGCGCGCGAGAATCGTGGTGCCCGCGAAGCTTGCCGCGGTGAGGATGCCGGCGGCAAGCGCCAGCCAGCGTGCTACCGTTTCTGGCGACGTACCTTCGGCCAACGCTGCATCCGTTTCGACTTTTCCATTCACGGACAGCGTGACACCCACCAGCACCACGACAGCAAGCAGCACGCGCAACATGGTGAGCTTCTCTCCCAGTATCGCGTGCGCCAGGAATGCAACCGCAACCGGTGCGGTGTAGAGCAGTACAACCGCGGGCGCAATGCCGAGTCCGGCAATCGCGAACTGAAAGGCCACCTCGAAAATGGCGACCAGCAATCCGCCAACCACGCCTACCAGCAACAGCCCGCGCCGATCGACGCGAAACAGATCACGCGCGAAGAAGCCGTAGACGATGAAGCCGAGGGTTGCGAGCAGAATGCGCCAGAAGCCGATCGTCCATGCATTGAGCTGCCCGCCCTCCGCATATATTGCCGTACTGAGCGGGCCGGTCGTGCCCCAGATGGCGCCGGCGCAGAGCGCGAAAGCGTAGCCGGCTAGGCGTGTACGGCGCCCCGCTGCTTGCGGCGTCGTCGTTGCCGTGATGGTTTTTGTAAGCATGGGCACAGGATACCGGCTCGGCCATTGTGGCGGCAACGCCTGAGTCTGTTCGACTGCGCTTCGTCGTCGCATTTGCCTATGGTGCGCGCCTGTGGCGACGCTATATTCGACGCATGGATGACGCCGAGCTCCGTGCCTATTTCGAGCGCATTGACGCCCACCTGGTTCAGGGAGACGCGCGTGCTGAACGCATGGAGAACGCGATGCGCACGGGTTTCCAGCGGACCGATCTGCGCTTTAATCACATGGAAGAACGTTTCAACCAAGCGGATCGACGGTTCGAACAAATGCGTACTGAGTTCGCGGAGCTGAGGGTTTATGTCGCCCAGCGATTCGATCGATTCACTGAGTTGATGGCCGGCCATTTCGAGTACGTGCTCGTCCAAATCAACGAGCGGTTGGACCGCCTGGAGCAACGCACCTGACGGAGCAGTCCCGTAGCGCCGTTTATCTTCAGCGATGGTTCCCAAAGACTTACGCAGATTCCCCGACGACCTCGACCGCGCGGGCGTCTGAGCAACATTTACATGATGTGGTTCTGAGTCGCCGCGCCCCCTCATTTCCTCGCGCGGCTATAGTCCCCAAGGCCCCATGAACAAGACCGACCTTCGCGCGCTCGATCTCGCGTCGGTCTTGGGCACTCAGTCACACATATCGCTGAGCATTCGGCTTGACGAAAAACCGCTGATCACGTTGCGATCACCGATTGCATCAATCAGCCAACCTTGATCATACCGATGATACTCCAAGAAGAGGCGCTCGATCCGTGCGCGGGCACCGTCATCAGTATCGGCAACAAAGGCGATTTCCAGTTCATCGGTCCCTTGTTCAGTCGACGTTTTGCGGCTAAGCACCCGAACCGAGTCAACTTGGACCAGCCGCGCAGATCGGCCGCCGTCGCAAAACTTGAGCCCGCGATTTGTGAGGTCACGCGCAATGACTCTCTCATCTGCAGGAGCAATTTCAGGCGCCGATGCCTTGCTAGACGTTTCGGTCCTCGGCTCGGCGCAAGCCAAGCCGAAACCTAGTAGCACCAAAATCCACTTATGCATTCGTGTCCTCCGGAACGTATGTGGGTCGTCCGGGCGAAGGTATGCCTCCGCTCATGTGAGCACGTAGGTGCGAATGTGAATGTCGGATACAATCTCGTATGTGAACACCAAGCTGCAGGTGACTCAACCGTCATTTTCGACACGGCCGATCTCTTCCTCAGAGAACATTCCCGTCTTTCTGTATACGCGTCCGTCGGCGTCCACGCGGCCGACTTCATCCTCGGAGAATAAGCCAGTCTTCTTGTAAATCCGGCCGTCTTCGCCGACTCGGTGAGTTTCGTCCTCGGAAAACAGGCCAGTCGCTTCGTGCACGCGGCCTGAGTCATCGACACGTCCAACACGCTCCTCGGAGAACATGCCGGTCCTTTGATACAGGTTGCCGGCATTATCGGCTCTGCCGAATTCTTCCTCGGAGAACATTCCCGTTTTTTTGTAAAACCTTTTGCTCTTTCCGCGCGAGAGAAGCCCTTCGTCCATCGGCGTTGACCTGCGTTGCGAAGGGGTGGAATCATTGTCGCTGGATTGACTCATAAACCATCCGATGGCAGCCATGATGAGAGCAAATACAATTAATGCTACGATTACATAAACCGCAGCGATGAGGAGCGCGAGCATAAGGGCCCAGAAATACAATGCGATTGCGATACGAAGCCCGCATTGGATGCTCGCATCGCGGATCTTTTCGGTCTGTCCCCACACCCACAATGAGCCACCGGCGACCGGACGGGCAAAATATCGCGCGAACTTTCCGTCACGGGTGCCGGCCCATCCGGCCAGGCGGCAATAAGCAGCCCGCCGTCGTTCGACCCAGTCGTTTAAGGCATAAGATCCGGCCGCCGTAGCAGCCGCGCCAGCGATAACTGGGCCCAACAGCAGAAAGCCCCATAACGAGCGCGTCCAGAGAACGGCAACGATGACCAACAATGCGACGACGCCCGCAACGATCCTGCTGCGGTTCTCAGTGGCGATTACGATAAAGTCGGCGTGATCCTGCGGCAGATTCTGCACGAGACACCTCACGGGAACGGGACACTAATACAACTACGAAGAGCGGCATGTGACGGTGGCCGTCCTAACGGATTGAGGCTAAGCCGCGCGGCGCCAGCGCGGAATAGCGTTTCACCAGCCGGCTGCGCACCGGGTCGGCTTCAGCCGAGCGTTAGGCGGCGCTTCCACCGAGTTTTTCTGCCTGTACATGAAGGTTGCCACGGCGTGCTGGCGGGACCAGCTGAACCTTGGGGAACTGTGCCAAAGAAAATGCCGCAAGCTGTCCCGGGCAAATTTTCATGCCGCGCAACGCCGGCCCACCCAGTCCGGCCGGCGGCCGTTATGGATATTTCGACGCCATGGGAGGTAGCGAAATTTGGAAGATTGGTCAGATGTGAGGCGTACGTGTAATTGTTGGCAGGGTTAGAATAATAGACCTCTTGTTGCGACGCTAGATTCCGAAGGTCCGACAACATCGACTTCTTTTCAGTTCCTGGCTCTCCGCTCGCTTTGCTCAAACTAGCAGCCGCGTCGGCCGCTTCGGCGAGATATGAGCGCATTGCAGATCGACGCCAGCCGTTCTCTGTTTTTGTAAACGTAATTACGCCGGTAATTTTTGCTGGAAATGATTCGTCAGTGCGCCAGAGTTCCGTACCCATGTTGAGAAATACCTCTAGACCTCGCGCGTCCTGCTGGTGCCCTTCAGCTACACCTTTTATGAGCGCACCCTGCTCGACGGCTCGTTCAAGGCCGGACGATACGGCGAATGTCACCGGCCCTTTTGGAACAAGAGTAGCGCCGTACTCAACTTCATACCGCTCAGGCATGCTTCCGCCGGCCGGATATTCGACGCCATTGATTCGTTCGACGTCTTGAACCCTCACTACCCCTCCGTATTCTGCCCGTAATTCGCGCTCGACATCTTCAGTGCTGGGCACACCCGAACACCCGAACGAAACGAGGACTGAAGGGACAAGTGTGCTGATCAGAATGGACGGTCGCATGATTCCTCCCAGTTGGAAGGGGATGTGGGGTACGGCAGTGAAAATTCAATTAGCCGCCTAACGCGTTGAGTTTCTGCTGCGCGCCTGTTCAGGCGCAGAAGCGACACGTCGAGTCCTCGCATGACGGGCTCTGCAAACTGGGTGCTACAGGTTGACCGCGAGCCGGACGCCGACGGCGAGGCCCGTCTTCTGGCCTCCTGCTCCGTCGAGCCGCACGGGCGCGACGAAGGGTTCCGCGGAGGCGATGCCAAGATTCTTGCGCAGCTCGGCATTGTGCTTCTCGACCGTCTGGTAGGCCGTCACAGCCTCCCAGATAGTCCCCGCCGTGTAGGCGAGGCTGCCGAGCATCATCTTGCCGCTGCCGTCCTGGTAATCCGCCGCTTCGGCAATGCCGAGGACCATCAGGAGAAGCCCGCCTCCGCGCACTGCGGCAGGCACGTAGCATGGCTTGGCGTCCCCCGCGCTGCTGCAGCCGGCGATGGGCACGATGAGCGCAAGGACAACCGGCACGCCGACATCCTTCTTCATCATTTGGTACTGCATGAGCGCGCTTGTCTCGTTTGCGGCTTTCTGTTGGGCCTCGACTCTCGAACTGGTTACTGCGGCCATGAGAACCATGACCAGGAGCAACGTGGAGCTGAACCGTTTCATATGAACCTCCTGTAGGGAACGAAATGGCTTCGCGATTTGCATAAGCCGACGGGATGGACTCCGGCCGCACTCATGAAGGCGTATTGGCCGTCTGCTACGCTTACATTGATCAGTCCCAAGCCTGTGTGCGCCGAAGCAACTAAGTGCATGGGCGAGATCGTCACTTGACCTTTTCGAGATTCTGACCCAACTGGGTCACTCGATAGGGCTCTTTGGCATTCTGTTCGGTCGTGGGACCATTGTCGGCAGAGACTCAGCGCCAACGCATTTCAGCGCGGGCTCATTGCGCGTCGAAAACCTTCCCATCAACAAAGGTGATTTTCATGTCCGGATAGTAATAGATGGTCTTTTCTCCGAGCTTCACAACACGAGATGGCTTACCAAGTGCCTTCTCTATTTCCTCGACCGTCTGGCCCAATTCTACTGTCACTGGTGCAGTGGCAGCGGCTTCCGAAGCCAAGACTTCCGATATCCTCGTGACAACGTCAGTCGTTGACGCATTGGGCAGGTAGCCCTTGTCAAACGCCACGCGTAGAAGCGACTCGTAGCGCGTCTGTTCGGTCGAGCCCTTTCGCGTCACCGGGTATGTCTTGGTTGAGATGAGCTTTAGGACAATGTTGTCGTCGTTAACATCCACATCTTCAACGTACACGCGCTCACCAATGTCGTAGTCTCTCGCGTCCTGCTTGCTGATCAACCTAGCCGCAAGACCTTTCGGCTGCGTGACGACACCGTCGCGATAGGTGCTTATCGGAATGGCTTTATCGGTAGAAGGCACGGAACTGATATGCGCCTTTGAGATCACAAATGCTGATCCCTGCTTCGTGATTCGAAGTCCGCCACCAACCTTTGTCTGATCAAAGGTCGAATTGATGTGATACCTGAGACTGTCTTTCCACATCTGAGCAGGAGCGGTTTGTGCGCTTACGCTCAACAACAGGAGCACAACTAGGGACGGACCAGCAAAACACTTCCGCATCGCATTCTCCCCCTCATAGTCCTGCACCACCTGGCGCCACGCGGCTTTCAGTCCAGTGACAGGAGTGAACGAATCAACTCTGTCGAGGCTGCTCTACTACCAACGCAACGAGTTATCTCACGTCGCTCAACCATCAACTAAGCCGCGCCCATCGCGCAGCCGCGACTTCTTCCGGCATACCGCGCAGCAATCGCTCGAATGCACCCTATCTCTCACACCACGCGCAGAAGCCGGCCGGCTACTAGTTCTTGGAAGGGGAGACAGATCATCCTCCTCAGGGCGCCGGATCAGGTTTAAGCGCGCGGGTGCGGCGGTCGGGAGGCTGGGCTGCCGGCGCAAGATCATTGTTTGCAAAACGGACAACGGCTAATCTTCTGGCACGGCCTAGCTTGCAACGCAGCCGCCACCATAATGACTGCCCGTCAGAGCAACGTCAGAACGGCCCGTCAGAACAACTTGCGAGATGACGATTTCTCATTCGGATGCCGACGGCGGCCGTGTGCCGATACGACTTCATCCGCCCGCGCGCGACGAACCCGCCGACACGCGACCATCCAGCCGAGTGTCGAGCCTGCACCTCATATAGCATCACATCATCAGAGTACCGTCAGAAATGCTGAGTATCCGATCTGATGCCGAGTATCCGATCTGATGCCGAGTAAAGGAAACGTGAACGTCCGCCTAAATCTTCTGGCGCACACAGCCGAATTCGTAGTCGAGGGCTCCGGCGTGACCGGTGGCGGCCGTCGCCTGGCGCTGCTGGC
>JBQTID010000005.1:0-2049 GCA_052389275.1 Gemmatimonadota bacterium | reverse complement strand
CTCGAGGGTGTAAGCGACGTCGTGTTCTGGTCGGTCGATTTATTCTCCGCCTTCACTGCCGCAGATGACTTTGGTGAGCAGCAAGGGAATCTACGCGAATCATTAATTCGAGGCCGCGCTCGACATCCTCGCGATCGCCGATCTGACGGAGAATCCAAATGCAGGCGTCTACGTCATGTTCCTGCGCCGATACCGTTTCGACAATCTCACGGCCGGCATGATCAGCCTGCGAGGCCGTGTGACCAAGGAGGCTCGTACGCGCGCCGCAGCTCGGCAATGTCTAGCTTTTTCATCTTCAGCATCGCTTCCAGAAGCTGGCGAGTACCGGGGCGGATTTCCTCATCTGTCCGGACAATACCATTCACCAGGCGCTGCCGTAGGTACTGGAACGCTCGCCGCTGCCATGGCTGCATATCGCGGCGATCGTCGACAATGCTGCTCAGCGAGGATTCGGAAAGCTGGGCTTGACCGGAACACGCTACCTGATGGAGAGCGATGTGTAAGCGGCACAATTTGCGGCGCGCGGCCTGGCATTGCCGCGCCCCGAGGAGCGCACCGAGATCAACCGCATCATCTTCGAGGAGCTGGTCTAGCTGGTCTACGGCGAGCTCGAGCCGCAAGCGGTAAAGTATTTCCAACAGCGAGACTCGCCGCGGCGTTCGACAGCCTGAACATTCGCATGATCGTCGCGGCCGACAATCTGTCCAGCGAACGGCCTCAGCGCGCGCTTGCCTCGATCAACTCCTCGCCGCAACTGAAGGATCGTGTTGAAGATTACGCGTGCGCTGCCGCGAACGCCGCCTCACTAACTTCAGCGATCCGGAGCTAGCTGCCTTCAGCGCCTCGCGCAAGGAGCGTCGCGTTGGTTAACGTGCTTTGCACGTATTACCTTATGGCATGAGCCTGGTTAAAGTTGCCGTCGCTCAGCTGGAGCACGCGCCTGCACCTGGCGCGAACCTGGACGCCGCGCTTGCCGCCGTCAGTGACGCTGGAGCTGCTGGTGCGCAGTTGGTTGCCTTTCCTGAAACGTTTATTCCAGGCTATCCGGCATGGCTCGATCTCTGTCGCGATGCCGGACTATGGGACCATCCCGCAACCAAAACCGCGTACCGCGAGCACGCCGATGGCGCGATCACGATACCGGGACCCGAAGTCGAGCGGCTCGCGCAGCAGGCGCGCGCGCACATGGTCGCGGTCGTGCTCGGCGCGGTCGAACGCGTGACGAGCGGCGCGGGTCACGGCACGTTGTACAATGCGCTGATAACGATCGGATCCGACGGTACGCTGCTGAATCACCACCGCAAGACGATGCCAACGCACACCGAGCGGCTGGTTTGGGGGGCCGGCGATGCGCGGGGCGTGCGGGCCGTTGATACCAGCGCTGGCCGCGTGGGTGGCTTGATCTGCTGGGAGCACTGGATGCCGCTGGCAAGGCAGGCGCTGCACGAGTCAACAGAGCACATCCATGTCGCCGCATGGCCACAGGTCAAAGAGATGAATCTCGTCGCCAGCCGTCACTACGCGTTCGAAGGCCGCTGCTATGTTTTGTGTGCGGGAGCCGTGATGCGTGGGCGCGCGCTGCCTGCCGCGCTGGAGCGCGTGCCTGGCATCGAGGACAATGACTGGGTGCTGCGCGGCGGCTCGTGCGTAATCGCGCCGGATGGCAGCTATGTCACGGAGCCCGTTTATGACCGGCCGCAATTGATCGTGGCGGAGATTGACACGCGTCGCATCGTAGAGGAAAGCATGACCCTGGACGTGACCGGACATTACTCTCGGCCCGACTTGTTTCGCATGGTGCGCGTGTCGCGCAGCGAAACTACTTGATTCATGGTGCGAGCAATGCCGCAGCATTGCGCCAGGCGATCCGCTCGCGCACATCGATATCGAACGGCAAATCCTGGATCGCGCGGCGCATGCCGGGAATGCTGCCGATCTGATGCGGATAATCACTGCCGGCCAGCACATGCTCCGGCCCCGCGAATTCCACTGCGAGCCGGATCGCATTGACGTCGAAATTGACAGTGTCGTAGAAAAATTGCTTTAGAT
>JBQTID010000004.1:0-69483 GCA_052389275.1 Gemmatimonadota bacterium | reverse complement strand
ATACGTGACAGGTGAAGTCCTGACCAGCGAGGCATTCTTTCCGGATGGTGATGGAGACGCGGGCTCGGACATCGCATCGCTCGGCATCACCAGCTCGCCGGGCAGCGAAGATCATCCGCTGCGCCTGTTCTTCTTTCTGACCTTTCTGGCGGCACGCGAGCGCCTCTGGATCACGACGCCATATTTCGTGCCAGACAAGCACACGCGCAGGGCGATCATCGGGCGCGCAAAGGCAGGGGTCGACGTGCGGCTTCTGCTCCCCAACGAATACACCGACGCCAAGCCGATCCGGCTGGCGAGTCGCAGCTATTATCGCGAGCTGCTGAAGGGCGGCGTTCGCATTTACGAGTATCAGCCGACCATGCTGCACACCAAGCACGTCGTGGTGGACGGCAAATGGTCGGTCGTCGGCTCGGCGAACATGGACATCCGGTCCAAGGAACTGAACCAGGAGAACGTGCTCGGCGTCCTCGATCGCGTACTCGCGAGCGAGCTGGAAGCGGCCTTCCGCGCGGACCTGCTGCAGGCGCGCGAGATCACGGCCGCTGAGTGGCGGCGCCGCGGCCTCGGAGCCCGAATCGCCGAACGGTTGTGCGTGTTCTTCGCGGAGCAATTCTGAGAAAGCAGTTCACGAGCCAGGCCGAGAACGTTTTTGCGCGGTTTTACTCAGCATATCGGCTATTTCGTGGGACGGCTACCGTACTGTATCCAGGTCACCATCCATGCTGGGCACACCACCATAAAAAACCCGAGACATTTGTCTCGGGCTTTAAAAGTGGAGCCGGCGGGAGTTGAACCCGCGTCCGTAAATAGATCCCTCAGTGCCTCTACGTGCGTATTCCGCCGTTCAGTTCTCCTCGCTTACCCGGCCGCCGGCAGAAGGCGTCTGGTCAGCCAGCTCTGGTATTTCTCATCCGTGAATGCCAGAGCAGCACGCATGGACCAGCCCGATTTAGCGATGCCTTATGGAGGGCCTCGGGCCCGGTACCCCGTAAGACAGGTGCGTCAAGAGTTAACTTACGCAGCCAGTGCCAGTTGATTGTTGGCAATTGTGAATAATTCCGCGGATTAACGAGGTCACGGACACCTCGGCACGCAGCCCCGACTTCACTAAACACGTCGAATCCAGGTCGGCCCCTGCTCGTCTAATCTAACGGATTGGCAGGCTTTTGTGTAGGTGGGAGCGTGGGAGCGTGGGAGCATGGGAGCATGGGAGACTGCGTGTGGCTCAACGGCTTTTCGTGACCGCGCGATTGCGCCCTGCCCGTTTGGCTTCTACAGTGCGTCGCGCTCGGCTTGCGTCCGACGGCGGCCTCCGGCATAACTTCAAATCGCTCGCCGTCGGCGATTACGCGAATACCGCGCAGAGCAGACCCATTCTTGTCGATTGAACTGGTGCTGCGCGCCGCCATGGCAGACATGTTTGCTTCGCCGCTTACCGCTTTGCCCACTGTCGCGCCGCTGCCCCCGGCATAGAGCACCTCGCCGACATTGTTATCCCACGCGCACAACGCTGCACCGTTGCGCCAGAGGACAACCCTGCGCGCGGCCTGTGGTCGCAAGCGCCGTTCCCGGGCGAGGCGATTACTCAGATTTGCGTGAGAGGAGCTGGTTGATGCGGTGCGCGGCGCAGGCCGCGCCGAAGCCATTGTCGATGTTGACGACGGTGACACCACTCGCGCAGCTGTTGAGCATCGCGAGCAGTGCTGCAATGCCGCCGAATGATGCGCCGTAGCCCACGCTGGTCGGCACCGCAATCACCGGCACCGGTACCAGCCCGCCTACCACTGAGGCGAGGGCGCCTTCCATGCCGGCCACGACGATGATGACTGACGCGCGCGCGAGCGGCTCGGTCTGCATCAGTAGACGGTGGATGCCGGCCACGCCGACGTCGTATAAAAGCTCGACCGGATTGCCCAATGCGCGTGCCGTGACCGCGGCTTCTTCTGCGACCGGAATGTCGCCGGTGCCCGCGCTCGCGATCAGGATCGTGCCCGACTGCATTTGCGATGGCGACTGTGACTGCGTTAGGTGGACTGTGCGGGCGAGGTCGTTGACTTCGGCGTTGGGAAAAGCGGCCTTCAGGGCAGCGCGCTTTTCATCATCTGCGCGCGTCGCAAGAAAGCCGTGGCTGACGGCCGCGATGCGCTGACAGATCGCTACGACTTGCTCGGTGGTCTTGCCTTCGCAGAAGACGACTTCGGGAAAGCCAATGCGAAGCGCGCGATGATGATCGACGCGCGCAACGACCTGTTCGCCATTGCTAAGCTGTTCGACCGGTGACCAGGCCAGCTGTTGAAGCGCGGATGCGGGGCTCGCCTGCCCCGCCGCGACGGACTCGAGAATGCGAAGGATATGGTCCGGCAGCATTACGCCGCCACGAACGCCGAACTGCGGTTCGGCGATGCGGTTCCGAGCTGCGGTTCGGAACTGCGTTGTGCATAGTCGGACAGGAGCGTGCGCGCGTCCGCCAGCGTGCGCACCTGAAACAGTTCCTCGCGCAGCTTTTTCCCGTCGGGCAGACCCTTGGTGTACCAGCCGAGATGTTTGCGGAATTCGATCATGGCACGCGCCTCGTCGCCACCGAACTCGACGGAATTCCGCGCGTGCTCCAGCACGATCGCAAAGCGCTCGGCCACGTCGGGCTCCGGTGGCATCGGCTCGCCATTCAGTGCCGCGCGTGCTTCGCGGAAAATCCACGGCCGGCCGTGCGAGCCGCGTGCGATCATGATACCGGCGCAGTTGGTGTGCTCGCGCATGCGCAAGGCAGTCTCGCCACTCGAGACATCGCCATTGCCGATCACCGGAATGTCCAGCGCAGCGACCACGGCCGCGATCTCATCCCAATCCGCGTGCCCGGAATACAGCTGCGTGCGGCTGCGCGCATGCAGCGTAAGAACGCGCGCGCCCGCATCCTGACAGCGCAATGCGATATCGACCGGATTGCGCGTCTCGCAGGTGTAGCCGCTGCGGATCTTGACCGTCGTCGGAATCGAGAGCGCGGAACTGACCGCGCGAATGATGCGCTCGACCAGATCGAGATCCTTCAGACAGCCGGAGCCCGCGTTCTTCGACGCGACCTTCTTGACCGGGCAGCCGAAGTTGATGTCGAGAAAATCGGGACGGTAAGCATCCTCTACCAGGCTCGCAGCCTCGGCCATCGCAGCCGGATCACCGCCGAAGATCTGCACGCCGATCGGCCGCTCCGCCTCATCGAAGCGCAGGTACTCGTGCGACCGCTCGCTGCCTCGCCGCAACCCTTCGGCGCTCACGAACTCGCTGACGACGACGTCCGCACCAAAGCCGCGGCACAGCCGGCGGAACGGGGACTCGGAAACCCCCGCCTGCGGCGCCAGATAGAGAGGCGTGTGGCCGCTCGTCAGCATGGTGTACAGATTCGTGAAGCTCATAGCTCTTAAATCTAGCGGAATTGCGCGGTTTTTTGAACTTCGGGCTGGGCTACACGGAACAACGCGGGCACGGGCGCGGGCGTGGTCGCGGGCGCGGGGAATAACGCGGGGGGAGGTCTCACGGGACGCGGGTTCCGGGCCGCGGTCCGCGACCTCGACCCGCGACCCGATGTTTTTCCCGCGACCCGCGCCCGCGCCCGCGTCCGCGCCCGCATTCGTTATGCAAAAGAAACCGCCGGAATCCTCACTAGATCCCGGCGGCTTCTTTCGTACGCAAAGGTGATCGGGCAACTACTTCGTCACGATCATCTTTATGACTCCGCGTCGTTCTCCGTTCACGATCAGCTGGGCGTAATAAATGCCCGACGCTACCTTCCGACCGTTCCGGTCGGTACCGTCCCAGAATGCCTGCTGCGGGCCCGGTGAATCGTACTGCAGGTTCTCGACAGCTACATCGCCGAGTGGGTGATTCAGAGCCTTCGGAATCGCTACGAGCTGCTGTAGCACATTGAAGATCCGAAGAGTCACGGTTGCCGGCCCGCCCCCTGCCACAGCATCCTCCGGCACACTGAAGGACAGGGTGGTCGTTGGATTGAAGGGGTTCGGATAATTCTGGTTCAGCTGTGATCCGCGATCACGGTTCGGACTCCTCTGTCCGAACAGCGATTCAGGAAAGAGTCCTAGCGCGATAAGGAGGACGACACAGACGCCAAAGACGCGTCTCATCGTCACCTCCGCACAGAATTAAAGCTGTGCTGTAGCTAAAGTTGCGATCGTCCTCCGCTGCCCTTTCAAGGCTCAAAGGTTGTGAGTGCTACTGCCCAATACGTCCTCCGGTAACCCCATCATATTGTCTGCCCTAAAGCGAGTCAAGCCTTTCTATACCAGTGGTGTACGCCTTTCCACATCATTTGGCGTCTGAACTTGTAATTACGGTTCGCAGATCACCTTCACGTGCCGTCACCCCGGTGCGGTCGAAGTACTCGAGAAGTGGAATCAGATGCTTTCTCGTGACCGGCAGGGTGGTTCGAAAATCCGCGGCGCTGAGCCCGCCGACGCCGCCCAGCTCGCGCCTGGTGCGATCCGCGGCCTGCTCGAGGATTTCTGCTTCGACGTACAGCTCCGGTGCTACGCTTCGAATCAGTCCTTCGGTCTCGAGCAGGCGAACCAGCTGGCGGACCTGGTCCGGATCACCGAGCGAGGCGCCAAGCTCACCGAGGTTCGGCGCAGCCAGCCCCGCATCCGCTAGCACCTTCAGAACAGCCGCCCTCAACGCGATCTGCCGGCCGCTCAGGGTCGGCTGAAAGCCAGTGCGCATCAAGCTGCTGCCCTTTGCCATCAGCTCTTCGCGCCGCACCGCGCTTTCGATCGCGTAATCGGCTAGCGTGCTGCCGGTGTGACCGAGGCTGCCTTTAACTTCTGCTCGATCGAGTGCAGGTCGGAGCGGATGTTGCGCGTGCAGGCGCTCAGTATTGTCGATAACGATCCGGATCATGCCTTCGACGACGTCGCGCGAAAAGCTGCGATCGCCAACGCGAACCACGTCGTCACCAAGCGCTGCGAGCGCCGCAACCACCGCGGCGGGCGCATGTGGCGTGTGGATGGCAAGGTCCGCCGCTGTCGTGCCGGCCGCACCACGCTCGTCCAGGACGGCGCGCACGGCATCGGTCGCTGTGCTGTCGATGATCGACGCGAATCTCGCCGCCGGTGCCGAGCTCAGGCGATTCCGCTTGATCTCTGCGATCTCGGCCACAACTCCGCCGGCAATTGTCGTGACGGGCGAATAAGACCGCAGCACAACCCGGTCACCGGTGCGCGCCAGCAGCGGCTGCTCCAGCCGCAGCTGTACCCAGCCACTTTCACCGGCACGCAGCTCGGACGCATCCAGCAGCACTGCGCGCGCCAGCACTTCCGCTGTGCCGAGGTGCACGCGTACCCGCTGGCGCATCCTCAGCGACCAATCCGTGCCTTCGATCACGCGCACTCTAACCGTCAGCATGCGCGCCCGGGGCCAGTGCACACTTACAGCCACGTCGCCGCGCGCGACCGAGCTTCTGTCTATGCCCGTGATAGCCAGCGCCGCGCGTTCGCCGGCGCGCGCGCTTGCGACCGCCACACCATGCACCTGAACTCCGCGCACGCGCGCACTCCTGCCGGCTGGTACCAGCTCGATGGTCTCATCCACATTCACTGCCCCGCTCCAAACCGTGCCCGTGACTACGGTACCGGTGCCGCGCACCGTGAACGCGCGGTCGATCGGCAAACGGAACAGGTCGTCCGCGTCGCGCCCCATCGGCGTCACTACCTGCTGCACGATTGCGCTGCGCAGTTCGTCGAGCCCGGCGCCACTCCTGACGGACACCGGCACGATCGGCGCATGGGCGAGTGACGTGCCGCGCAACGTGGCGCGCACTTCGTCGATAACGAGCTCGTTCCATTCATCGCTGACGAGATCGAGCTTCGTGATTGCGACCACACCGGAGCGCACAGCCAGCAAGTCGAGAATCGCGAGGTGCTCGCGCGTCTGCGGCATTACACCCTCGTCCGCGGCGACGACCAAAAGCACCGCATCCATACCGGTAGCGCCCGCGAGCATGTTGCGGATGAAGTTCTCGTGTCCGGGCACATCCACGACGCCGAAGCTCAGGTCGCCAAGCTGAAGACTGGCAAAGCCGAGATCGATGGTTATACCGCGTGCCTTTTCTTCCGGCAGCCGATCGGTATCCACGCCGGTGAGCGCGTGCACGAGCGCGGTCTTGCCGTGGTCGATGTGGCCGGCCGTACCGAGAATGAATCTTCTCATTCCGAATCCCCGAGTGTCTCTGCCAGAAACACCAGCGAGTTGAGAGCAGTGCCATCGAGCACGTGATGCGCGAGAAAACGAGACAACAGCCGCCAGTGTGCCGCGGTGCGATCGAGTGTGACCTGTTCACCGCGCAACCAGCGCATCAGCGCATCACGCGCATGTGGCGGCAGTGTTTTGCCGGGCAATCCGACTGCGCATGTCTGACAGCGGACGCCGCCGGCGACATGATCAAATGTCACATCTTCAGCTGCCGCGAGCACTCTGCCGCACTCGATGCATTCGTCGAGCGCGGGCGCGAAGCCGAGCTGTGCGATCAGGGCCCAGGTTTCGCCCAGTACGACCGACTCTACGCGCTCGACTTGCGCGTCCTGGAGCCGGTCCAGCGCTTCCCGAACCGTGTCGAACAGGTGCGAATCGGCGGCTTCGATTCCGGACCGGAGCACCACCTCCGCGATCAGCGATGCACCGCCGAAACGAACCAGATCGGCGCCGAGCCGCTGTCGGCTGCGCACCAGCTCGAAACCACTGAGCGTATGCAGCTCCCGATTCTCCTTTGCATGAAAGCTGGCAATGCCCTCCACGAAAGGTTCGAGTATACCGCCGAACTGGCTCCTGGGACGAAGTGCGCCCTTCGCAATCACCGACTGGAGACCATGCGAGCGTGTGATGAGTCGGAGGATCTTGCTCGTGTCGCTGTACTTGAACGTCTGGAGAATGATCGCATCGCTACTGACCAGGCTCATGGCTAACCGCTCCGCGGCGCTTTCAGGCGCTCGCGCAGCTCATGGCGCCGACGTGCGAGCGCGTCACGCGCATCCGTGCCGCTGTCCAATTCATCCTCCAGCCGCGCCAGCTCGACCAGCCAGCGTCGACGCACCGGCGGGCGGCGCCGAAATCCGATCACGAGCAGCGCCGCGATCATCACGATTGCACTTACGATCACAACCAGCCCGGCAGCACGCTCTTTGCCCGATGGCGGCGCGGCCAGCTCTCGTGCGGTCGCCGCCGTCGGAAGGTTGACTGGATTGACACCGACCCGAACAATGTATTCCTGGCGGGCCGGGAACGGCGCGCGCATTAGATCGCCCATGTACAACTCGCCATCATACACGACCGCAACGAAGTAAACTGCATTCGAGATTACAGCATCGGCGTCCACGCGAAACGCGCCGTTCGCATCGGTCGTGTCGGTGTCGACATTAGTACCGGACGTCTCGGTAACAGCGTGCAGCAACACCTCGACATTGGCAACCGGATTCTGTTGCGCGTCGAGGACGCGCCCTGTGATATGGCTTTGAGCATGAACGGGCGGAGCCAGCAGCAACCCGCCGATAACGGCGAGCAAAACGGATTTCACGGGTTGAAGCGACCGAAGTCTTCCGGGTTCATGCGCCGCAGGTACTCGCGCAGCTCCTCCGGAGTCAGACCGCCCACATTCGGCTCGCCCTCGCCGGGCTCGCTGACAAAATCCTCCGGCGAAGCGGTACCGTCCGCGATCTCGATCGCTGTGTTCTCGAGCAACTCGTCGGTCGTGTAAATGCTCGCTTCCATGCGCAGCGCGATCGCGATCGAATCCGATGGTCGCGCGTCGATGCTAATGACTTCACTACCGCGCTGGACAATCAGCTCCGCGTAGTAAGTGTTCTCTATGACTTTCGTGATCATGACTCGCAGCAGCGTGCCGCCCAGTCCACGGATCATGGAGGCGAAAAGATCGTGCGTGAGTGGCCGGGAAAACTTCATACCGGCGAGCTCCATCGCAATTGCACTCGCTTCGCCCGGACCGATCCAAATGGGCAGGACCCTGCTGCCGTCCTTCTCCTGTAGAATGACGACCGGGGTGTTGGACGTTCTGTCCAAGCCGAGACTCTGGACCTTTACTTCAATCATGTGAATGTGAGTGTGAGTGTGAGATTGTGAGAATGTGTAAGTGTGAGACATCTCTCTCACATTCCCACACTCCCATACTCACACACTCTCCTTAGAATTTCGCCGCTACTCTCAGCTCATCCACCCTATTGGTCAGTTCCCAGGCAAAGAACTGGAGCTCGCGTCCATCCACGCGTTCCTTGTAGGGCTTGCGGCCGAAATGGCCGTACGCAGCCGTCGGCCGGTAGATCGGATTTCTCAGACCGAGCGTCTCGATGATCGAGCGCGGGCGGAAGTCGAACACCTCACGCAACGCGCGCTCAATGACGGCGTCGGGCACCTTGGCCGTACCGAATGTCTCGACGTGGATCGCGACCGGATCCACCACGCCGATCGCATACGCAAGACTTACTTCGCACCGGTCTGCGAGCTCCGCTGCGACCACGTTCTTCGCGGCCCAGCGCGCCGCATAAGCGGCTGACCGATCGACTTTCGATGGATCCTTGCCGCTGAAGGCGCCGCCGCCATGACGGCCCGCACCGCCGTAAGTATCCACGATGATCTTGCGCCCGGTGAGACCCGCATCACCGTGTGGCCCGCCAACCACAAACCGGCCGGTCGGATTAACGTGAATAGTGCATTTCGCGCGATCGAAGAGGTCGGGCGGCAGGGCCGGCACGATAACCCGATCGACAACGGCGGCGCGTACTTCATCGATGCCGATCTCCGGCGCATGCTGCGTGCTGACGACCACCGTATCGACGCGGACTGGTTTGCCATTTTCATACTCGAGCGAGACCTGCGCCTTGCCGTCGGGACGCAGCCATGGCAAGCGGCCGCTCTTGCGCATTTCCGCCAATCTGCTGGTCAGCCGATGCGCCAGCTCGATGGGCGCGGGCATCAGATCCTCCGTCTCGTTGACCGCGTACCCGAACATCATGCCCTGATCGCCCGCGCCGCCCGGATCTACGCCTTGCGCAATGTCGGGCGATTGCCGGTCGATTGTGACGAGCACGGCGCACGTCTCGCCGTCGATGCCGTAGTTGGAGTCCGTGTATCCAATCGAACGGATCGTGCCACGTACGATGCCGGGAATGTCTACATACGTCGTCGTAGTGATTTCGCCCACGACCAGCGCGAGCCCGGTGGTGACCACGACTTCACATGCAACGCGGCCGGCCGGATCATCCGTGAGGATTGCATCGAGTACCGCGTCACTGGTCTGGTCGGCGATCTTGTCCGGATGGCCTTCGGTGACAGACTCGGATGTAAAAAGATATCGGCTCACATACATCCCGGAAAAAAGACCCGCTCGCTATCGCTAACGAAAATGGTGCGTCACGCAGATGGTGACAAGTTCCAGCGACCCGAGAACAGCGAGAGATCGAGCCACTTCGAAATTTCCTGCGTGAGAATCTCGACGACTTCGTTCGGGGTGGCTGCGTCCAATGCTGCGGCGGCGGCGCTGCGTGCATCGGTGGACGGCACGCTGCGGATCACCTTCTTGATTTCCGGCAGCGATGCGGTACCCACGCTGAGCGCACTGATGCCCAGGCCAATCAGCATGAAAACGGCCAACGGATTTCCCGCCATCTCGCCGCACACGCTCACTTCGATGCCCGCCTCCCGCCCCGCGATGGCAACATGATTGATGAGCTTCACGACCGCGGGATGAAACGGATTGTACAGCGGCGCCAGACGCGCGTTGCCGCGGTCTACCGCTAGCGTGTACTGCACCAGGTCGTTTGTACCGATCGAAAAAAAGTCCGCATAACGCGCGAGCTTCGAGGCAATCTGCGCCGCGCCGGGCGTTTCGATCATGATGCCGAGCTTGTACGCGGAATTGAACGCTACGCCCGCCGCTTCGAGGCTGACGGCCTCTTCCTCGAGCATGACCCGCGTGCGCTTGATCTCCTCGATCTCGTTGACCAGCGGTAACATGATGCGCACGTCGCCATGCGCCGTAGCCCGCAGCAACGCGCGCAGCTGCGCCCTGAACAGGTCCGGTGTGTCCAGACAAACACGGATCGCGCGCCAGCCGAGAAACGGGTTCTCCTCCGCGGGCATGTGCAGGAAGAGTGGGAATTTGTCGCCGCCCAGATCGAACGTGCGGATGTATACCGCATCGTGCGGAAAGACTTGCGCGACCTGCTTGTAGCACTGGTATTGCTCTTCCTCTTCCGGCATGGTGCTGCGTCCAACCACGAAGAACTCGGTGCGGTACAGGCCGACGCCATGCGCACCGTGCAGCCGTGCGCTCTCCGCCTCGTCCGGCAAATCAATGTTCGCGCGCAGCAATACGGGTTGATGATCGGGCGTAACCGGCGGCAGGTGCGCGAGCAGGATGAGCTCCTGCTCCCATTCGCGCATCTTGATGTCGCGCTCGCGGTACATCTGCTTTTCGCTGTCGGTCGGCCGGGCGATGACGCGCCCTTCACGACCGTCGAGGATCAGCTCGTCGCCCGAATGGATCAGGCTCGAGAAATCGCCGAGACTGGCGACGCAGGGGATATTGGCTGAGCGTGCCAGGATCGCCGAATGCGAGGTGCGCGTGCCCGCGTCGGTCGCGATGCCGAGAATTCCCTTCTTATCAAGCTGCGCCGTTATGCTCGGCGTCAGGTCACGCGCTACGAGAATCACCTTGTCGCCGACATCGCGCAACGTAAAATCGGGATCCGGCAGGTCCATCAGATGGTGCAGCACGCGGACTTCGATGTCGAGCAAATCGTTCAGCCGATCCATGATCATCGGATGGCCGGAACGAGACCACTCGGACTGTAGCTCGAGCATGCGCAGCTCGAACGCACGTGCCGCCGAAAGATGATTGTCGCGAATGTATGTCAGGGTGCCGTCCACCAGGTCGATGTCATCGAGCATCAGGATCTGCGGCTCGAAGATCTGCGCTTCGACCCGGCCCAGACGCTCGGCGGTGTCGAGCTGAATCGCGCGAATGCGATCCTTCGCAAGCTCGCGCGCCTGATTGAAGCGTTCGGTCTCGCTTTGGATTTCGCCGGCAGGCACCGTGACGTGCGGCGCCCGTGGCGGCTCCCACTGCAGCACATACGCGGGACCGATCACGATTCCCGGTGATGCCGGAATCCCATCCCGGATCAATGACGACACGCTGGCTATTCCTCTCCGAAGCGGTCGTTCACAAGCGCCACCAGCTCACCAATTGCTTCCCTTTCATCAGCGCCATGCGCGCGAATCGTGATCTCGGCACCACACTCCGCCGCCAACATCATCATGCCCATGATGCTCTTGCCGTTCACTTCCAGCTCCTGCTTGCGCACCCAAATGTCCGCGTCGAAGCGGGCGGCGAGTTTGACAAACTCGGCAGCCGGCCGCGCGTGCAGGCCGAACTTGTTTTTGATCTGGATCGTCTGCTCGCTCACAGCACGCTCACCAGCAGCGCTACGATCGTTGCACTCGCCAACACCAAAGCAACGGGTGTTCTGACGCGCCCTCCGAAAATCAGCCCGAGCACCGCGGCGGCCGCAAGCGCGACCGTCCAAAGCGCACCGCCCCAGCCAGGAAAAATTGGGCGCGCGACCGTCAAAGGGAGCAGAACACCGACGAGTGCGGCGCCCATTACAGCCAGCGCGTGGTGCGCATCATTCAGGCGCGAGCTCTTCAATACTTCACCGACTCGCCTGCCGTGCGCCATTCCGAGGCGGAACGCGTAGATGCGCAACGCGAGGTGGCCGGCATTGTAGAGCACGAAATAGACTGCGACTGATGTCCACCAGGCCGCGCCCAACGCCGCCATCGTCAATGCCGCCAGTGCGCAGACCGGCCGCCAGCCGGACCAGACCAGCCGATCTCCGAGCGTCCCGAGCGAGCCTCGCACCGCCGCCTTGAAGCGCGTTGCAATCAACGGCTCGCCCTCGGCCTCGAGTGACGCTACCGCGCCCAGCGCAAGCGGCGCGAGATACGGATGACTATTGAACAGCTCAGTGTGCCGGCGCACGGCCTCGTGCAGTTGATCGGGCCGATCGCGATAGATCACGCGCAATGCCGGCAACAGACAAAACCCGAAACCGCTGCCAATCAGTGTGCGGTAGTTCCACGATGCCTGAATCGTGAATGATCGCAGGAACATGCGCGTCGACACACTGCGTGGAAAGCGCGTCATCGCAGGAACACGATCAGCGAGCCGCACGCGATGCCGACCAGCAGCGCCAGCGCGCGTGCACGCAGTCCGCCAAACAGAGGCAGCGCCGCGCCTACCATGCAGCTGAGGCCGATCGATAGAATCGCCGGCGCGATTGCCGAGCTCATGCTCCAGAGCTCGGCGACACTGCGCAAAGCGACGGTGCCCAGCACCCAACCGCCCATGGTCACGGCCACGGCGCGCGCGAAGTCGACCGCGATAGCAGCTGCGTGGCGCCGCTCCAGCTCACGATCCGGCCGGTCTGAAAGGAGCGGCGCGCGCGCGACGAATGCTTCGTTGAATCGCCGATCGAGAATCACGCTCCAGCCGGCAATACGCTCCCAGATCAGCGCAAACAGAACGGCAAGCAGCATCACCGCCGGCGACATCAACGCCGTCGCGCTCGTGTATGCCGCGGTAGCGGCCACCGCGGCGGTGCCGGACTCGGGATAACGCGCTGCACCAACCGGTAGAATGACGAGAGCGAACAGCTCGAGAATCGCGCCGAGGATGGCGCCTTCCTGAGGGCGGCCGGCTATCAGGCCGGTCAGCGTCGCCGCAATGAACGGGCGTGACAACATCGTCTGTGCCAGCGACGTCGCATCGACACCCACCGCCCCACCCAGCAGCGCCACGCCGATCCAATTCATCCGCCGTTCGTGCGTCCCTTCAGCATTTCCTTCAAATCGACGCCGCGGGCGCCGGGCACATCGCGCGCCGTAACGCGCACGCCTTCACCAGCGAGAGCTCCCATCTCACCCATCTCGCTCCGGCTCAGGTACAGGTACGGCAGCACTGCCTCACGCCCGGGTGCGTAATGAATGCCACCAATGTTTACCTCTTCTCCCCGCATGGCACCGGCATTCGCGAGCCGGCGCATCGTGTTGACATCACGCGTCAGGACAACGATGCGGGCACAGCTATCGCGCCAGTTCTGCAGGTGCTCGCGTGCAGCCGACACGCTTTCGAACGCGGTCTTCAGCTCATCGGGCAGTCCCATTGCGTAGAGCTCCTGCTCCCACGCGGAGTTCGCAAGCTCGTCGTCGACGACTACGATCTCATCCGGATGGAGCTGGTTGCCCCACCCGACTACGACCTGCCCGTGGATGAGACGCTCATCCACCCGATACAGCACGATGCTCATTGTTTTCGAACGTTGCCGGCGAGGAGCCGATTGCCGCGCGACCCTTCTCAATTAGAAACGGTACCAGCTGCTCGAGCGGCAGTTGACGCCGCATGACGAATTCGAGCAGCATCGGCAGATTCACGCCTGAAATAACGACCAGTCGCGGATTGTTCTGTATGCAACGCCGCGCCGCAAAGCCGCAGCTGCCGCTTTGCAGGTCAGTAAAGACAATGGCCGGCCCCGCACGCGCCTGCTGCGCGATCAGCTCCGCCAGCGCGTCTGGCCCAAGTCCGCGATTACTGACCGGCACGAGTGAATCGCCGCCCGCGCCGGCAATGTAGCGCACCGCATCGATGATGCCCTGCGCCATGTCGCCGTGCGTGAGTACGATGCCACGCACCCCTTCATTACTCATAGTCTTCCTCTAAATAATCACGCAGCGGCTGCATCGCATTCTGGAGCCGCTCATTGAACAGCTTGGCAGAATCAACGCCCGAATACTTCAAAAGGTGATTCATGGCGATGACTTCCGACAGTACCGTATTGTTCTTGCCCGCGTTCAGGGGCACTACCACCTTCGGCAGGTTGACGCCCAGCACATCGATTTGCTGGACGTCCAGGCCGGTGCGATCGTACTTGCCTCGGGCATCCCAGTCCTCGAGCTGAACCACCACCTCGATGCGCTTCTGCTGCCGAATGGCCCGAATCCCGAACAACGTCTTTATGTCCAGGATACCGATGCCGCGGATCTCCATGTGGTGCTGTTGCAGCTCATGCCCTTTGCCGATCAGAACGTCGACACCGCGACGCGCAACGTAAACCAGATCATCCGCAACCAGACGATGGCCTCGCTCGACCAGGTCGAGGACGCATTCACTCTTGCCGATGCCGCTGCGTCCGATGAAAAGCAGCCCTACACCATAAACGTCGGCGAGCGAGCCATGCATCGTGGTGGTCGGCGCGAACGCCTCCTCCAGATACGGCTGTAGCCGCCGGTAGAAATCGCCGGTCTTCAGGCGCGACCTCAGCAGCGGCACATCGTTCTGCTGCGCGAGTTCGGGCAGCAGAGCGGGCACCTTCAACCCCTTCGTAACGACTACTGCCGGCATCTCGAGCGAGAAAAACGTCTCGAGCGATTTACGCCGCCTGGCTTCGGACAGTGAATCCAGAAAACGAATCTCGGTTTCGCCAAAGACCTGCAGGCGGCCGGTGGGAAACCGATCCGTAAAACCGGCGAGCACAAGGCCGGGTGACGAGATTGTCGGTGATTGAATCGGGCGCTGGAGACTGCATTTGGTCAGCAGCTCCAGCGCCAGGGTTTGGCCTTTGGTGTTTAGCAGATCCTCAATCGTCAGTGTTTTCACTTACCGCGACTCTCCCGGAAGCGAATGCGTGAACCTCCGCCAGTTTCACGCTCTTATGCTCGCGCACGCGCTCGCGCCGCCGCTTCAGCTGCCTGGTCAGGCGGCCGAGCGATTGATCGAGTGCGGTCCTGAATGTCTCGCCATTGCCATGCGCTACAATGCTGTGGCCCCCGGCGAGATAGATGCGCGTCTCGACTTTCTTGTCACCGTGATCGGTGTCGAATTCAACGACCACGTTGCCCAACCGTGGCTCGTATCGGTGCAGGCGCTGAACGCGCTCCTGGGCCTCAACTCGGACCTTCTCGGGAACTCTGCAATGACGTGCGGTAATGTTCACCTGCATGATTTAACCCCCACGTTTAGAGTCGGTGACTGCACTCCGGAGAAACCTTTCCATGCGCTCGGCGGTGGTGTCCCAAGCGAATTGACGCGCAAACAGTATCGCCTGTGCGCTCAGCCGCGCGCGCAGCTCGGGATTGCCAATAACATCCTTGAGACGTGAAACGAGAACGGCAATGTCGCCGTGTGGAACCAGGAATCCAGTGACTCCGTCCTGAATCGAATCGCGCAGCCCGGCAACATCGCTCGCGATGGTCGGCGTGCCGCAGGCGGCGGCTTCGATGTTCGTGATGCCCCATCCTTCTTTCGACGATGTGAGGACGTGAACCCACGCGTGGCGGAACAAGTTGGCCTTCTGCTCCTCCGACACGAAGCCCGCGAACTCGACGCTGCGCTCCAACCCGAGCCGTGACACCAGCTGCTCGAGTGCGGGGCGCGCGTCGCCTTGCCCCGCAATAATCAGGCGGGCGCGGGGGGTTGCCGCCACTACACTGGAAAATGCGCGTATGACCAAATCCACGCGCTTGTAGCGCTTCAGGCGGCCGAGATACAGCACCAGCGGATCCGGCGACTTGGGCGAGCTTGGGGACGGTGCGTAAAAACTCAAATCCACGCCGTTCGGGATCACTTCGATGTGGTCACGCTTGAAGCCGCGTTGGACCAGGTCCTGCGCGGTGCTCTCCGACACGGCGACCGTTGCAACGCCGCGGTACGCCAGCGGGATGGGTTTCTCGAGGAGCCAGGTTGCGGCTGCCAGAGGAAGCGCTGCCTCCTGAAACGCGGTCGCGCCGAATAGATGGTGCACGACCAGGGTGACGGGCTCTCGCGCCCAGTAAGGTGCGAACAGTGGCACCTTGTTCAGATCCTCTACAAAGAGGTCGAACCCCAGGTTCCGAAGGTGACGACGGTAGTAGCCGGGAGCGGCCAGGTTAAAGGTATAGCGGCCACCGACCCGATGCACGTCCATGCCGTCCAGGGCCAGGCGTGCTTCCGCGCCCTGCCATGATGATACCAGCAGCGTAACCCGATGCCCGCGCCCGGCCAGGCGACCAAAAACTTCGTGGAGGTGGATTTCGGCGCCACCCGCCTGTGGATTGAGTCGGTCCTGCCAATTCGCGACCAGAAGCTTCAAGGTCGCTCGGTAGGTGAAGGGCGCTTGCGGCCACAGGCCGCGCGCAGACTAGTCAGATGAGCTCCCTGGCTCGATCGACTTCTTCAATGCGTCGAGTACGCCATTAACAAAACGCGGGCTTTCATGCGTGCCGTATTTTTCGGCCAGCACGATCGCCTCCTGAATCGCGACAGCCGGCGGTACATCGTCCCCGTACAGCATTTCTGCTGCTGCCAGCCGCAGAATATTTCGGTCGATGACCGAGAGCCGCTCCAGCCGCCAGTTCGTCAACGAATGTTCCAGCTCGCGGTCGATCTTCTCACGGTTTTCGGCGACGTCTTTCACCAGCTCACGCATGTAATCGCGACTGTCTTCAGCGATCGAGCGTTCCGTCTCGAAATCGTTGAGTATCGCGGTCGGCGACAGCTCGTGTCCACGTGATTCCCACGCGTACAACACCTGAAGCGCCCAGCCGCGCGCTTTGCTACGTGCTCTCAATGGTCATCCGTTCGATCAAATCCGCCATTTCCAGTGCGGTCAACGCTGCTTCCCATCCCTTATTCCCTGCCTTGCCACCAGCGCGCTCGAGAGCCTGCTCGACATTGTCGGTGGTCAGCACTCCGAACACCACCGGCACACCCGTCTCGACACCAACTTTGGCCAGACCGTGCGCGGCGCCAGCCGCGACATAATCGAAGTGCGGCGTATCACCGCGAATCACGCAACCGATCGCGATCACTGCCGCGTAACCCGAACGCGCGGCGTGCAAGGCCGCGACCGACAATTCCCACGCGCCCGGCACCGAGAAGATGTCCACGTCGTCAGCGCGGGCGCCGTGCTCTTCGAGACACGCGCGCGCACCTGCGAGCAGACGATCCGTTACGTGCGCGTTGAACCGGCTGGTCACAATGGCAAAACGCCGGCCGCTTGCTGCGGCCTGACCTCGGTGCTCGCCCATTAGCCAGGCAGCGGGAGATTTTCGGGAAGCAGATGACCAAGCTTTTCACGCTTGGTATGCAGATAGCCGCGGTTGTGGGGAGTCGCCACGATTTGAATGGGCTCGCGACCGGTTATCTTCAGCCCGTAGCCTTCCAGCCCGACAATTTTCCTCGGATTGTTCGTCAGCAGACGGATCGATGAAAGGCCGAGGTCGAGCAGGATTTGCGCGCCGACACCGTAGTCGCGCAGGTCCGGCTTGAAGCCGAGCGACGCATTGGCTTCAACCGTATCCTGACCGGCATCCTGGAGCGCATACGCGCGCACCTTGTTGAGCAGACCGATACCACGCCCCTCCTGGCGCAGGTAGATGACGGCGCCGAGTTCCTCCTCGTCGATTCTACGCATGGCGGCGTGCAGCTGCTCGCCGCAATCGCAGCGCTGCGAGTGGAAGATGTCGCCAGTCAGGCACTCCGAGTGCATGCGCACCAGTACGTTCTTCTGCCCCGCGATATCGCCCTTCACGAGCGCGACGTGCTCGCGGTGATCGATCTGGTTCTCGAACGCAATGAGATTGAAATCACCGTACGGCGTCGGCAGACGCGCTTCGGCTACCCGTTTTACCAGCCGCTCGTGCTTCAGCCGATACGCTACGATTTGCGCGACGGTGATGAAGCGCAGCTCGTGCTCCGCCGCGAACTTCTCGAGCTGCGGCCGGCGCGCCATGGTGCCATCGGCATTGAGAATCTCGCAGATGACGCCGACCGGCGGTAAGCCGGCCAGGCGCGCTAGATCAACGGACGCTTCCGTCTGGCCGACACGGCGCAGCACGCCGCCCGGAACGGCTCTGAGCGGAAAAACGTGCCCCGGCCGTCGCAGATCGGTGGCTTTTGTGTTGTGGTCGACCAGCAGTTGAATGGTCTTCGCGCGATCGTACACGCTGATACCCGTCGTAACGCCGAACTTGGAATGCGCATCCACGGAGATCGTGAACGCAGTGCCCATGTAATCCTGGTTCTGCTCCGTCATCTGAGACAGGCCGAGCGCATCCGCGCGCTCCGCGCTCAGCGGCACGCAGATCAAGCCGCGCCCATGCACGGCCATGAAGTTGATCATCTCGGGAGAGACGGCAGCAGCAGCGCCGACCAGATCGCCTTCGTTCTCACGATCCTCGTCGTCGGCGACAATGACCAGCTTGCCTTGCCGAATGTCTTCTATGGCGTCTTCTACGCGATCAAATGGCATTTGCTTTCCTAAGGTATGCGATGACGAATTTGCCGATCATGTCACCCTCGAGATTCACACTGCTGCCTGCGGCGAGGCCGGAAAGGCTGGTGTGTGCCCAGGTGTGCGGAATCAACGCCACCTGCACCACGCCTTCATACGGAATCTCGTTCACGGTCAAACTCACGCCGTCGATCGCGATCGAGCCGTGCAGCACCGTCACCTCCGCCACATCCTCGGGAACAGCTAGATCCAGCACAACGTGCTCGCCGACCCGCTCGATCTTTTCGATCGTGCCAACACCGTCCACGTGTCCCTGTACCAGGTGACCGCCCACGCGTGAGCCGAATGCGAGCGCGCGCTCGAGATTGACGCGCGACCCTTGCTCCAGTTCACCGAGCGTGGTGCGTGCCAGCGTCGGTGCCATGGCTTCGACACCAAAGCCGCGATCATTCAACACGATTACCGTCTGACACACGCCGTTGACGGCAATCGAGTCGCCAATGCGGAGGTTCTCGAGAACTCGAGCAGCGCTGATCTCGATTCGCAGTGCACGGTCCGCCTGGATCGCCTCGACCGCGTGGATCGCCTGGACCGTCCCGACCTCTTCGATTAATCCGGTAAACATTTGTCGAACATTAGTAGCGCGTCATTGCCGAGTTGCGCAATTCGCGACGCGCGCCATGAGCCGGATTTCAGCGGATTCGAAACCGGGAACGCGGCGACGCCCCCCTCGCCAAGCAAAACCGGCGCAATAAACGCGTAGAGCCGGTCGACCGCGTTCGCATCCAGCAGCGCGGCGGCGACTGTGGCGCCGCCCTCGCAGAGGATCGTACCAACCCCCTCTGCCTTCAGGCGCTCCAGAAGCATCCCGATCGGGACCCGCCGTTTGCGGCTGTGCACCACGATCGGACGCGCGCCCGCTCGCTCAAGATCTGCAACGCGCGAGACCGACGCGCCGGTTCCGCAGACCACCCATACCGGCGCTTCCGCCACGGTCCGCAGCAAGGCGCTCTTGGTGGAGAGCGTTGCTTTCGAGTCGAGTACAATCCGAATAGGCGGCCGAATCGAAGCCGGCGCGTAACGCACCGTCAGCAGCGGATCGTCGATACGTGCGGTGTTGCTGCCGATCAGAATGGCATCGAAACCGCTTCTGAGGCGGTGTACTTCACGGTCGGCTTCGTCGGCTGTGATCCTGGTTCGCTCGCCCGGTGCGCCCGCGATGCGTGCGTCCAGCGACATGGCGAGCTTCAGCGCGACGAATGGAGCCGGCTGCTCGAGCGTGTGAAAGAAGAGCGCGTTCTGCTGGCGCACCGCCTCGCTCTCCACGCCACCCACCACATTGATGCCGGCGCGCCGCAACACATCCGCGCCACCGCCCGCCTGCGGATGCGGGTCAGCCGTACCGAAGACGACAGTCGCGATGCCTGAGCGAATAATTGCGTGCGTGCATGGCGGCGTCTTGCCGTGATGACAGCACGGCTCGAGTGTGACGTAGAGGGTGGCACCGCGCGCGGCTTCGCCAGCCTGCGTGAGCGCTTCGACCTCGGCATGCGCGCCACCGAACTCACGATGACACCCTGTGCCGACCACAACGCCGTCACGAACCACGAGCGCGCCTACCAGCGGATTGGGATGCACGCGACCCCAGCCGCGCTCAGCCAGCTCGAGCGCGCTACGCAGGTGGCGCGCGTGGTCGCTCATGAGGTCTCCCGCTCAAAGAGCCAGACGAATTGCCAGGCTTCCGTAGTACGTGCTGTTCTGAGTCCTGCTTTGGTGTCCGGCCGGCAGGGGTGCAGTAAACTCGTCACCACCGCGCTGATAGCCGCCTTCGATTACCGCGTTGAGGATGAGCATGGTCCAGGTGAGATTACCGAAGGCCGTGTAGCGATTTGCATCGAGGTCATGGGGCGGGCGCAGAACGTCGTCGGTCGGAATGTCATGACGACGCGCTTGTGCCTCGCTCGAAAAACGGTCATAGCCTAGCCCGACATTCGCGCCAACCACGAAAAGCCGCTTGCCGGCAATCGCGCGAACACTGAGTGCGGAATTGTCCTGTAACGTGAATGTGACGTCACTGGTCGAGCTTTCTCCGTATTGAACATCGCCGATCCGCCGGTACATACCCGTTATTGAAATGCCTGGCGCGGTGAATGACTCTCGCAGGATTCCGAGGCGCGCGCCGACCGCCCAGCTGGATGGCGTCTCGCTGAACTCATCCGGCAGGCTCAGCTTGCCTGCGCTCGCAATCAGATCCAGCGAACCGAACCCGCCGATGGTTGGAGCCAGAGACCAGCCGCTGAGAATGCCAACCGCGGCATCCACGTTGAGTGTGCGCGCAAGGCTTTTGTCGCTGCCGCTCGAAGTGGCGGTCTGAACCTTCGGCAGATTCATGAACGCGCCTGAGATACGGCCGGCGACCGTAATGCGTGGAATCTTGCCGATGCGCATGCCCAGCGTACTGCTTGCACCGGGAACTGGATTGCCGGCCGTGAAAGCAAGACCGATCGTCGGCTGAGCTATCGTGGCCGCCTGCGCTACCGCATTACAGTAGCGTGCATTCGCATCCGTACCGGCGGTAATCCAGCAATCCTGTGCGCGGGCCGGAATTGCACAGATCAGCAATGCGCACCCGACAACGAGCCACGTCTTCAAGCTTCCATCCTCACCGGCTCCTCGCCTTTGATTATTTCGCCGATCGTGTAAACCTGCTCGCCGGCTGCGGTCAAACGCGCAGTGATCAGCTCGACCGCGTCTGCCGCGACAACCGCTACCATTCCTATACCCATGTTGAACGTACGTTCCATGTCTTCGCTAGGAACGCTACCGGCATCCTGGATCGCAACAAATTCCTGCGGCACTGTCCAGGCCGAGCGCCGCACGCGCGCACAGAGTCCTTGCGGAATAACCCGGTCGAGATTTTCCGGAATGCCGCCACCCGTGATGTGCGCAAGCGCATGTAGCCCGGCTTCGGGCAGCAGCGGCTTCAGCGACCCCAGATAGCTGCGATGGACGCGCAGCAGGACGTCGCCAATGACTTCCGAACTGCCTGGATAGTTGTCGGCGACCGACAACGCCAATTTCTCGAACAGGACTTTGCGGACCAGCGAGTAGCCATTCGTGTGAAACCCGTTCGCCGCGAGACCCAACAGCACGTCGCCGCTTTGCACTCGGTGCGACCCCAGCCGGTCGTGCGCCTCCACTGCTCCAACGATGAAGCCCGCGAGGTCGTACTCGCCGGGATCGTAGAAGTCGGGCAACTCGGCGGTTTCGCCGCCGACCAGCGCACAGCCATTCTCGATGCAGCCGGCCGCAATGCCCGCTACGATCTGCTCCGCTGTGCCCGTCTCGAGCGCACCCATACCGACGTAGTCGAGAAAGAAAAGCGGGCGGGCGCCTTCGACCAGAATGTCATTGACGCAGTGGTTCACCAGGTCGTGACCGATCGTGGCGTGGCGGCCACTCATCATGGCGACCTTCAGCTTCGTGCCCACGCCATCCGCGCTCGAAACCAGCAGCGGCTCTTTCATGTCCTGCGGCACGCGAAAGAGGGCGCCGAAACCGCCTGGATTTGCGACCACGTGCGCGGTGGCGGTGCTCTTCACGAGATCGAGGATGCGATGCTTGGTAACCCGCGCCACATCACGATCGACACCCGCGTCGCGGTACGTCGTAGGCGAGCTCATGGCGATCTCATTGCGCGTCCAGCGCGACAAAGCCGATGTGATCGAATGCGGTGAGATCGCGGAAGCTTGCAACGCGATCCTGAACCTCATCGGATGTCAGATCGCGGAGTCGGTCGACGCTGAACTTCTCTACCGCGAAACTGCCGAGTGTGGAGCCATAGACCATCGCGCGCCTGAGATGCGCCGCATCCATGGTCCTGGCGCGCGCGAGGTAGCCCATGAAGCCGCCAGCGAATGCGTCGCCGGCACCGGTGGGGTCGAAGACTTCCTCGAGCGGATAGCCGGGCGCGAAGAAAATGAAGTCGTTGCAGTACAGAATCGCGCCATGCTCGCCTTTCTTCACGATCACCAGCTTCGGACCCTGCCGATGAATCCAGCGAGCGGCGCGCAGGAGATTGTAATCACCGGACAGCTCGCGCGCTTCGGTATCGTTGACGAGCAGCAGATCGACCCGCCTCAGCAGACTGATCAACGAATCGCGCTTCGGTCCGGAAATCCAGTAATTCATGGTGTCGCATGCGACCAGCTGGGGGGCCCGCACCTGATCGAGTACTTCGTGCTGAAGATCCGGGTCGATGTTTCCAAGAAACACCCATTCCGCATCTCTGAAGCTGTCGGGGATGCGCGGCCTGAAATCCGCAAACACACCGAGCCGCGTCTCGCGGGTTTCACGCGAATTCAGGTCGAAGCTGTAAACACCCCCCCAGCGGAAGCTCTCGCCTTCGACCTGTTCGAGCCCGGTCAGATCCACGCCACGCTGCGCCAGGAACTGAAGATCAGTGGTCGGATAGTCGGAGCCGACCACGCCGACTAGTTGCACCTTGCAGAACAGCGACGCCGCAGCGCTGAAAAAGGTAGCAGATCCACCCAACACATCGGTCGCCACGCCGAAAGGCGTCTCGATCGTGTCGAGCGCTACACTGCCAACTACCAGTAAGCTCATCGAATCCCCGTCAATTCGTTTGTTCGTCGGACTCGCGCTGCATGCGGTCGGGTGCGCTGAGCCCGAGCAATGCAAGGCCGTTTTGCAGAACGATGCGAATCGCTTTGGCGAGAGCCAGACGCGCCGCGCGCAGCTCCGAATCGCTCACCAGCACCGCAAGCTCCGGATTGCGGCTCGGATTACCGGCGTGGTACCACGAGTTCACCATACCGGCGGTCGTCTCGAGATACTCGCAGACGATGTGCGGCGCTCGCGCGTCGGCCGCGCGCGCGACCAGGTTCGGAAAGACATACAGCTGCTTGATCAGCTCGATCTCGCTCGGATGATTCAATCGCTCGAGCGCGGTGCCGGCGGCTGCGCTGTCATCCGGGTCGACTCCGGCCTTCCGGAAAATGCTCATCATGCGCGCATGCGCATATTGAATCTTGTAAACCGGGTTCTTCTCGGAGTGATCTAGCGCGAGGTCCAGGTCGAACAGCATCTGCGCATCACCGCGGCGCATCAGGAAGAAATAGCGCGCTACATCCGCGCCCGTCTCCTCGAACAGCTCGCGCAGAGTGATGAACTCGCCGGACCGCTTGCTCATCTTCAGCTCGCCGCCGCCACGCACGATGCGAACCATTTGCACTATTTCGGCGTCCAGAAAATCCGGATAACCCAGTGCGGCAAGACCCGCCTTCATGCGAGGCGCGTAGCCGTGATGGTCGGCACCCCAGATATCGATGACGTGGTCGAAGCCACGCCGCGCCTTGTCACGATGATACGCGAGGTCTGGCAGGAAGTACGTATACGTACCATCGCTCTTCACGATGACACGGTCCTTGTCGTCACCGAACGTAGTGGTGCGCAGCCAGGTGGCGCCTTCCGATTCGTAGGTCACGCCGCGCTCGATCAGTGCCGCCAGCGTCTCCTTGACCTTGTCCTGCTCGTACAAACTGAGCTCTGAATAGAACTCGTCGAATACCACACCAAAGTCGCGCAGGTCACGCTCCTGGCGCTCGCGCAGCATGCGTGCGCCCCACTGGCGCAGAAATGCAACGCGCTCACGCTGCTGCATGGCCGCAAGCTGGTCGCCGTGTTCCGCATTGACCTGCTTCGCAAGATCGACCAGATAGGCGCCGTGATAGCCGCCCCCAGGAATCTCTACGCTCTCGCCGCGCGTCTCCCGCCAGCGCGCTTCCAGTGACTCGCCGAGCCGCTCCATTTGCACGCCAGCATCGTTCACGTAAAACTCGCGCTGCACGTCGTAACCAGTCCAATCCAGCAGGCTCGCCATGCCATCGCCGAGTGCGGCACCGCGCCCATGAGCGACATGCAGTGGTCCGGTCGGATTCGCCGACACGAATTCGATCTGAATGCGACGTTGTTCGGGCAGCTCCGCACGCCCGAAGCGCACGCCGGCATCCATAATCTCGACCAGATTTGCCTGTATGCTGTGGTGCGCGAAACGGAAGTTGATGAAGCCGGGGCCGGCGATTTCGGCGCCGCTCAGACCCGCGGCAACCAGGTCGAGACGATCGATGATCGTGCGTGCCACCGCCTGCGGCTTTTCACCCACACGCTTCGCCAGCATGAGTGCAAGATTGGTCGAAAGGTCACCATGTTCCGGATTGCGCGGGCGCTCGAGTTGTACCGCCACGCTGTCCTCGAGCCCGAACGATTGCACGATACGCTCGAGCTGTTCTGCGACCGGAACGGAAGCCATCACGCAGTACCGGTCGAGCCGGATGACTTGTTGGAAGTACCGGAATCGGCCGGCTTCGCGGGGGTTGGTGAGCTCGCCGGCGTTGCCGGCGCCGGCGGCGTAGAGCCACCCTTCTCGGTTTCAGCGGCCTTCTTGTAGCTGTCGCTGCGAGCGTAATCCGTTATATAGAAGCCCGAGCCCTTGAAAATGAGACCGGAGCCCGCGCTCAGCAGCCTTTCGGCCACAGCGTCGCAATGAATGCACTTCTCGACGGGCGGCTCATTCATGCGCTGAAAGACCTCGAATTCGTGGCCTTTCGCGCACCGGTATTCATACGTAGGCATATCTGAATACTACACTTAGCCTTGCTGCCCCGCTACTCCGCGGTAGACGCCCCATTCCTGTCGCAACACATCCGATATCTCGCCCAGCGTAGCATACGCCGTCACTGCGTCGATCAGAATCGGCAGCAGGTTGGTCGAGGCATCACGTGCGCTGTCGCGCACGCGCCCGAGCGCGGCCGCCACTGCGCCAGCATCACGGCGCTCGCGCAGCACCGCCAGCCTGGCGCGTTGCGCGGCTTCCAGCGTTGAATAGTCGGGCCGCTCGATGCGCAGAGCGGTCTCGTCCTCGCGAAACACGTTCACGCCGACAATCATGCGCTTCCCCGCCTCCACATCCAGCTGGTGCTGGTAGGACGCCTTGTGTATCTCGTTCTTGAAATACTCCACCGCCTTGCTCGCACCGCCCAGACCATCGACCTCGCAAATGTATTCCAGTGCGCGTGCTTCCAGCTCGTCGGTCAGCGCCTCCACGTAGTAGCTGCCGCCCAGCGGATCAACGGCTTCGGCGATACGGGATTCGTTTGCGATGATCTGTTGCGTCCGCAGCGCGAGCTTCGCCGACTGCTCGGTCGGCAGCGCAAGCGCCTCGTCGTACGCGTTCGTGTGCAGCGACTGGGTACCACCCAGCGTAGCCGCCAGGGCCTGGATCGTGACTCTGACTACGTTGTTGAGCGGCTGCTGCGCCGTGAGCGTCACGCCGCCGGTCTGCGTGTGAAAACGCATGCGAGCCGTCTCATCCGACGCATTGAACCGTTCCCTCACCAGCTTCGCCCACAGGCGCCGGGCAGCACGGAATTTCGCGACTTCCTCGAACATATTGCTGTGCGCCGCGAATAAGAACGACAGCCGTGGCCCTAACGACTCGAGCGGCATGCCGCGCGCCAGCGCGCGCCTAACGTATTCGAGTCCGTTGGCGAAGGTGAATGCGATTTCCTGCGCGGCGGTCGAGCCCGCTTCACGAATATGATAACCGCTGATCGAGATTGGATTCCATTTCGGTACCTGCGCCGCTGTAAACGCGAACAGATCCGTGACCAGCCTGAGGCTCGACTCGACCGGATAGATGTAGGTGCCGCGCGCGATGTATTCCTTCAGGATGTCGTTCTGAACGGTGCCGGCGAGCTGCGATCGGCTGATGCCTCTCTCGTCCGCAACCGCGACATACAGCGCAAGTAATATCGCGGCCGTCGAGTTGATCGTCATCGATACCGACACTTTGTCGAGCGGGATCTGATCGAACAGCGCACGCATGTCTTCGATCGAGCTGATCGCAACACCAACCCGCCCGACCTCACCCTCGGCCATGGCCGCGTCCGAGTCGTGCCCCATTTGCGTCGGCAGATCGAATGCAACGCTCAGACCCGTCTGGCCGTGATCCAGCAGATAGCGATAGCGCCGGTTGGTTTCCTCGGCGGTGCCAAACCCCGCATACTGCCGCATCGTCCACAAGCGGCCGCTATACATGCTCGGATACACGCCGCGCGTGAACGGAAACTCGCCGGCCTGCTCTTGCTCAGCCATCCGCGGCAAACTCGATCAGCACTACGCCCTTTTCGACGGCGGTGCCCGCAGCGATCGCCACCTTGGAAACCGTGCCGGCCGCATCCGCCTTTAGTTCATTTTCCATCTTCATCGCTTCCATGATGACGACGCCTTGCCCTGCCTTCACCTTGTCGCCGGGCCGCACTTCCACGCGCACCACCATCCCCGGCATCGGCGCACGCACCGGCTTGGGAGCATGCGTGGCCGTGCTGCGCGCGGTAAGTGCGCGAATGGCTCGGGTGCGCTCATCGACGACATCCGCTATTACGCGCTCGGCATCCAGGTGCAAGTCCCATTCGCCGCGCACATCGCCGCGATCCGCGATCAGGCGGTGCGACTGTCCGTTCACGGCGAGACGCCGCAATGGCGTGCCACTCACTGGCAGCAGCTCGACGTCGACCGGCTCACCGTCCACCGTCACCTTGCCACCGGCGAGGTCGACCTCGAACGTCCGTTCGCCGATGGTTACGTAGTAGCGCATCTCAGCTCAACCACGGTCTCGACATGTGCGGTTTGCGGGAACAGATCGAAACCGCGCACCGATTCGACATGATAGCACGCACGCAGCCGATCCAGATCGCGCGCCAGCGTGGCCGGGTTGCAGCTGACGTAGATCAGCCGTTTGCCCGTCTTTTTTACCAGAATCCGCGCGACTGATTCGTGAATGCCGGCGCGAGGTGGATTGAGGATCACGATGTCGGCAGGCAGAAAGCGCGCGATTTCATCCTCGGTGCGTCCACACACGAAACGCGTGCCCTCGACGTTTGCGGCTTTGGCCTCGTCGATCGCAAGCGGGTCCAGCTCAATGCCGATCACCAGCGCACCCATACGCGCAAGACGACGCGCGTGCAGCCCAACCCCGCAGTACGCATCAACGATTCCTTTGCCCGTCACGTCGCCGAGCATGCTCATCACATGCTCTTCGAGCAGTTGCGCGGCCGCGCGATTGACCTGAAGGAAAACCGAGCCGGAAAGGTCGAGATCTTCGTCCTGCCACGATTCCGCTATCGCTTCGCTGCCGGCGAGCAGAACGAGCGGAGCGTCCGGGCGTGGCCGGTGCCAGATGGATGCGATCCTGGTTGCGGCGGCAAGCAGGGCATCGGGTTGGCCGGGGTTGTTGCCGCCTTCGACGACCAGTGATACCACGCCTTCGGCGGTTGCTCGCAATGTGAGGCGAAGCTTCTGTCCCGCGGGCAACAACAGAGCGCGCTCGCCCCAAACGGTGCGCAGCTGTTTCCACGCAGCCGCGATCGCCTCTTCGGGCAGCAGACATGCCGATCCGACATCGAGCACGCGACCCGGCTGCTCCAGCTCGTGGAACCCCGCGACCACGCGATTGGCAAGTCGCAGTAGCGTGAACGAAACGCGATTGCGATAACGAAATTCGTGCGGTGAGCCGATCACGACCGGCGCCTCGACCGTCAGCTTGCCGATGCGAGTCAGCGCATCGTGTACGATCTGCGATTTCGCGGCCAGCTGCGTCTCGTACTCGAGATGCTCGAGTGTGCAGCCCCCACATTTGTCATAGTAGCGGCAGGGTGCGTCGCGCCGGCCGGGACCCGGCGTTTCGATACGTTCCAGCGCACCGCGCGCCCACGTTTTCTTCTTCTCGACGAGGGTAACGTTCACGCGATCACCCGTCGCGGTGCGATGCACGAAAACGGCGCGCCCATCCCGCAAGCGGCCGACGCCGGCGCCACCCGCTGCAATGTTCGTGATCTGCACGAGCTCGGACATCAGCGCCACCCGCGGCGCAGCCAACCCGTCCGCGATCCGGCCGCAACTCCCGATCCGGCTCTCGCTTCGGACCTGGATACCGTTCGCCGGTGGCGGTCCTCATCTTCCAGCAATGCGGCAGCGATCGCGGCCGCGCGCGCGGTTGATTCAGTCGGTTTCAGCGCTGTCACGTCCGGATGCAGCTCGACGTAACGGATGTCCATGTCGCCACGCATGAAATCCGGTTCCGCCATCACGCGCAAATGAAATGGAATGCTGGTTTCCACGCCGACAATGGTCAATTCGGAGAGCGCACGTCGCATGCGCTCGATCGCCGCCTCGCGAGTGTCTGCGTGGACAATAAGCTTGGCGAGCATGGGGTCATAGTGCAGCGAGATGTCGGAGCCCTCGTGAATGCCGCTATCCCAGCGCACGCCCGGTCCGGCTGGCACAGCCAGCAATGTGATGCGGCCGGTCGAAGGCATGAAATTGTTGCCCGCATCTTCACTTGTGATGCGGCATTCGATCGCATGGCCGGAAATGGCAACGTCATCCTGACGGAAGGCGAGTTTCTCACCGGCCGCGACGCGCAGTTGCCATTGCACCAGGTCGATGCCTGTGAGCAGCTCGGTGATCGGATGCTCCACCTGGATGCGCGTGTTCATCTCGTGGAAATAGAACTCGTCATCCTGCAATAGAAACTCGATGGTGCCGGCGTTGCGGTAAGCGACCGCCTTGGCGGCCGCGACGGCCGCCATGCCCATCTGGCTGCGAAGTTGCGGCGTGAGCACTGGCGAAGGCGCTTCTTCGATCAGTTTCTGATGGCGGCGTTGGATCGAGCACTCGCGTTCACCTAGATACACGGTGTTGCCGTGCGCATCCGCGAGCACCTGGATCTCGATGTGGCGCGGACCACTCAGATACTTCTCGATGTAGACGCTGCCATCACCGAAAGCGGAGCGCGCTTCGTTCGATGCCGCCTCGAACGCGCGTGCGATATTCTCCTCGCTATCGACGATGCGCATGCCTTTGCCGCCACCGCCGGCAGCCGCCTTCAGGAGGACCGGCAAGCCGATGTCCCTGGCATCCTCCGCGGCGCTCTTTGCGTCCCGGGCAGGCGTCGTTGTGCCCGGAACCACCGGAACGCCGGTCGCCTGCATACGCCGCCTCGCCTCCGTCTTGTCACCCATGGCATTGATCGCCTCGGGAGTTGGGCCGACGAAAATGAGACCCGCAGCCTCGACCTCTGTCGCAAAGTGTGCGCGCTCGGCCAGAAATCCATAGCCGGGATGAAGCGCGTCACAGCCCGCGCGGACCGCGGTTTCGATGAGCGTATCAGCGCGCAGGTAACTCTGTGCAGACGGCGCGGCACCGATCAGATAAGCCCGATCGGCAAGCAGTACATGCGGTGCGGTGACATCGGCTTCGGAATAGACTGCAACGGCCTCAATACCTAGCTCACGACATGCGCGGATGATGCGGACGGCGATCTCGCCACGATTCGCTACGAGAACGCTCTTTATGCTCACAATGGGATGTTCCCGTGTTTTCTGGGCGGGTTCGAGTCTTTCTTGGTGCGCAGCATGTCCAGGCCGCTGATCAGGCGCGCGCGCGTCTCGCGCGGATCGATCACGTCGTCGATGAAGCCGCGTGCTGCCGCTTCGTACGGATGCGCGAATTGATCGCGATACTCCTGCTCGCGCGCCCGGGTTGCGGCTTCCCGGTCGTCGGCTTCGGCAATTTCTCTGCGAAACAGAATCTCGACCGCGCCTTTCGGTCCCATCACGGCGATCTCGGCGGTCGGCCACGCCAGGTTGATGTCGCCGCGGATGTGCTTCGAGTTCATGACGTCATAGGCGCCACCGTAAGCCTTGCGCGTGATCACGGTCAGGCGCGGCACCGTTGCTTCGCAGAACGCGTAGAGCAGCTTGGCGCCGTGACGGATAATGCCGCCATGCTCCTGCCCGACGCCCGGCAGAAAGCCGGGCACGTCCTCGAAGACAACGAGCGGGATGTTGAAGGCGTCGCAAAAACGCACGAAGCGCGCGCCTTTGACCGAGCTGTTGATGTCCAGCACGCCGGCGAGTACTGCCGGCTGGTTTGCCACTACGCCAACCGAGTGGCCGCCCAAATGAGCGAAGCCCACGATAATGTTCTGCGCATAGTCGCGGTGGATCTCATAGAAATCGCCTTCATCGACAATGCGACGAATGACGTCGTGCATGTCGTACGGCTTGGCCGGCTCATCGGGCACGACTTCGAGCAGCTCCTCGTCGGCACGGTCGAATGGATCAGTGGTTTCGCGGCGCGGCGGATCCTCGAGGTTGTTTTGCGGAATGAAATCGAAGAGCTTTCGGATGGCTTGCAGAGACTCGAGCTCCGAGTCATGCGCGAAATGCGCGATACCCGAAGTGCTCGCATGCACGTCCGCCCCGCCCAGCCCTTCCATATCGATCGATTCGTGCGTCACGGTCTTCACCACGTTCGGCCCGGTCACGAACATGTAGCTGGTGCCGCGCACCATGTAGATGAAATCCGTTATGGCAGGCGAGTAAACGGCGCCGCCAGCGCACGGACCAAGGATCGCGCTGATCTGCGGCACGACGCCGGACGCGAGCGTGTTGCGCAGGAAGATGTCCGCGTACGCGCCAAGACTGACTACGCCTTCCTGAATGCGTGCGCCGCCGGAATCGTTCAGTCCAATCACCGGCGCGCCCGTCTTCATTGCCAGGTCCATCACCTTCACGATCTTCGCCGCGTGCGCCTCCGCCAGTGAGCCGCCGAATACCGAGAAGTCCTGACTGAAAACATAGACGAGCCGGCCGTTGATGGTGCCGTAGCCGGTGACGACGCCGTCCCCGAAATATTTCTGCTCTCCGGGAGCGGCCGTGGTCGCGCGCTGCGTAACGAAGCGGTCAAGCTCGACGAAGCTGTTATCGTCCAGCAGCAGATCCAGCCGCTCGCGAGCCGACAGCTTGCCGCGCTCGTGCTGTGCTTTCAGCCGGTCTTCACCACCGCCCAGTTCGGCGTCCCGCCGCAGTGCCTCCAATTGGTTCAGCTTGTCGCGCATGCTCATAGGCGCGGGAAGCTAACGCGGAATGTCTTATGCTGCTACGCCCGGCATGAACGCCAAAGCCAAGGCATTCCTCGCTCAACAAACCTCACCTGAAGGACTCCGGATCGCCCGGGCGGACGGCAGCCGCGGCATCGCGATGACTCGCATCATTTCACGCGGGGTACGCGGGGCAGCGGGGTTCGCGGAGTTGCTTCGTCGAGACGATTTACCACTCGCCGGATCCCATTCTTCAGAGATGATTCGTTGAAATTGATCAGGAGACCCACCCGGCAGTTGCTCAGGCGAAGGTAGGTTTGCAGTTGTTTTTCGAATACAGGCGCGAAACGTTCGACGGATTTCAATTCAACAATAACGCTGTTATTCACCAACAAATCGAGGACGAAGGCGTTTTCGAACCGATAACCGCGAAACTCGAATCCCATGGCTTTCTGGCGTTCTACGAAGAAACCCAACTTCTTCAGTTCAGCTTCCAGCAACACTTCATAAACGGACTCAAACAGCCCAGGTCCGATGGCCGTATGAATGTCGATCGCCAGAGTTATGATTGTGCCGGTAATCTTGTTGAGTTCGACGCTGTCCCCGCGCACTCCGCTCCTCCGCGTACCCCGCGTGAAATTGATGCTGGACTACGCAACGATGCAGTAGTTGCTGGGTGGCAGGACATAGCAGGAACGGACAAAAGGGAGTAGCGAAAACTCCTTCAGCCGCTCCTCACAGGTGTTCGTTCAAAAGATGCCGCCCACCTCCAGAAACGTGGCATTGCGGTCGCGCTGAAACCGCCGCTCCAGGGTGAGCCGAATTGTGTAACGCGTCCCCGGGAAGTGCAGATTCACGAAGGGCAGTATCGCCTCCGGCTGGCCATCAGCGGCTTGGTCTTCCACGCGCATGCCGAGCGCGGCGAAGGAACGGGGCACAAACTCGCCCTCAACTGACCAACGTCCACGCGTCACTCTGCCCGCTTGGGCCAAGCCCCCCACTGCCGTCAAGTAGAGCGATCCCGACGAACCCGTGCCCACCGCCTGGGCGAGGTAACGACGGCTATCATCGTAGAACAGATGCGCACCGATCGACCATAGATCACGACGCGCGTAGCTTTCCACGAAAATTCCTTTGGCCCGCCACTCGATCTCATTACTCGCCTGAACACGCGCACTATCACTCAGTGGCAGAGAAAACTCG
The DNA here is from genome assembly GCA_052389275.1 of Gemmatimonadota bacterium. Taxonomy (GTDB): domain Bacteria; phylum Gemmatimonadota; class Gemmatimonadetes; order Longimicrobiales; family RSA9; genus CBJLQC01. The sequence continues at coordinate 36,975 of JBQTID010000004.1, read as the reverse complement.
CCGGCGATCGGCAGCGCGACCGAACCTGTCCAGCGCAACCGGGAAACATCACCGCGCGCTATACTGGCGCGCAGAGCTGGAGATCTGCCGGCAGGTGAGAAGGCACGCAGAGCAATCTCGCGACTCGTGCCGCCACCTCTGCCCCGCAGTGACGACGAAAATACCAGGGGCTCACTCAGACCGAGGCGGCGCGACACATCGATTTGTCCCAACTGTCTGAATTGCCCGCCAGTCACTTCGACCGCGCCGTGCGAGAGCGTCAGGAACAAATCCTCAAAACGACCGGACCGATCGCGCAGCGTGCCGTTGCCTCGCGATTCCAGGCTCAGCGGTCGCCATTCCACGAAATAGCTGAGCCAGTCCGTGAGAGCTCCACCGGAAATCAGCTCGATGCGGTTGGCATACCCTCGATACGCATCCGATGTTTGCCCCCCCGGTAGTGATTCCGAGCGTCCGCTGACCCATAGCGCCAATGGCACCGTACGGCGCGCAGTCAGTCCCGGCCCGCGGTACCCCGCCGCCACGAACCGCTCGCCAAACGCATTCAGCTTGGGTGGCGCAACGTGACACTGTTGACAGCTAACGCCGTACTTGCGGGCAAAATACGGAATCGCTTCGGCGCGACTCACGTCGGCGGCCGTAGCGGCCATTGCGGCACTCACGACAAACATACCGAACATAGGGCTCATGGGATTTTAGGTTGAACTAAATTATATTGATCGCCAACCTAATTATCGCGTGAGGCCCTGCGCAAGGCGGGCCAGTAAAAAAGACGCCCCGCTGCTGAACAAACAGCGGCGGGGCGTGGACCTGCCCGAGCAACTTTACCTCTAGTCGGTGGACTCGTCGGCGCCGGCATCGGCCGGAATCTCGTCCGGCGCCGGAATCGGCGTCTCGATCTTGACCGGTTCGGCCTCCGGTGGCGGCTCGTGGACCAGCGTGACCGTCAGCACAATCCGGCGGTTCGCCGCATCGGTCTCGATGACACGCAGATCCATGCGCTGCCCGCTGCGCAGATGATCGGCGAGATCGCCCTTGGTGATCGGCACGTGGCTGCGCGGCACAAAGCCTTCGATGTCATCGCCGAGATCGACGACCACACCGTCCTCGAGCAGACGAACCACTTTGCCTTCGGCCTCAACTCCCGGCGAGAAACGCTGCGCAATCTGATCCCACGGATCTTCCTGCGTCTGCTTCAAGCCCAGCGAGATGCGCTTGTTCTCCGGATCGACGCCGAGAACCACGACTTCGACGTCGTCGCCCTTACGGAGCACTTCCGACGGATGCTGCACGCGCTTGGTCCAGCTCATGTCGGAGATATGGATCAGGCCATCGATGCCCGGCTCGATCTCGACAAAGGCGCCGAACGACGTGAGGTTGCGCACCTTGCCGCTGACGCGCGTGCCGATCGGGTACTTCACCGGCAGCGCGAGCCATGGATCTTCCTCGATCTGCTTCATGCCGAGCGAGATCTTCTCGTCATCGCGATCGACCTTCAGCACGACCGCCTCGATCTCGTCGCCAATGTTCACCAGCTTCGAGGGATGCTTCACATTGCGCGTCCATGACATCTCGCTGATGTGGACGAGACCTTCAACGCCCTTCTCCAGCTCGATGAACGCGCCGTAGTTCGTGATCGATACGACCCTGCCGCGCACGCGCGCGCCGACCGGGTACTTGTTCTCGATGTCCTTCCACGGATACGGCATCAGCTGCTTGAGACCGAGCGAGATGCGCTCGCGGTTCCAGTCGATGTCGAGCACTTTGACGTCCAGCTCGTCGCCGATCGATACGATCTCCGACGGATGGCCAATGCGCCCCCAGCTCATGTCCGTGATATGCAGCAGGCCGTCGAGGCCGCCCAGGTCAATGAAGGCGCCGAAGTCGGTGACGTTCTTCACGGCACCCTTGCGTACCTGGCCGACCAGCAGCTCCTTCACGAGCTGTTCACGCTTCGTCGAGCGCTCCTCTTCGAGGATGACGCGGCGCGAAACGACAATGTTGCGACGGCGCTTGTTCAGCTTGATGATCTTGAAATCGAAGGTCTGACCAATCAGGTCTTCAATGTTCGGAACCCGGCGCAGCGCGATCTGCGAGCCCGGCAGGAACGCATCCACGCCCATCAGGTCGACGGTTACGCCACCCTTGATCTTGCGGGTCAGCGTGCCCGGCACCTTCTCGTTCGCTTCGTAGGACTGCTTGATTTTCTCCCAGACGCGCAGGAAGTCGGCCTTCTTCTTCGAGAGGACGACGACGCCTTCCGAGTCCTCGAGGTTCTCGAGGAAGACTTCGACCTCGTCACCCGGCTGCAGCTGATCGGGACTCTTGAATTCGTCGCGCGGAATCGAGCCTTCGCTCTTGAAGCCGACATCGAGGATGACCGCGTTGTCGGTCACGCGCAGCACGCGTGCCTTCACGATCTCGCCCTCTTCGATGTTCGAGAGGGTCTCCTCGTACATCTGCATCATCTGCTCGTACTCTTCGGAGGAGTACTCGTCTTCCTCGAAGAAGTCGTTACGAGCTGTAGTCCACTTCGCCTTTTTCCTGGGCGTGACTACTGCCACATCTTCTACTTCGTCTCTGGTGTCCTGGATGTCGGCCATGAATGCGAAAAGCTCCTGTCTGGCTGCTGCCGCAGGTCCTGGCGGACCCGACAGGTTGAGGGTTCAGCTACCCGGAGGGCGCGGAAATGCGCGGCCGGATAGCCTTTAACAATAGGTAGGAGAAGGAGTTTCGTCAACCGACGAATCACACTGATTAAACGGCGGGCTGGGGCTTGGGAGTGGGATAATGGGTGGGAACGAAGCGGGAGTGGTGCGCGACGCAGCCCCGACTTGCTCCCACCCACTCCCATTATCCCCAGCCCTGGCCCGCTTACCGATGTATGGGCTCCACGGTGAAATGACTTAACTCTGCGTTCTCCTGGTCTCCGCAAGCGACACGATCTTCTCCACCTGTTCATCAAAATCCAAAGCAGTCGTGTCGATGACGACCGCGTCAGGCGCCTGTTTCAGCGGAGCGGTCGCGCGTTGCGAATCCATGCGATCGCGTTTGCCCAAGCGATCGACTTCGTTCTGGATGTCGATGTATGTCGGGTTTTCGTTGCCGTGCTCCGCCAGCCGCCGCTTCGCTCGTGTCTCGGACTGCGCGATGAGGAAGACCTTCACGGCCGCATTCGGAAAGACGACGGTTCCAATATCGCGGCCGTCCGCTACCAGATCGGACGACATAGCGGCGTCTCGCAATTGACCCATGAGCCAGTCTCGAACCGCCGGCACCGCTGCCATTGTCGACACATGCGCATTCACTTCGGGAGATCTGATCTCGTGCGTGATGTTGCGGTCGCCGCTATAGAACTCGAATCCTTTCTCGCCCGGCTCTGCTCGCACATCCAGGTCGTGCAGCTTCGATTCCGCGAGTTCGGGCCAGGATTCCACCGGGATGCCCTGCTCGAGCGCAGCAAATGTGATCGCGCGGTAAAATGCGCCCGAATCCAGATGGCGAAAGCCGAGCCGCCGTGCCACAGCCTTTGCCGTCGAGCTTTTTCCCGAGCCCGCAGGCCCATCAATCGCAATGATCATGAATTACGCAGACACTCTCTCCAGCTGCTCCCAGAACGTCGGGAAGCTTACAGCGGCACACGCCCGGTCGTCTACCGTGATGTCGTTGCCGGCGATGCTGCCCAGAATCCCGAATGCCATCGCAATGCGGTGATCGCCGTGCGTGACAATGCGTCCCTTCAAGGGCCGCTCGCTGCCGTGAATCGCGAGACCATCAGATTGCTCCTCCACAACCACACCTACCGTGCGCAGGTTGTCGGCGATGGCTTTGAGGCGATCGGTCTCTTTCACACGCAGCTCGCCGGCTCCGTGAATGAGAGTCTCGCCATCGGCGCATGCCGCGAGCACCGCCAGGATCGGCACTTCATCTACGAGATGCGGAATTTCGGGCGCTTCGATGTGAGCGCCGCGCAGCCGTGACGGCTCCGTTCTGAGCGTGGCAAGCGGTTCACCTGCGCTGCCATGCCGGTGTTCGACGTGAATCACGCCGTCCATCCGGCGCACGACGTCGAGAAAACCGGTGCGCGTAGCATTGACGCCGACATTGTCGATCCGGATGCCGGGTGCGGCGAGGAGTCCGCGCGCGAGAAAGAAGGCGGCGGACGAGAAGTCCGCCGGGATATCCATGTCGAACGGTCTGAGCTCAGCCACCGGATCGATTTCGATGCGCATGCTGCCATGATCCACGACGGTTCGCAGCTCGACGCCCATCGCGTTCAGCATTCGCTCGGTGTGATCACGCGAGTGTACGGGCTCGCGCACCGCCGCGCTCACGCCGCCGACCAGGGCCGCAAGCAAAACCGCGCTTTTTACTTGCGCGCTCGATTTCTCATTCAGAATTTCGGCCGCCCGCAGGTTGCCACCTTCGATTTCGAGTGGCAGGCGGTCCGCTTGCGCCAGCTCGCGCACGCGCACCCCCATCTGCGTCAGCGGGCCGGTCACACGCCGCATCGGCCGAGAGCGCAGCGAAGCATCGCCGTCGAATCTCGCTGCGAAGTGATGCCCGGCAACGATGCCCATCATGAGTCGGGCCGTGGTGCCGCTGTTGCCGCAATCCAGTATATCCGACGGGGCGCGCAGCCCGCGCAAACCGCGGCCGGTAATGACGATGTTGTTCGAGAGCGCCGGAATTTCCGCGCCCAGCGCGCGCAGCACACGAGCTGTCGAGCGCGTGTCCTCGCTGTCGAGAATCGACCGGATGGCGCTCTCGCCCGATGCCAGTGCGGCGAGCATCAGCGCGCGATGCGAGATCGATTTGTCGCCGGGCACTATGACCTCGAGAGCGTCAGTCTGTTTCATCCGCATCCCTGAATGCAACCTCAATGTGCATGCCGTCGTGTGCCGTCACCGTCTGGCGGAACACATGCCGCGCCTCGCGCTCGAGACCGCGTGGGTCGTCAGCATAACGTGAGGAAAGATGCGTGAGCACGAGCTTCAGAACGCCTGCCTGCTTCGCGACCTCGGCCGCTTCGCGCGCCGTGGAATGGCCGGTAACAGCCGCGCGCTCGGCTTCCTCCTCGCCGAACGTCGCGTCGTGAATCAGCAGATCGGCATTACGCGCGATCTCGAGCGTCGCCTTGCACGGACGCGAGTCGCCGGTATACACGATCCTGCGGCCGGCGCGTGGCGGACCAACCACATCGTCGGCCGAAATCGTGCGGCCGTCCAGTTCGATCGGCTCGCCGCGGTGCAGCTTGCCGAACAGCGGACCCTCCGGCACACCCAGCTCGCGCGCGCGATCGGGATGAAACCGTCCAAGCCGCTCATGCTCGATCAGTGCATAACCGAGCGAACGAATGCCGTGGTGCGTGCGATATGCAACAATGTCATAATCGCCGCGATTGATGACGGTGTCAGGTGCGGTCTCGTGTATGACGATCTCGAATGGCACGCGTTCGACGCCCAGATGCACCGCCTCGTGCAGGATCTCGCCGGCACCCTCGGGCCCCCACAGGTGCATCGGATCCTCACGTCCCTGCAGTCCCATCGTGCGTAGCAGGCCGATCACACCGAGAAAGTGGTCGGCGTGCATGTGCGTGAAGAAAATGTCATTGACGGTAAACCCGGTGCCAAAACGCATCATCTGTCGCTGCGTGCCTTCGCCGCAGTCGAACATGAGAGATTCGCCTGCGCGTGCAATCATCAGTGATGTGACGTTTCGGCCGACCGTCGGCCGGCTGGCCGCGGTGCCCAGGAAGATGACGCGGATCACGACGCCGCCTGTTTGCGGCTCGCGCCACACGGAACCAGCCAGAAGATGGAGTAGAACGGATACAACACGATCGCGGGCGGGAAAAGCAGCGGCAGCCCGAGCAGCACACCCCACATTAGTGCTTCGCCGACAAAGCGCATCTGCTTGCGCGCGGCCACCACACGAATCTTGTCGGCTTCAGCCATTCCGCTCAGATCGCCGCGGCTTGCACGCTGGTCCACGATCTGATGCGCCACGTAGCGCTCGACCGAATAGCGACCGGCGCGCAGCAGCGCCATCGACAGGCGCAGCAGCACCGCCAACACGCCGGGAAGGGCGAGCAGGATCAGAACGAGAGTCATCGTATTGTTCGGGTTATGCCGAGGGTGGGAGTCGAACCCACACGCCCTTGCGGGCCAAGGATTTTAAGTCCTCTGCGTATGCCATTCCGCCACCCCGGCTAATCCTTAAATCTACAACAACTTACGCCGTTTAACAAAGCCGGCGTCTGCGCCGCAACTTAGCCTCGCGCCGCACGACGCGCTACCGGCCGCGTTCCCTGCTGCAGCATATTGGCAGCATCCCGTCACATGCTTTCGAGGAGATAATGCCGTCTTTTCTGCGATGCCGCGCAGTTCCGCGTGCCGCCTGGCTTCTGCTTTGCCTGCTCGCAGCAGCATGTGAGGACACGAATGAACTCGAGCCGGAAGTCGAGTTCAGGCCCATTTTACGATCACGCTTGCGACGGTAGGAGCCGGCATCGGCACACTCGCCGTCTCGCCACCCGGTCCAACACACCTGCTCGGCACTACCGCCACGATCAGCGCCACGCCGGCTCAGGGATCCGTCCTCGTCGGCTGGAGAGATGATTGTGGGACTGCGACGGCGAATCCCTGCACGATAAGCATGACGCAAAACCGTATGGTCATCGGCGTGTTCAATCCTGCGACCGACGTGCGTCAGTACGATGGCGACTACAGCGGCACCTGGACCGACCAGCAATCATCCGGCGCAGTGCTCACCGGACCGATCGCGTTCACGGTCAACAACGGTTCCGTGCGAGGCGAGGTTTCCCCGATTTCCGGGTCCCAGCGAAACTTTGCTGGAACCGTGGCAACGAGCGGCAGCATTAGCGCGACGATCCCCGCTGCTCCATCCGGATGTCGCGTCGACTTGAGCGGGCAGATCACCACGTCGCTGGCGAGCGGCGTCACGCGCGCGACTGCCAACGGCAATTACGCGTTGGTGCTGTCGCCGTCGTGCAATCCGGGGACCGGCACGTGGACGCTGACGCGGCGTTGATCGCGGTCAACGCGCGCCGTTACGCTCGAGCGAAAACTTGCATGCCCTTGCGGGCCAAGGATTTAAGTCCTCTGCGTATGTCATTCCGCCACCCCGGCTCCTTTGTATTGAAATATAGATATTTAGGCCACAGCAGTCTAATTTGTTCAGAACCAACCTGCGCTTCCTCGAGTGGTTCAGCATGCATTTCTGGTCGAGCTTGAAGCTGCTAGATGGTATCGAATGCTGAATGCCGACAGCCTGGCTGAAGCCGCGCTGCGTCGCGCACTCGAGCTGCAGCCGGATGAGATTCAGACGCACCAGGAACTCGCCGAGTTGCTTCAGCTGCAGGGCCGGCGGGTTGAAGCGCTCGCACACGCACAGCGCGCAGTCGAGCTGGATCCGGCCTTTAGCAACGCGCACCGCACGCTGGGACGCGCGTATCTGCTAGGAGGAAATTACGCCCAGGCCAAGCGCTCCTTCGAGCGGGCGCGCGAGCAAGGGACGATGCCGGTGGTGGCCACGATCAATCTGGCGCACCTACTGATGAGCGAAGCTGATAAGAGCACGGCTGCACGTTTGCTGGAGCAGGCAGAAGAGTGGGCCGAACGCTTCATCGCTCGCGGCGACGAGCGCTGGATTCCACGCTACTGGCTCGCGCAGATTGCGGCCGTGCGCGGCAACGATGCGGAAGCGTACGCCTGGCTCGATCGCGCTGTTAAGGCAGGGTGGCGCGCGTACCGCGAAGCGCAATCGGAGCCGATTTTCTCCAGGTTCAACAGGCAGCCGCGCTTTCAGCAGCTCATGGTGAGTGTGCAAGTGATGGTCGACGAGCAGCGCCGCATCGCGCAGCGGGAGGGGCTAATCTGATGCGCGTGCGCAAATGTTACATCATATGGGGTGGAGCACTTCTGCCCACGGCTACGCTGGGTGTTGCGCTGGCGTTCGCCGTTCCCGCGGTCGCCCAGACCGTGGTGCATGACGCATTGCAGACTACTCAGCGCATCGATCCGATTCGCATCGGGTTACTCTACGCGAGCTTGACGGGCGAAAGCAGTCTTACGCGCGGCTCACCGCGTTTTCAAACATTCTGCACCGCGCTGAATGAGCTGGGATATTTTGAAGCTGAGCAAATCATCTTCGAGGCACGCACGCCGGAAACCCGCCGTGATGGAGCGCTGCGCCCCGTGCTCGAAGTCGAAGATGATTTACGACGACTTACCCGCGAGCTGGTCGATGCCCGAGTGAATCTCATCGTGGCCGGCGGTTCCACCGAAGCGCTCATGGCGCAGCAGGCAGCGCCCGCGATTCCGATCGTCTTCTGGTCGCAGGAGCCACTCGCCGAAGGTCTCATCGACAGCTACGAGCGGCCTGGCCGCAACGCAACCGGCATCACCGTGCGGCGAGAAGCGGCGCGCGAGAACTTGGAACTCGCGAGTCAACTTGGTCGCGGAAATGGACCTATCGGCATTCTGATCAACCCAGGTTATTTGCCTGGTGTGGGTGTACTGCGACAGACGCGGGAGGCCGCGGCTGAATTAGGTGTTCCACTCGAGGTCGTGGAGGTGCACGGTCCGGTCGCCCTCGAAGGTGCTTTTGCGAAGCTTGCGAGCAATCACGTGCGCGCGGTCGTCGTCATGAACCACGGAATGTTCCGCCAACCGGCGCAGCGACTTGCCGAGCTGCAGGTGCGCCACCGCCTTCCCGTGCTGTCACCGTATCGCGAAACCGCCGAGGCGGGCGTGCTGGTTTCGTGGATGCCGGATTTCAGGTATTGGTCGCGCCGAGCCGCGGTAATGGTCGATCGCGTACTCAAAGGTGCACGCCCCGGCGACATCCCTGTTGAACAATCCGTTCCGTACCTGTACACGGTGAACTTGAAAACGGCGCGCACACTCGGGATCACAGTGCCCGAGACGCTCCTGCGCAGTGCAGCCAATGTGATCCGGTAGGATGACGGAGTGATGCGGTCATGTCCTCGCTGCTGCAACGCCTGAAAGAGCGCAAACTGGCGCAATGGGCTCTCGCCTATTTGGCCGGTGCCTGGGTCGCGCTACAGGTGCTGGAGCTAGTCGGCGGGCAGTTCGACTGGCCCGTCGAGATGCGACGCAGCATCACGGTTATTGTGGGCATCGGCTTCTTCGCCGCGCTCGTCCTCGCCTGGTATCACGGCGAGCGCGGCAGCCAGCGCGTCACGAGTATGGAGATCCTGATGCTCGCTGCGTTGTTCGTGATCGCCGGCGGTGTGCTTGCGTTCGTCGGCCCGGATGAGGAGCGCTCCGGCAGCGCCGATGGACCGGCGGCCGCGCTTGCTGATGTCGATCCGCGCTCGGTTGCGGTGTTGCCGTTCGAGAATCTGAGCCGCGACACCGCGGACATGTATTTCAGCGATGGCATCACGGAAGACATCATCACGCAGCTCTCCAAAGTATCCGACCTGGTAGTAATCTCGCGTACGTCCACAATGCAGTACCGCACTCACGTCAAGAGCTTGCGCGTAATCGGGCAGGAACTCGGCGTCGCCACGATTCTGGAAGGCAGTGTGCGGCGAGTCGGTGATCGGGTGCGGATAAATGCGCAGCTGATCGATAGCAAAACGGACCGGCATCTCTGGGCCGAGACCTACGATCGGGAGCTGCGGGACGTATTCGCAATCCAAACCGAGATCGCGCATCAGATTGTAGCAGCGCTGAAGGCGCGGCTTTCCGCGGGTGAGCGCGCGCGACTGACCTCTGAACGAGCCATTGCAGTAAGCGCATACGACTACTATCTCCGCGGTCGCGAGTTGATCGGCACGGTGCGCAAGGACGATAACGCTACTGCGATCGAGCTATTCCGCCGCGCGATCGCCATCGATTCCACGTATGCAGACGCTCATGCGGGGTTGGCCGTCGCCTACGGCAATGGATTCCTGTATTTCGATCAACCGGCGGCGTGGGTGGATTCGGTGCGCGTTGCTGCGGCAAGAGCGGTGCGGCTCGACGCAAATTTGGGTGAAGCGTACATGGCGCTCGGGCTCGCTTACGCGTTGAAGGGATGGCAGCAACGCGCGTTCGAGGCGCAATATAAGGCCGCGAGCTTGAATCCGGGGTCTGCGGCGATAACCGGTGCCATGTCGCGTCGCTACGCCGGCGTGGGCGAACTCGCCGATGCCGTACGCTGGTCGCGCAAGGCGCTGCTTCTGGATCCGCGCAATGCGCGGGAGTACCTGTGGCTGGGCCGCTACCTATCAACGCTCGGTTATGACGATGAGGCAGAGCAGGCATTCAGGACATCACTCGAGTTTCAACCCGACAACCCTGACGCAGTCGCCGGCCTGGTATATTTGCACGCGGCACGTGGGGATCGGCCTCGCGCGCGAGAAACCCTCGATCGCCTGGATGGACTCGCCCGCGCGAACACGTCCGCGCTCGGCATCTTCTGCCTCGCTGCGATCTGGCTGGCGGAAATCGAGAGAGCACGCTCGGCATGCGAAGCAGCGTGGCGCGGCGCACCCGCCGATACCTGGCGCTCACAGCGTGCCGCCATTTTCTACGCCTACGTCCTGCAAAAGAGCGGTGTCACGGCTCGAGCCGATTCGCTGTTAGACGGCGTGCTACAAGAGCACATGGCGCGCGTGCGAGGCGGGGATGGGCGTGCGGATGTGCGCTATCAGTTGGCTCAGATTCACGCGTTGCGCAATGACAACCGCGCGGCCGCTGAGTGGCTCAAGAAATCACTTAGAGGAGCAGGGTTGAGTTCGTTGGGTTACGGTCGCGATGCGACTACGGTCCGTCCCCGCGCATCGGCCGCACTGGACGACCCCTTGCTCGCCAACTTGCGCGGTATGCCAGAGTTCACCGCGATTCTCGCCGAGGCGCGCAAGCTCGCGACGCACCAACGGCAGCTCCTCGAAAACACCCCCACAGGAGGATGACCCATGCGAACCGTACTAACCAGCGCAGCTTCGACATTGTGATGGGCTGATCTGGTGCTCGAACACGTGAAGAACCGGAAACTGGTGCAGTGGGCGCTCGCGTACCTCGCGGGTGCGTGGCTGCTGCTGCAAGTCGCTGATGTGATTGGCGCGCACTTCGGCTGGCCCCCCGCCGTCATGCGCGCGTTGATCGCTCTGCTCGCCATTGGCTTCTTCGGCGCCCTGATAGTCGCATGGTATCACGGCGAGCGAGGGGTGCAGCGCGTGAGTGGGCCTGAGTTGCTCATGCTCGCTGCGCTGTTCGTGATTGCGGGCGGTGTGGTCGCGTTTGTCGGCACAACTCCGAGTGAACGCAGCTCTGCCGTGTCTCATGCCGCGAATCCGCGAGCGCCGATCGCGGAGCAACGTTCGATTGCAGTGCTTCCGTTTGCCAACTTCAGCGATGATGCTGCCAACGAGTACTTCAGCGATGGCATGACGGAGGAGCTCATCAATGCGCTCGCGAATGTACCAGGCCTGCGCGTGGCCGCACGTACGTCTTCCTTCGCGTTCAAGGGTGAAAAGGCGAACATTGCCGAGGTCGCGCAGCGGTTGAACGTCGGCACAGTGGTGGAAGGCAGCGTGCGGCGCGCAGGTGGACGCATCAAAGTGACCGCGCAGCTCATCAACGCCGCGGATGGATTCCACCTGTGGTCGAATACCTAAGAACGCGATGTTGCGGATGTTTTTGCGGTTCAGGCAGAGATTGCGCGTTCCATCGTTGACGCGCTGCGGCTCGAATTGGGCGACGTCGCAAAGACCATTGCCGCACACCCGCCCGATCTGCGCGCGTACGAGTTGTACCTCAAGGGACGCTACTTCTGGAGCCGGCGATCGGAAGCGGCACTGCTGAAGGCGGTGGATTATTTCCAGCAGGCCGCAGCCATTGATTCGACGCATGCGCCGACGTATGCGGGTCTCGCCGATACTCACATTCTGCTGGGGATTTTTTTCCGGTCGCCGCGTGAAGAATTCCCGCGTGCGACCCGCGCGGCACTCAGCGCGGTCGCGCTCGACAGCATGTCGGCTGAAGCTTACACCTCACTTGCACACGTTCGGGCCGTAATTGACCGGGATTTCGCGGGTGCCGACTCGCTCTACCGCAAAGCCATTGCGCTTGATCCGCGCTACCCTACTGCACATCAATATTACGCTGTTTACCTGAGCGCAGTTGGCCGAGCACGGGATGCAGTGCGCGAGATTGAGATCGCGCGTGAACTGGATCCATTGTCGTATGCGATCGCTTCAACGTTTGCGGCCGTTTGCTTCTGGACCCATCGCTACGAGGAGGGCGCGCGGATGTTCGCATTCACTGCCGAAATGGATTCGACCAATGTACATACGCCGTATTGGCCGGCACTCTCGCTCATCGAGCTCGGTCGAACGGACGAAGCCATTGGATTGCTCACGCGCGGGCTGCGTTACTCGCCGAATAGCGTGCGTTTATTGGGCGCTCTGAGCTTTGCATACGCCCGGGCGGGACGAGAGGTGGACGCACTGCGCGAGGCGCGAGCGCTGCGCGCCGTGGCTGAGATGGCCTGGACCGCGCCGCTCGATGTCGCCGCCGCACAGCTCACAATTGGCGATACTGCGGCCGCACTCGCTGTGCTGGAACAGGCGCGCCGCGAGGGCTCTCATTGGCTCGTTTTCCTGCGCGCAGATGCGCGGTTCGACGGGTTGCGCGCGCATCCGCGCTTCGTGCAGCTCATGAAAAGAACAGGGCTGCTTGGCGGTATGGAGTGATGTGATGCTGGCCCGGCTGAAGCAACGGAAGCTTGCGCAATGGGCGCTCGCGTACCTCGCAGGTGCGTGGCTGCTGTTGCAAGTCGCAGATGTGGTTGGTGAGCGCTTTGGCTGGTCCCCAGCTGTTATGCGCGCATTAATCATCCTGCTCGGCATTGGCTTCTTCGCCGTGCTCATTATCGCGTGGTACCATGGCGAGCGAGGCGTGCAGCGCGTAAGCGGGCCCGAGCTGCTCACGCTGACCGCGCTATTCGTCATTGCTGGCGGTGTGTTCGCGTTCGTAGGCGACGAGCAGCCATCGCCAGGGAATGTGGCGACGTCGTCGCCGCAAAAAACTGAGCCTACCGCCGACCGGCCTGATTATCAGGCATCCGTCGCGGTGCTCCCGTTCGACGATTTTGGCGGTGTCGAGGACGACTACTTCAGCGAAGGGATCACCGAAGAGATTATCAGTGAGCTGGCGAAGGTGAAAGAATTGAAAGTAATCTCGCGTACGTCCGTGGTTGCAGTGAAGAATTCCCGCCTCACGCTGCCGCAGATTGCCGATACATTGGGCGTGCCGGCACGTCGTCGAAGGTTCTGTGCGGCGCGCTGGCAACCGCGTCAAGGTGACGGCGCAGCTCATCGATCCCGCGAGCGACACACATCTTTGGGCGGACAGCTACGAGAGTAATCTCACCGACATCCTCGAAGTGCAGGAGCAGATCGCGCGCAAGGTTGCGCGATGGGGTGAAGAAATTCGTGCGCCTCACCCCGATCGCCATGCACCCGCTCTGGCTTTCCTTCCCGAGCTACGACCGCGTTCGGAAGGATCGCGAGTACCAGGCGACGTTGAAGGAGCTGCGCGACTTCGTCCGTACGCGCATCCGGCACGAGAAAGACCTACGTGTGAGTCGCGCCGGCCTGCACCGCTCAGGACTCGAACAGCTCGCTCAGCGCAATTCGTAATCCGGGAAGCACGTCTTCGCCCTCTAGCGCATCGGATTCGCGCAGCAGCCGCGCCGAGCCGTCCGGATGGTACACGGTGGCGGATTTCGTGAGCGAGTGGATCACCCAGACGAGGCGAGTGCCGGCATCCAGGTAATCCTGGATCCGCTGCTGCAGGTGCTTTGGGCGCTCCGCGGATTCGACTTCAACCGCGAGATCGGGGGCGCCGTGCAGGAAGCCGTGCTCCGATTCGGCGCCGAGCCGCTGAAGGGTTTCGGGCGTAACAAACGAAACGTCCGGTCCGCGCAGTCGCTGCGGATCGCGCTGCAAGCCGAGAACATAACCGACGTCGAGATGCACCTGGCCGCGAATTCCGCGGTCCTTCACGTGATTGCGCACGTGCGTGTAAACCTCGCCCGCAAGCAGGCTGTGAAGCTGGCCAGCGGGCATTACCTCAACCAGCTCGCCATCCACCAGCTCGTACCCGGATACGTCGGGCGGAAGCGTGAGGTACAGCACGTCGTCAGCGGAATAGATGCGAGTCGGTTTGGTGGCCATGACAGTTCGCCTGTTCGTCCCATGACAATTTACCCTTTCGGAATCTCATTTCAAGCTGCCATATCGCGCAGGGTGCGGTCGCGGCTGGGGTGAAGCGATAGGTGTTTGAGACAGCCCAGTCGTGACCATCAAGCTTGCCGCTTGACGGCACGGGATGCAGTTTTCTACCAGCCCTCCTACCACCTCGGCGGAATGATCGTAGGTCAGCAAGTTTGAAGGTGTTGCATGCTGAACCGTCTGAAAGACCGGAAGCTCGCGCAATGGGCGCTCGCATACCTCGCGGGCGCGTGGCTGCTGCTTCAAGTAGCTGATGTGATTGGCGGGCACTTCGGCTGGCCCCCCGCTGTTATGCGCGCATTAATCACCCTGCTCGGCATTGGCTTCCTCGGCGCGTTGCTCGTCGCGTGGTATCACGGCGAACGTGGATCTCAGCGCGTGAGCGGGCCCGAGCTGCTGATGTTGACTACGCTGTTTGTGATCGCAGCGACAGCGGTCGCGTTCGTGAGCGACGATGCCAGTCGCGAGACGGCGGCGTCGCCCGCAACAAAGGCTAGTGACGCCACGGCCGAGCGCGGCTCGATCGCCGTGCTGCCGTTCGTGAATATGAGCGACGACCGCGCGAACGAGTACTTCAGTGATGGAGTCACCGAGGAGCTGATCGACGCACTGGCGCAGATACCGGGGCTGCGGGTGGCCGCGCGAACGTCGGCCTTCTCCTTCAAAGGCAAAAACGTACCTGTGGACGAGATCGCGCAACGGCTGCGCGTCGCCACCGTGCTGGAGGGCAGCGTTCGCAAAGCGGGCAATCGGCTGCGTATCACGGCGCAGCTCGTCAATGCGACGGATGGCTATCACCTCTGGTCCAAGACGTACGAGCGCGAACTGGCCGATGTGTTCGCAGTGCAGGAGCAGATCGCGAAGGCGATCGCCGCTGCGCTCGAGCTCGAGTTGGGGACGGCGCGGCCCACGCTGGTCGCGCAAGCGCCCGAGAACGTCGACGCGTACGACCTGTACCTGAAGGGCCGCTTCTTCTGGAACAAGCGCACCGAGGAGGGATTCCGGAGATCGATCGAGTATTTCGAGGCGGCAGTCGCGCGCGACCCCGGTTATGCGAGGGCGTACGCGGGACTCGCCGACGCCAACATACTCATGGGAATTTACTCGTATGTTCCTGCACGTGAGGCGTTTCCGAATGCGAAACAGGCGGCTGCGAAAGCGTTGGCCTTGAACCCGTCGCTCGGACAGGCCCACGTGGCTTTGGCCATGATCAGCATGGCTTTCGATCGGGACTGGCGCGCGGCCGAGCGCGCATTTCGTCGCGGCATCGAGCTCGATCCGCGATACTCGACCGGGCACACGCTGTACGGCTATTACCTGAATATCACGGGCCGCCAGGAAGAGGCGATAGCCGAGGCGCGCCGCGGGGTCGAGCTGGAGCCGCTGTCGCTGATCATCAATGCGGCGCTCGGCTGGAAGCTGCACTTCGCGCGACGCTACGACGAGGCCGCCGCGCAATACCACAAAACGTTGGAGCTCGATCCGAACTTCCCTGTGGTACACACGTGGCTCGGCCTGACACTCGTGCAGCAGGGAAAGCCGGATGAAGCGATCGCCGAATTTCAGCGAGGAGTTGCGCTGGCGGGTGGCCGGCTGCCGCAATGGTGGGCGCAGGGCGGACTCGGCTACGCTTATGCGAAGTCCGGACGACCGGCGGAGGCGCGCCGCATCCTGGAGCAGTTCGAGCACGAATCGCGGCGACGCTACGTGTCACCGGACCTAATGGCGATCATCTACTTCGGCCTGGACGATCGCGAGCGCGCGTTCCAGTGGCTCGAGCGCGCGGTCGAGGAGCGCTCGAACTGGCCGCTCTATCTCCGGGTCGATCCGATGTTCGACACAGTCCGTAACGACCCGCGCTTTCAACGTCTGCTGAAGAAGATGGGGCTGGAGGATTAAACAGGCATGCGTTCCGCGCTTGATCGCCTGAGAGAACGCAAGCTCGCGCAATGGGCGCTTGCGTGTCTCGCGGGCGCCTGGCTCGCGCTACAGTTGCTCGATCTCATCGGCGAGCAGTTCCGCTGGTCGCTCGCAGTGCGCCAGTCGGTCACGATTGTGCTCGCCAACTTGCGCCCTATGCCGGTCCTTTTCGCGCAGGCTTGACCTGACCAATTGGTCAGGCTAGATTGCCGGCATGAAGAAGGTCAACATCTACGAGGCCAAGTCCAACTTTTCCAAGCTGTTGCGCGAGGTGGCCGCCGGAGAAGAGATCGTCATTGCGAAGGGCGGGCGGCCGATCGCGCGGCTCGTTCCAATCCGAGAGGGTCCTCGACGCAAGCTCGGCATCGATCGTGGCCAGATCTGGATAGCCGATGATTTCGACGAGCTGACACCTGAGTTGCTGGAGGACTTCTACGGCAACGATCCTGCTTGACACGCACGCCTGGCTCTGGATGCTCGACGAGCCGGGTCGCTTCTCTACTGAGGCATTGGGGGTGATCGAGTCGGAAGTCGATGACTTGCTGCTTTCAGCGGCGAGCGCGTGGGAGATTGCGATCAAGTATGCGATCGGGAAACTGAAATTGCCGGAACGGCCGGAAGCGTACATTCCCGGCCGCATGCAGCAGACCAACGTGTTTCCGCTTCGCATTAGCCATGACCATGCCGCGCGGGCGGGAGGATTACCGCCGTATCATCGAGATCCATTCGATCGGCTGCTCATTGCCCAGGCGCAACTGGAGAATCTTCCGATTATCACTGCTGATCCTCGATTTGAGGCGTACGGCATCCAGGTCATTCCGGCGGCCTGAGCGCAAGCCACGCTTGTCCGAGGATCGGGCTCGAGACACCTTTGTATTCACCTCGCGTGGCGCCAGGTCGCCACGCAACCTCCCGACCCGAATCCGCTCGGACAACGCCTGATCCGAGGTTCACTATGCGAACGACACTGGGTGAGCCGGTGCTCGAACGGGTGAAGAAACGATGGTGAAAAACGGAGTACGGAGCGTGCGGTGGCGACGTCGCCCGAGACAAAAACTCGCCGACGATCAGCGTTCGATTGCGGTGCTGCCGTTCGTGAATATGAGCAATGACCAAGAAAACGAGTATTTCTCCGACGTGGATTGACGGGCAATCGGTTACCAACATAAGTTATCCACATGAAAGCTATACAGATTACCCTTGATGAAGCACTGCTGCGTCGGCTCGATGCGACTGACGAGGTCAGAAAGGAAGGGCGGTCGGCCGTAGTGCGCCGTGCCCTGGCCCAATACCTCAAGCGTCAGCATGCGATGCATATTCGCGAACGTTACACCCGTGCCTACAAGGCTAAGGACGCCTTAGGCAAAGAGTTCAGCGGTTGGGAGAGGCAAGGCACGTGGCCCGACGAGTGAATCGGGGTGAGATATGGCTCTACACATTCAGTCCGCCGGACAAGCGCCATCCAGTGCTGGTCTTGACTCGACAGGAAGTGATCGGCTTACTGCACACCGTGATAGTTGCTCCGATCACGTCCACGATTCATGGTGCACCCAGCGAGGTTGTGGTCGGAACCGATGAAGGTCTGAAATCGCGTTCCGCGGTCAACCTTGACCATGTGCAAACCGTCGAGCAACGAGCATTGGCAAGGTATGTCGGAACACTGGCACCGGAAAAGATGAAGACGGTTTGTCAGGCGCTGGCGATTGCAACTGGCTGTTGAGGGCGACGCCCCGGCACAAAGGGCCTCACGATTGTCGTGGATGAACCTAGTACTCGCATTGTTGGGGTTTCCTCTCGCGCTCGTCCTTGCGTGGGCATTCGACATTACACCCGCCGGCCGGCATCCAGATAATCTTGAATCCGTTGCTGAAGGTGCTTCGGTCGCTCCGGACGGTCTTTCACAAAGCTGCGCAACCGGGCAAACACCTCGCCGGTAAGGTGGCTGTGGAGTTCGCCAGAAGACATTACTTCAACGGCGTGGCCGTCCACCAACTCGTAGCCGGAAACGCCCGGTGGAAGAGGAAGTTGCAACACGTCGTCGGCCGAAAGAAGATGCATGCGTTTCGTCGCCATGGTGGAATACCCTGCGCGCTCATGAGAATTTAACTCCGTGTGCCTTGGGTTCAAGGCAGTTTGTCAGGCGCTGGGCGTCGCGACGGATTGCTAATCCAGGCTTTTCCGTAGCGCGGCAATATTCTCGGCAGGACTACCCTGTTTGTTGAACACGGCCGCACCGGCAACCAGCACGGTCGCACCCGCACTTACAATTTCCCGCGCCGTCTGCGGCGAAACACCGCCGTCCACTTCAATCTCTACGTTTGTAAGTCCGCACTCCTCGACCAGCTTCTTCAGGGCCGCAATCTTCCTGGTACTCGTCGGA
This sequence comes from Gemmatimonadota bacterium, assembly GCA_052389275.1. GTDB lineage: Bacteria > Gemmatimonadota > Gemmatimonadetes > Longimicrobiales > RSA9 > CBJLQC01. The sequence goes on along the minus strand of JBQTID010000004.1, from coordinate 18,403 downwards.
ATGTAGCTCTGTCCGCCAAAGCCGGGATTCACACTCATCACCAGCACGAGATCCACGTACGGCAATATTTCCTGGAGTGAATCCAAGGGCGTAGCCGGGTTGAGCGAAACGCCAGGCCTTGCACCAAGCTCACGAATCCGCTCAATCGTGCGATGCAGATGCGTCGCCGCTTCCACGTGCACCGTCAAATAATCAGCACCAGCATCGACAAATGCTTCGATCAAATTCTCAGGCTTCTGTATCATCAAATGCACATCCAGCGGCAGATCGGTTTCCTTCCGTAACGCTTTCACAACCGGCGCACCGATTGTCAGGTTCGGCACGAAATGACCATCCATGACATCGACATGGATCCAGTCAGCGCCGCCATCTTCGGCCTGCTTCAATGCGTCAGCGAGACGTGCGAAATCCGCCGAGAGAATCGATGGCGCGATTTTCACGTTCACGGTTCTCCTCGCGCGAGCACATTGACGCCGTCCTCGGCTGCTACCACTACCGCTTCCGCCAGGTCGAGAAACAATCCGCTTTCGACGACGCCGGGCCGCTGTTGCAGCTCCATTTCGAGCTGCCATGCATCCGCGAGTCCGTCCGCGAACGCGCAGTCAATGATGTAATGCCCGCTGTCGGTAAGGAATGGTTCGTCGGCGCGTGTCTCACGCAGCTTCGGCTTGCCGCCCAGATCCTCGAGAAAACGCAGGTGCGTAGTCCACGCGAAAGTCACCACCTCGACCGGCACTGGTGCGCGCTCACAAAGTTGTGTTACCAGCTTTTTTTCGTCTACGACAATGATCAGGCGCTCGGCCGCGTGCGCGACCATCTTCTCCCACAGCAACGCGCCACCGAGACCCTTGATCAGATTCAAATCCGGATCGACTTCGTCCGCGCCGTCGAGCGCCAGATCGAGATGCGGATCCTGATCGAGTGTGGTGAGCGGTATCCGGAGCTGGGTGGCGAGATCGTGCGTCGCGCGCGACGTCGGCACGCCGCGGATCTTGCGCAGCTCGCCGCGACCGCGCCGCTCTGCGATCACCTTCAGAATGTGACGTGCGGTCGAGCCGGTCCCGAGTCCGAGTATCATTCCGTCCTCGATCAGCTCGACCGCTTTTTCGGCAGCCGCCCGCTTTTGTTTATCGACGTTGTTCAACCTCGCACACTCTCACACTCCCACACTGGCGTCGCTTCGAGCGTTTGCCATATCGTTCATCTTCTCCCCCGGTCACCAGTCACCGGTCACCAGTCACCAGTCATGCGATCGACGCCGCGTAGATGCTTCCGATCGCCTCGTCGAGCGTCGCGTTGAACTCCTGGTCGCTCTTATCGACATGCAGGCCCTGGGTCAGCGCGCGCGAGAAGCTGGCGATCACACCCGGGTTGCGTGCGAGCTTCTCGTTTGCGTCGTCCCGGCTGTAACCACCTGACAGTGCCACGACCTTGAGCACGCGAGGCTGCTCAACCAGGGGACGGTAGAAATTGTCTTCTTCGGGCAGCGTGAGCTTGAGCATGACGACCTTGTCCTGCGGCAGCTTATCCAGTCCGGCGAGGATCGCATCGCGCAGGATGGCCTCGGCCGCGCGCTTGTCGGGCGCGTGGATGTCGACCTCGGGTTCGAGGATCGGCACGAGCCCGGCGGCCAGAACCTGGCGGCCGATCTCGAACTGCTGATCCACAATTGCCTGAATGCCATTGCGGTCCGCGCGCTTGATGAAGGATCGCTCTTTCGTGCCGAACACGCCCTTCTCACGGCCGCGCGCGAGCAGCGCGTCCAGGCCGCCGATTGGTTTCATGAGCTGCACGCCGTTCTCCTCGGCAGCGAGCCCTTTGTCGATTTTCAGGAACGGGACGACGCGCTTCTGCGTCCACAGATACTCGGCGGTGCCGCGTCCATCGATGTCGCGGTCCATCGTATTCTCGAAGAGGATGGCGCCGAGGACGCGCTCGTCGAATGCGGGGCTCGTGATGATGCGCGTCCTCATCTCGTGAATGCGATCGTACATCCCAGACTCATTGGAGTAAGCGTCTTCGCCGACGCCGTATTCCTTGAGCGCCTTCGGGGTACTGCCACCGCTCTGGTCGAGGGCAGCAATGAAGCCGTCGCCCTCACGAACCTTCTGAAGCATCTCCTGGTTCACGACTTCCTCCTCTTTACTTCCGCTGCAGCACGCGACGTATGGCTGCAATAACCTGCTCCGCCGTGAGTCCGTACTTCTTCATCAATGCTTCCGGATCGCCACTCTCGGCGTACATATCATCCAGTGCGACGAATTCCATCGGCACCGGCTGCGTGCGAACTACCGCCTGCGCGACGCGAGCTCCCAGACCGCCGTGCACGAGATGCTCTTCGGCTGCTACGATCGCGCCCGTGTCGACCGCTGCCGCGCGCACTTCATCCTCGTCGAGCGGCTTCACGGTTGCCATATCGACGACACGCGTCTTGATACCTTCCGCCGCCAGCCGATCGTGCGCAACCAGTGCGGCGCCTACCATTAGGCCATTCGCAATCACGGTCACGTCCGAGCCTTCACGGATACGAGTTGCCTTGCCAAATGCGAAATCGCGTGGCTCGTCGTCGTAAATGAGAGGAGCCTTCGGCCGGCCTGACCGGATGTAGACTGGCCCATCATGCGCGTAGGCCGCCTTCACGACCGCGCGCATCTGGTGTTCGTCACTAGGCACGCAGACCACGAAATGGGGCAGACTGCACGCAAGCGCAACATCTTCCACCGATTGCTGGCTGGCGCCGTCCTCGCCAATGGAAATGCCGCCGTGGCTGCCCGTGACTTTCACGTTCAAGCGCGGATACGCGACCGCCATGCGCAACTGGTCAAATCCCTTGAGAATGACGAATGCCGCGAAGCTCGAGATGAACGGAACTTTGCCACTGCTTGCGAAGCCGCCCGCCATTCCGACCATATTGGCTTCCTGAATTCCGACATTCCAGAAGCGCTCGGGAAACTTCTCGCCGAACATTGCGCTCTTCGTGCTTTTTGCGAGGTCCGCATCGAGCACGACGATTTCAGCGTGCTCACGCCCGAGTTCGCGCAATGCCTCGCCGTATGCATCGCGCGTTGCCTTGCCGAGCGTCAGCCCCGGGTAAATTCCCTTCACCTACCCTCCTTCTGATCACGCGCGGCGCTGCGCTCAATGGAGACTTCCGCGCGGTGCAGTGCGCCATCCAGCTCGCCAAGCGCTTTTGCGAGCTCTTCTTCGGTCGGCGCAACGCCGTGGTACGCGTTCTCGCCCTCCATGAAGCTGACGCCCTTGCCCTTGACGGTATGCGCGACCAGACACGTAGGCCCATCCTGCGACACCGCCCAATCGAGTCCTTCCATAACAGCGCCGAGATCGTGCCCGTCAACCTCCTTTACTGCCCAGCGGAACGAACGCCATTTCTCCGCGAAAGGATCGAGGCCGATGATCTCGGCGGTCGCGCCGTCGAGCTGAAACTTGTTGTAGTCGACGATGGCAATGAGGTTGTCGGGCTGATGATGACCTGCCGCCAGAGCGGCTTCCCAGATCTGTCCTTCCTGACATTCACCATCACCGAGTAACACATAGACGCGCGTTTCCTTGCGGTCCATCTTCGCGGCCAACGCCATACCGAGTCCGATCGAGAGACCCTGGCCGAGCGAGCCGGTGGACGCTTCGATTCCCGGCGCAGTGCCTAGCACCGGATGACCTTGCAGCCGGCTGTCGATCTTGCGCAGCGTCCTCAATTCATCGAAGGGGATGAAGCCGGCTTCCGCCAGCGCGGCGTATTGAACCGGCACGCCGTGACCCTTGGATAGGATGAAACGATCGCGCTCCGGCCACTCGGGATAGTCGGGGTCGTAACGCAAAAAACCGCCGAAATACAGTGCGGTCACGATTTCGACGGCGGATAATGAGCCGCCCGGATGGCCACTGGCAGCTTCCGCCAGCATCTCGACGATGTGTCGTCGAATCTGAGTCGCGCGCGTGCGCAACGCACTCAAATCGCGGTCGGTTTTCTGTCGGGTCCTGAGGGCCTTTGCCATGGGGTCGGAATCTACGAAGAACATGGGAAAATGGGAACATGCTCCGGCTATGCGCCTTCTTTCTGCACTACCTTCAACCGCCGCGGCACATTCATTATTGAATTAGGACTGTCGGTTTCGGGGGTGCCGGGGCCTTTCGGCAAGAACTTTTCCGAGAGTCGCGTCAGCGCCATGTAGTACGCGACTTCCGCAATGCTTTCGCGAACCTCGAGTGCCTCGAGGTACAGCTCCACACCCTCGTTGAAGGTCAGCTCCGAGCCCAGCAAATCGACGAAATTCATCGCATTGTCGACATGAGTATCCAGAATCGCGATTTCGGTTCGGGCGGCCGCCAGCTCGACCCAGCGGCGCAGATCATCTTTGACACGCCCGCGCAGGCGCTGCCGGAAAGTATTCATGAATTTGCGGCGCGCAGTTTCACCAGGCGCGGCAGGCGGTGACGGCGTGCTCGACGCGAACTCAGGCCACTCCTCGGTTTCGGCTGCCCGCTCGCCGAGGATTGCGAGCGCACGCGTGGTGATGACACGCGCCTCGTCGTCCGAAAGACGCAGCATGCGCGTGTAGATGTTGAGAGCGTTCTCGAAAGGGACCTGGTCGCCGACCAGTTGGATCAGACCGAGCGCGTGATTGACGTGCGTGCTCAACAAGCGCTCCTGCGCGACCGCGATCGCGAGCTCGACGCGCCGGCGGAGCGTTTCCGACAAGTCCTTCGATGCGAACGGATTTTTCACTGATATTGCCCCTGATGTTTACCGTCGTCGGGGCATTTGGGGGTGCAAATGGTGGGCCAGTTTGCGATAGGAGCGATGGGAGCAATGAGAGCGATTATTTCAACGCAGCCTCCGCTTCCGCAATTTGGTGCAGCACCGCGCTTTTTCCGGTCGCACCTGCGACCTGGCGTGCTTCGACCGAGGCTTCGGCGGTCGGCCGCGGTACCGGACCTTTCACGAATGCCGGATGCACGCTCTGCCAGATCGCATCGGCCAGCTCGCCAACGCTGGTTCCGGCTTGGTCGCCAATACGCAACAGCTTGCCGACCGCGCTGTGCGCCTCGCGAAATGGCACGCCCCGGCGGACCAGCTCGTCGGCGAGGTCGGTCGCGAGCAGATCTTCGCGCTCGACCACGGCTGCGAGCCGCTCACTATTGAAGCGCAGCGCGGCAATTGTCTCGCGTGTCGCCGGCAGCACGAGCATCATCGTGTCGATCGCGGAGAACAGCAGTGCCTTGTCCTCTTGCACATCTTTGTTGTAGCCGCTCGGCAGACCCTTCAACATTGCGAGCGCACCAGCCACATCACCCAGCAGTCGCGCGGCTTTACCGCGCGCCAGCTCGAGGCCGTCAGGGTTCCGCTTCTGCGGCATCAGACTCGAGCCGGTAGTATAAGCCTCCGGTAGTGTGATGAAACCGAATTCGTCACCCGAAAAAATGATGAGGTCTTCTGCGATGCGCGACAAATGCGAGCCGGTCAGCGCCGCCGTGAACACGATTTCGACAACCCAGTCGCGGTCTCCAACCGCATCGATCGAGTTGCATGTGATCGACTTGAATCCGAGTAGCTCCTTGAGCAGCGTGCGGTCCACATTGAAGCCGGAGCCCGCAATCGCGCCGGAACCGAGCGGCAGTACGGCGACACGCTCGAGCGCTTGAACCAGCCGCTGCCGGTCACGCTCGAGCGGCCAAAAATGAGCAAGCAGCCAATGCGTAACCCGCACAGGCTGGGCGCGTCGCAAATGCGTGTAGGCCGGCATCAGCACGTCGACATTCGCCTTGGCCAGCTCGAGCAGCGCAGCCTGAACCGCCTTGATCTCTTCTACGACCTGCGCGCCCGCTCGCATCGTCCATAGACGCGTGTCGGTGACGACCTGATCGTTGCGCGAACGGCCGGTGTGCAGCTTGCCCGCTACATCGCCGACTTCAGCAAATAGCATTCGCACCACGAGCGAGTGGATGTCTTCATCGGGCAGGTCCTGCGGAAACGACTCGGCCAGCCTCGATTGCACGGCGAGCAGGCCATGGTCGAGCGTCTGCGCCTCGTCGCGCGTCAATACATCGGCCCGCAACAAGCCCTGCACCCACGCGCGACTCGCCTCGATGTCTTCGCGCCACAGGCGACGATCGACCGGCAGACTGTTGTTCAGCTCTGCGAGCGTCGGTGCCGGTCCGCTCCCGTACCGGCCGCCCCACAACCGGACCACTGTCCCATGTTCCATGTTGGCCACTTCTCGCATGCGTGCGTCTTACGCAATCACCTTGATCTTGTGCGTGGGAACCGCTGCTTCGGCCTCCGCCTTCTGCGCCTGCGCCGCTTCCGTGCGCGTAGGCAAACCGAAGAGGTGAATGAAGCCGGCCGCGTCGGCATGATCATAGCTGCCATCATTGCCGAACGAAGCAAGACCCTCGTTGTACATCGAGTATGGACTCTTGCGACCCGAGATGATCGCATTGCCCTTGTACAGCTTCATCCGAACCGAGCCGGTCACGCGCTGCTGCGTTCGGTCGACCAGCGCATCGAGCGCTTCACGCTCTGTGCCCCACCAGCGACCCTCGTAAACCAGGTCCGCGTATTTTTGCGCAACCTGATCCTTCAGTGCCAGCGCCCGTCGATCGAGCACGAGCTGCTCCAGCTCGCTGTGTGCCATGTACAGCAGCGTGCCACCCGGCGTCTCGTAAACGCCACGCGACTTGATGCCGACCAGTCTGTCTTCGACGATGTCCGCGCGGCCGACGCCGTGCTTGCCGCCGATCTCGTTCAAGACCTCGATCATCGCGACCGGATTGAAAATCTCGCCATTGATGCTGACCGGATAGCCCGCTTCGAAGCCAATTTCCAGATATTCCGCGGCGTTCGGCGCAGCTTCCGGCGAGTTCGTCAGCATGAACATGTCCGCCGGCGGCTCGACATTCGGGTCCTCGAGCGGGCCGCCCTCGTGCGAGACATGCCAGAGATTGCGATCCCGTGAGTAGATTTTTTCCTTGGTCGCCGTGATGCCGAGACCACCACGCGCGTTTGCGTAGTCGATCGCGTCCTCACGTGACCGAATTTCCCATTCGCGCCACGGCGCGATGACCCGCATGTTGGGCGCGAAGGCCGCATACGCCAGCTCGAAACGAACCTGATCGTTACCCTTGCCCGTACAACCGTGTGCGAGCGCATCGGCGCCCAAATGGACAGCCAGTTCCGCCTGTGCGCGCGCGATGATCGGCCGCGCCATCGAAGTGCCGAGCAGATACTTGCGGGCGTAGATCGCGCCCGAGCGCAGCGTCGGCCAAATGATCTCGCGCACGAACTGCTCGCGAAGATCCTGCACGATGCAGGTCTGCGCGCCTTGCGCCTTTGCGCGTTCCTCCAGTCCGCTGAGCTCCTCGCCCTGACCAACATCAGCGGCGACGCAAATGACCTCGGCCTCGTATTTCTCGCGCAGCCAGGGCACGATGATGGATGTGTCCAGGCCGCCAGAGTACGCCAGAACAACGGTCATTGCCATCTCTTCATCTCCGTCTAGGCAGTCAAGTCATATGCGACGGCGATCTCAATGCACGTCGCTCTTTTTGCGCAGCGGCTGCAATCAGCCGCGATCTTTTGCGGGTACTCCGCGACCAGCGTAGGCTCGAAACCGAGCCTGTAGAAAAAGTCCGGCTGCAGCGTCAAAGCGAGCAGCCGCGTCAGCCCGAGTGATTTCGCCTGTGCCAGCAACGTCTCGATCATGAGACGGCCGATACCACGCCCATGCGATTCCTCCGACACCGCCAACCCAACGATCTCGCCGACAGCCGATGAATAAAGGCGCAGCCCGGCGCAGCCAACGATGCGGCCATCGTGTTCGGCCACCACGAACTCGCGGAAGTTGCGATAGACTTCTTCCACTGCCCGCGGCAGCAGCAGCCCTTGCCGAGCGAAGCCGTCGAGCAACGAGTGCATTTCCTCGACGTCGGTCGGCAACGCCTCGCGCAGCACTACCTCGTTCGCAGACGCGGGAGACACGAGATGCAGATGCGCCCGCACGGGCTGCTTGCCGGTCAAAACGATCAAACGCTGCGTGCTCAACCGAGTACCTCGTTCAGAATCTCAACCGCTTCCCCGATCTCGTCGTCCGAGATGACAAGAGGAGGAAGCAGGCGGATGACATTGTCACCGGCACTGCAAACCAGCAGACCCTTCTCGAATGCAGCCTGAATGAATGGCGCGGCGGGAACCGGCAGCTCGATACCGAGCATCAAGCCAATACCGCGGACATTCTGAAGGGAGCTCCTCAACAGCTCGCCTTTGCGCTTCACGTCAGCGAGGAACTCGGGCGCTGCGATGGTTTCGATCACGGCACAAGCAACCGTGCTCACGAGCGGACCGCCGCCGAACGTGGTGGCGTGATCACCAGGCTTGATGGTTGCCGCGATCTTCTCGGTCACCAGCGTGGCGCCCATGGGCAGACCGCCGGCAAGCGGCTTGGCGAGTGTCACGATGTCGGGTGTAACCCCGGTCTGCTCGTAGGCGAACAAGGAACCGGTGCGGCCCATGCCGCATTGCACTTCGTCGAAAATCAGGACTGCATCGTTCGCGGAAGCGAGCGCGCGCAAGTGTGCGAGAAATTCCGGGTCAATCCGCTTCACGCCACCTTCGCCTTGCACCGGCTCAGCTATAATGGCGGCCGTGCGGGCGCGCGATACTGCGGCGGACGCGCCATCGAAGTCGCCCGGCACAACGAATTTCACACCCGGCATCAGCGGCTCGAACGGCGCGCGGAATGATGGACGGTCGGTGGCCGCGAGTGAGCCGAACAAACGTCCATGGAACGAACCCTTCAGCGCGACCACCTCGTACTTGTCGCCGCCGACTGCGTCGCGCGCCAAGCGGCGCGCGAACTTGAAGGCCGCCTCGTTGGCTTCGCCGCCCGAATTGCAGAAGAACACCTTGTCAGCGAAGGATGCATTCGTGAGCAGCGTCGCCAGCTTCTGTGCCGCATCATTTCGATACAGGTTCGAGGTGTGCAGCAATCCGGTCGCGAGCGCGGACGCAATGGCGCGCGTAACGACGTCGCTGCCGTAGCCGAGCGCGTTGACGCCAATGCCGCTTACGAAGTCGAGCAAATCACGGCCATCATCGGTCGTGACCCGGCAACCGCGCGCGGCAACCAGGGTCGGCCGGTCGGCCTTGTACGTGCCGACCAGAGCATCCTGCGATACCAGCTGTTCAGTCAGAGCTACCGACACGCGACTTCCTCCGCATAAATTGCCGTTCCCGCATTCACGTTCGACAACATCTCGAGCGGCCCGACACGTACTTTCGTGACACCGAACTTCAATGCGGCGATTGCAGCGCGCAGCTTGAGCGCCATGCCGCCGGTCGCAACACCACTGTCGATCAGCTGCTGCGCGGCGGGCACGCTGAGCGTGGCCAGATATGCGTCATGCTGCCGAACGCCAGCCACATCGGTAAGGAAAAGCAGCTCATCGGCTTCAAGCTTTTGCGCGATCGCGGCGGCAACTTCGTCCGCGTTGATGTTGAGCGCGCCGAAATCGGTTGCGATCGAGACCGGCGAAACGACCGGCAGCATCTGCGCTTCGATCAGAGCCTTGAGCAGGCTGCTCCGCACCGAAATGACTTCGCCCACCCGTCCGAGTGAGCCGCCCTCGACCAGCTTGCCGACGATCACGCCACCGTCCTCACCCGACAGGCCGAAAGCATCCAGGCCGCGCGAGCGAAGTACCCGAACAATCCGTTTGTTGATGCGACCATTCAGCACCATCGATGTCACATCCAGCGCGGCTTCCGATGTGATGCGGCGACCACCGGAATGAAATTCCACCGCAATGCCCAGCTGCGCGGACAAAGCCGTGATGTCCGGCCCGCCACCGTGCACGATTACGCGCTCGTTGGTGCCCTGCGCAGCCGCATCCGCGAATTGGTCCAGCCAGCTCGCATCGTTGAGAGCCGCGCCTCCAGCCTTGATGACCTGCAACATGTTAGGCCGGCAGCCCGAGCTTCTCGTCGAAGCCAAGCATAATGTTCGCGTTCTGGAGCGCCTGGCCGGCAGCGCCCTTGACCAGGTTGTCGAACGCCGCGATGACAATCAGCATGGGCGTGTCGACACCGTGCACCTCGCTGAAGCCGAGCGAGACAATGTTGCGATGCAGCACGCGCCTCAGCGTCGGCAATTCGGTCCCGCAGATCTCGATGAAGCGCTCGCCTGCGTAGTGCTTCGTAAACAGCGCGACCGCCTCTGCCGGGGTCAGCTCATCGACCAGCGGCACGTACATCGTCTCCAGAATGCCGCGACGCACCGGTAGCAGATGGGGCGTGAAAACGAACTGCGGTGCGCCACCGTTCAATCGGGCCAGTCCCGCTCGCATCTCCGGCACATGGCGATGGCCGTTGCCCACGCCGTACGCGCGAAAATCTTCCGCGACCTCGCCGAACAGCAGTTCGCGCCTGGCCGAGCGCCCCGCGCCCGTCACACCGGACGCCGCATTGATGACGATTGGCCGACCGTGCTCGACCAGGCCCTCCTTGATGAGCGGCGCCAGCCCGAGCATCACCCCGGTTGGATAGCAACCTGGATTGGCTACAAGCCGCGCATTGCGGACTTCGTCGCGCCAAAGCTCCGGCAGACCATAGGTCGCCCCGTTTTTGCCGTCCCGCAGGTCGGACGATAGATCGATCGCCAGCACGCCTGCCTGCGAAGCTTTCAGCGCCCACGCTCCCGACTCATCGTGTGGCAGACAGGTGAAGACCACGTCCACCGACGCGAGCTCTACATCACTTGCGCTCACATACCGCAAGTCGCTGCCAGGCAATAGCTTCCCCGCCTCTGCCTCAGATGTCACGAAGGACAGCTCGAGCTGAGAATGACGCGCGAGCAACCCCACCAATTCCTGTCCGGTGTAGCCGCTCGCGCCCAGGATACCGGCGGATTTCGGTTGTTTATTCATCTTCTGTGAATAAATATGCGCTACAAGCCGTGGGCAGTCAATGGCTTGGGAGTGAATTCCTATGCGTTGCCGGCGAGCTCTTCGATGCGCTTTTGGACAGCCGGCAGATGGGCGGAATCGCGCAGGATTACGAGAATGGTATCGTCGCCGGCGAGGGTGCCGAGAATCTCGGTCCACTCCTCCCAGTCGATGGCTTCGGAAATGGCCTGTGCTCCGCCCGCCAGGGTCTTCACGACGAGCAGGTTGCCGGTGCCTTCGACGCCGACGAACAGGGTCGGCAGGAGTCGGGCGAGCGGAGGCCGCAGGTCGGTATCCGGTACGGTGTAGTAGGTGCCGCCATCCGGATCGGGCATCTTGACGAGACGCAGCTCACGAATGTCGCGTGACAGAGTGGCCTGCGTCACATCGAAGTTCCGCTCCAGCAGCAGCTCGCGGAGTTGCTCCTGACTGGCGACGCGGTGCTCCGCGACCACCTGACGAATGGCGGCGTGCCGTTGCGACTTACCCATTTACGTAAATATACCCGAGCAGCGAACCGTACACAGCATGTACGAAGAGCAGCACGAGCGGCGTGGCGCGTCCGAGCTGCCAGCCGAACAGCCCGGGAGGATGCGCGCCGGCGCAACGGCGTGCGGCGAGTGGCAGCAAGAAGCCGGCGAGCAGGCCATGCAATGCGCCGAGCGCCAGACCGACGAGCGCCTCAGCGCGTCCGGTATAGGCGAACACCAATACGTAAAAAAATGGGAAGACCACGATCATCGCAACCATACGTAACAGCCCGGCGAAAACGAGTGCTGCGTCACCGGCGCTGCCGAACAGCACGCAGCTCCAGTATGCGCGCGGCAGATAGCGCGTCGTGCCGAGCTTGCGCAGGATCATCAGACACCACGAATTGACGACAACCGCCAACAGGCCGCTCCAGAGGAGCAGCGACCAGGAAATCGTCCTCAGTATGTGCAATGTGGTGATTACCTGGAGATGAGAACGATCGCGGCAACCGCCACCACCCCGAGCGCGGTGTTACGGAGTGATATGGTGCTTCTGCGTGGCGAGGGGCGGGCTGTGTATGCGAGAATCAGCCCGCATGGCACTCCCGCGCTTAGCTGGCTGAAGTCGACGGGTACTTCCAGTCCTCCCACATACACCAGGACACCCTCGAGATTTGCCGGATCGATGACTGCCAGCTCGTCGGCGGCGATCGGCACGCGATCGAGAAACGTTAGCGGGATACAGCCACCGCGCATCCTCGGGACGGCCAAATTTATGCCGCCACGCAGTGAGACATTACCGTATTGCACGCCAGGCACTCGCTGGAGCGCGCTGACGAGCTGGGAGCCTGCGTGCTGCTCCATTACATTGCGCTCGAGTGCATGCCCGATGCCTCGTTTGATATCATCCAGCTTGTCGTAGTAATCATCGAGCGCAGCCGAGCGGGTGCGCTGGCGCGCGACTACTGTCACGGGTGCGAGCTCGACGGCGTGCGGCGACATATGCACGCGCACCGTCACGTCTTCCCTCCTGCCTAGACTTACGGGCACGAGCTCAATCGATACATATCCGATACGGATGATGCTTATGTAGAGCGTCACCGGCCGTGTCATATTCGCGACGCGGAAGCGGAAACCTCCGGCCGAATCGGTCAGAGCTTCCGCTTTGAGCTTGCCAGCCGAATCGTGAAGCGTGATGTGTGCAGCGACGATGTAGGTGGAGTCCAGGGTGAGCACATTCCCGCTCAACAGGGATTGCGGTTGCGCAATTCCGGCCGATGCTGCCAGCAGCACCATCGCAAGAACCCCGTGACGCATCTGCACCACGGGGTTCATCGACGCCGAACTCGGATAATAGGTCCTTACCTGTTGGCGGTGTTATCCAGAAAAGGCCGGTTCGCAGCTGTGGTTGATGTCACCGTCATGTCGCCTCTGGCACCAACTGTGTAGGTCCGTCCCGCTACAAAGGACACGCCGGCTCGGGCAATAGCGTTTGCGCTCGATCCCGCCGTGCGCGTGCTCAAGTCGTAAAAAGCTGCGGGCAGACAAGTAAATGCGCCCGCCGCCTTATAAGCCACTTCACTGCCGATCTTGGTTTCGGTGCCTGTAGTCGTGTTCTTCACGTACAACGCCATCGGATTCGAATTGAAAATCGCATTGACAAATCGGACGCACGCCACCGAATAATCGATTTCCGCAGCATAATCATCTTCGACGATGAAAGCATCGACCTTCTTGGCCCCGGCATCGTACAACCCGCTCTGGTAGAACGAGTACTGCTTCCCGTCGGCAATGGTTGCGGAGAGGCTAGAAACCGCCAGATCTTTGTCGATCGCGGCTGCGATCTTTCCCCTAAACGTATACTGCCCCGGCGCGATATCCGAATAGAATCCGCCCGATCCCACGCCGCCGTAAGCCACTCCGGTGACAGATTCGGCACCGACGGTGGTGCATTGCTCCCTGTTCGCATCCGTCAGGATGGTACAGGTGGCGGAGCTGATCGCCGTCATCTTCGTCTCATTGGCGTAGAAGTTCACGCCGGGCGCACTCACGCCGAAGTTGAAGAACTTGATGCGCGCTCCTCCGGGCGGCGGCTCAGTGATATCCTGAAGCGCATTTTTGTCGCACGAGGAGAGCGCGGCTGCGCAAAGCAGCACCAGTATGGACCTATAATTTTTCATATTCCGTTTACGGTTCAGTGATCCACATAGGCTTCGTGTGGTAATCCAGGGCCAGTCCGCCGATAACACTCAGCGCCGGGACGTTCCACACATACTCCGAATTGAATCTCGGTCTGATGCGCTGTACGACCTTGCCGCCGTTATCAGGATGGAAAGTCGTCGGGGGAGCAAAACCCCGGTAGACCTGCGTGCCACTTACCGGATCGATGTCGGTGTAGTGATAGCGGCGCATGTCCAGCCACACTTCGTTGTGTCCCCAGCCCCACTGCGCGATGTACTTCTGCGGCATGATGTGCGACAACGTCAAGCTAGCCGGAACGATCGCCGTCAGGAACGCATCTTTCTCGGCTCCGGTGATCGGCGTGGCCAATGTGTTGCTGTAGGTGTTCACGAAATCGATGTGAGCTGAGATTCCGGCCCGGTATGCAGCCGCGGCTGTCGCCTGATTTCCCATCCTCAACGCGGCTTCCGCCTTCACGAACTGAAGCTGCGCATAGGTAATCAGCGGAATCTTCGCTTTGTCATCGAAAATATAACGGCCAGGCGATGCCACACCGCCGGTTCCAGAATAGCCATGGAAGTTGTTGGGCTGTTGCGCCGCGGTCAGCGCGCCGAAGCCGACGACGTTTATATCCAGCCCACGGTATTGCCCGTCAGGTGACGGCGACAGCATTCGGGCCATCCGTGGGTCGACCACGCCGCCGAACTGCGATCCGTTCATCAGGTTGACTACGAACCGGGTTTGCCGGTAGCTCGCGATATTGCCTCTGGTGCGACCCCAGAAGTTGGTGTCGTCGTTGCCGATCGCGGTATACCCCAGCAGCGCATCGTCAGCATTGCTCGAGAATGACTGATCGACTGCGGCGATCACGTCCGTGGGCTTGTACAAGGCCGCCTTGTTGGAGTAGTGATTCAGGTGAATGGCGAGCATTCCATACGCCAGCTTCAGCCACTTCGCGCGATCGCCGTTGTAGATCTTGTCGCCCCTGGCGAGATAGGCCTGGTCGACAGCGCCATCGGTTCTCTTCAGCAGCACGATTGCGCTATCCAGCAGGCGCTTGACCTCCTGATAGGCATACTCCTGCGTATCGTAGTTGAAAGCGAACTTCGACTGGTCAATGGCTTCCTTGACGATGATCTCGCCATGAGCATCGGTCAGCTCCTGCCAGCCCCATGCTTTGAGCACCACCCCAACACCGAGAAGGTCCCAGCGCTGCTCGGCCTCGGCCCTGGTGTTCATGTCGACCAGGTTCTGGCCAAAAGACCAGTAGACATCGCGCCACATCTGCCCACCGTTATCGCTCGACGGGTCATAGCCCATGCGGTCCCAGGTGCTCAGGCTCGCACCCGGCAGAGTCCATTGCTGCGTATAGCGTCCGATGAAGCGGCCATCGAACTGGGGACCCGTCACCAGCCAGTGTAGCATAGGCGCGAGATACAGATTCGGCGAAACGATCTCAGGTGCGTTTGGATTGGTATTGACGTCCAGGAAGTCCTTACAACTCGCGGACAGGGTCAAAACGCCCAGGACGACGGCGGCGTATATTCTGTTCATCGGCTTTTTCATTTTTAGAATCCCATCTTGACGCCGAAGTTGATACCACGTGGCACTGGGAAATTGCCCAGGTCGATGCCCACGCCACTCGATCCTCCCACCGCCGCGCTGTTGCCGTTCACGATTGGATCCAACCCCGAATAATTCGTGAGCAGGTACAGGTCGGTTGCGGTCACGAACACACTCGCATTCTTGGCGTTGAGCACCAGCCGCTCAGGAAGGCTGTATCTCACCGTGACATCTCTGAGCCTCAGCCAGTTGATGTCCTTCTCGATGAACAGCTCCTCGCTCATGTTCGTGTAGTAGCTCGATTGCACGCTCGGAATCACGACGATGCTGTTGGGCGTCGGATTCGACGTGTTCTCCTTGCCGTCTCTCAAAACACCCTTGATGATTCGCGGCTGCTCTCTATCCAGCGTCCGCATGCTGAGCCCTCTCACCGTGAGAAAGTGCTCGGTCGCATTGAAGACGTCGCCGCCCTTGCGGATGTCAACCAGGAAATCCAGCGACAAGCGCTTGTAGCGAAGCGTGTTGGTTATGCCGATCAGGAAGTCGGGTTGGCGGTCGTAGCCGCCGTCAATGAACGCGGACGAGCGGAGCGGAAGGCCCGTCGTCGGATCGATCAACAGCTCGCCCTTGTTGTTCCTGAGATAGAACAGCCCGGTCAGCGACATGGTGGACAAACCCGGTTTCGTGCCATTCCGCACGTTTCCATACAACCAGGTATCCGAGACGTAGGATTCCGGCAGGTCGTGAGGCAGGCTCAACGTCTTGCCGCGTGCCTTTGCAAAGTTCGCGATGAAATCCCACGAGAAGTCACGCTTCAGTAACGGAGTTCCGCGAAGCGTGAGCTCCAGACCTTCGTTCCTCGTCTCGGCTCCGTTCAAGTTGAACAGAATGAATCCGGTCGCGTAGCTGCCGCGCAGATTCTCTACGATCTGATCCTTGGTCTGCTTGCGATAAACCGTGGCGTCCACGCCAAGCCGGTTGTTCAGGAAGCTCAACTCGGTGCCGAACTCGTGCGATCTCGCAAACTCCGGCCGCAGGTTGAGGTTTGGTCCCCAGAAGTCGTAGCCGTAGCCGCCAGCCGTCGTCGTTTTGGATTGCAGCGATGGCCGGAAGGCGTACGGCCTGGCGTCCTTGCCAACTTCAGCATACGCCGCACGGACCTTTCCGGTCATAAAATTACGGACCGCCGGAAACGCGTCGGAGAAGATGAAGCTGGTGGAAACCGACGGGTAAAAGAACGAGTTCCGCTCCTGCGGGATCGTCGAGGTCCAGTCGTTTCTGCCCGTCACGGTCAGGTAAAAGTAATTCCTGTAATCAATCACTGCCTGTCCGAACGCACTGACCAGGCGGCGCTGCGAAAGCGTGGTGCGGGCGAGTCTTCTCGCGGGATCTGTGTTGTTGATTGCGACGAAGTTCGGATCCAAAAAGCCCATCCCGACCATGCCGTTATACTGCGACTTGTTCTCCGTGATCGCATTGCCCAGCAGACCACTGATCGAAATGCTCCTGGTGAGGGCGCGGCTGTTGAAATTGAGCACCGTCTGCGCATTCAGATGCCGCGTAATGTCATCCGTAACGTCGAGGATTCCGCTGTTGGCAAAACCGAGCGCGCTGAAGGGATCCCGGTTGATCGTGATCTGCGTCGTGTAGTTGTCGGTTCCGATGTTGGTTTTCAGGCTGCCCCACGAGAACGGCGTCAGCGTGAGCCCGACGTTGACGTTCATGTGGTTGGTCCGCGTGTTGTTTATGTTCCTGTTAGTGCTCAGGTACGGGTTATCGATTTCCGCTGATGCTGCCAGTGTGGTCAGCGTGCGCCGGGTCCCGGCGGGAGTGAGGTATTCCGATGCCTTGTCGAACGACGGCCACGCGAGCAGCCCGAGCAGCGGACCACCGGCCCCGTTCCTGGGCTGATCGTTAACGCTGTGCATGTACTGCATCGACACGTCAGCATTCAGCCAGCTCGTGACCTGGGCCCTGGACGCTCCCGTAATGTTGATCCTGTCGAGTTTGGAGTTCGGAACGACGCCTTCCTGCTGCGTGGAGCTGCCGGACAGTCGGTAACTGACCCTGCTGTCCGCGGCGGCTCCGCTGAGGGACAAATTGTGTTTCTTGGTAAGCGCTGTCTGGAAGAAGCCGTCGACGTTGTTATACAGCGTCGTGCCTGGCGCAAAGGGTGCGCCGAAGTAGAAGAATGTGCCGTTCGGAGCACTGCCGCCTACGCCGCTGACGCCGTACGTCTGTTGGATCTCGGGCCGGACGTTAGTGCTTTCGAGTCTGAAGCTATTGCTGTACTCGAAGCCGCCTACGCCGGGCTTGCCGCGCTTGGTCGTGATGACGATCGCGCCGTTGGCTGCATCGATGCCATAGAGCGCCGATGCTTCCGGGCCCTTCAACACAGTGAGGGATTCGATGTCTTCCGGATTGATGTCCGCGGCCCGGTTGGTGAAGTCGAGCCCGCGGTTGCTGTATGCGATCGCCGAGCCCGGATAATCCGCACCGAGAACTGTCGTATTGAGAGTCTTGTTATCGATCGGCAGGCCATCAACGATCATCAGCGGTTGATTGCTGCTGCTGATTGAGCTGACGCCCCGGATAACGATCGACGACGAAGCTCCCGGAACGCCCGAGGAGCTGACCACTTCGACACCAGCCACGCGTCCCTGCAAGGCATTGACGAAATTCTCTCGCTGCGTTTGCGAGATAGCGGCGCCCTGTACGCTTTGCTGCGAGGTGCCGAGGGCCCGTCGCGCGGTGGTCTGACCGAGCGCAGTAACCTCCAGCGCATCCAGGCTGATCGCCGCCGTCCTCAGCTCGACATCGATCACATTGGCAGAACCAACCGTCCGCTCTACCAGCGTGGTTCCAACGAAGCTGAATTGCAGGACCTGGCCGACATCGGCAAGAGTGGAATATCTGCCTTCGGCGTTACTCAATGTACCTCTGCCGGTCCCTTTGACGACGATCTGGGCGCCGGCAATCGCAGTGCCCTGATCGTTCGTTACTCTTCCGGTAACGGTCTTTTGCTGCGCGAACGCCTGCGCAGCAAAGAGCACGAATCCCATCAACACCGTCACGACTCGTTTTTTCATAATCGACTGTACCGGCTCTGGTGAAGAGTGAGTTGGTCCACGCAATGACGTCACCAGGCACCGCCACGCAAAGCGGCTCGAGTGACGACGCTGTCTAAATAATCGAATTGTACTGGGAATATGGATGTCTACTTGCCCAACGGT
>JBQTID010000003.1:0-4576 GCA_052389275.1 Gemmatimonadota bacterium | reverse complement strand
GCATCGCCGGTCAATTTCGTCGCGACCGCGACGCCAACGTTGCTGATTCACGGTGGCCGCGACGAGCTCGTCTTCGTGCAGCACAGCCGCATGCTTGCGGACCGGCTGAGACGCGCCGGGAAAACGGTGGATTACCTCGAGTTGCCGTGGTCGACGCACGCGTGCGATTACGTTTTCAACGGGCCATGCGGGCAAATGAGCGCGAGGGCGGTGGCGGCGTTTCTGCCGAAGAGAATCGGCAACTTCTAAAGGCGTTACCATTAACTGCAATCACCATTAACTGCATCACCGATAAAGGCATCACCGACAAAAACGTCACCGATAACGACGTTGCCGCAGTTGAAGGTGACGTTTGTTAAAGTGTGACGCAGTTAGTGGTGATGCAGTTAACGGTGACGCAGTTAACGGCGCCGAAGTACGTTATCGGGTAGTCCGATCAGCGGTCCGGCGACAGCCGGACCAGCCGCGCACGCGCCGCACTGACTTGCGGTTGCATTGCCGGGTCCGCCGCATGCCACGCGCGCAGGAAGCGACTGTAGTGCTCGCGCGCCTTGTCGGGCTGGCCCATGCTCTCATACGTCTGCGCCAGCTCGAGATGCAGCGGCGCGCGGTAGACGAGCTCGCCGGTCGCTCCAATGAACGACGTCGACAGCCATGGCAGCGCCTGATCGGCGCGGCCCAGCTCGCGCAGCGCGCGGCCGCGCAGGAAGCGCGCGTGATCCTGCGAGAAAATGTAATCGATCGGTACCACGTCTTTGCGCCGCAACAGCGGCAGCGGAATCTGCCCGCGCACCGGCTCGAGCAGCGCTACGACTTCGGCGGGACGACCCTGCTGCGCAGCAATCTGCGCGCGCACCGTGCGCACCATGGCGTCAACCACGGCGGGCTGGCCGGTCGGGTCGGATAGCTGCTTCAGCTCATTGGCGTGCGACCTGGCGCGGTCGTAATCGCCGAGCCTGGCGTTCACGAGCGCGAGCAGATACAGCCGGGCGTGCGGCATCATCGCACGCACCGTCACATCCGTAACGGCGGGCGCTGCACCATCCCACGCCCGCAGCTCGTCACGAACTGCCTCGAGATCTGCGCGCGGCAGCTCGAAGAACGGCAGCGTCGCACATACGCGTCGCATGGTTTGCGCGTAGAAGGGATTCATGCGCTGCACGCCGGCGAGCCTGCTCTGCGCATTCTGCCAGCGCCCACGCGCGACATCGAGATCGGCCAGTCCGAGCGTAGACAGGAGGCGCACGGGCTCCGAGCCGGCTTGCGTGCCGACCTGACCGACCTGCTCGGCGGCAACGTCGTCCTCGAAATAAATCCAGAGATAGCGCGTCGGAAATTGAGCGAAACGCGGATCGCCTCGCAGCTCGGCTATCCAGCGACTTACCGCAACGCTGTCACGCCGTCCGCGCGCGGTAATGACCCGGTCGGCCGGCAATACCGCACCCCGCGCCTTTGTGATCAGGCGATCGAACGTATCGTTGTCCCCCTCGCGCACGGCGAGGTCGACGGTGGGTCATATCGGGCAGAAGAATTCGGGATCGAGCTCGAACAGCTTCTCGTAGTAGGGACGCGCCTCATGTGGTGAGCGGCCGCGCGGTGCGTTGTAGCGGTATAGTACGTTGCCCAGCTGGAACTGCGCTTCCAGGTCATCGGGATGCTCCGCGAGAATCGCCTGGTACCTGCGCTCCGCGTCGTCGGCTTCACCGAGCGCGTAGGAGTGATGCGCTTCCATCAGTGCGCGGTCGCGCTCGCCGAGCCGCGCACCATGCTGTCGTGCGCGCGGGAGCGCACCCGGCACGGAAACTCTCACCGCGTCGTACATGCTCGTAGTGACCGCGAGCCGATAGTATGCGAGCGCAAACGTGGTGTCTTCCTCGGTTGCGTGCTGGAAAAACGCGACGGCGCTGTCATAGGCCGCGCGCCTGAGCGCCTGTTCGCCGCGCAAATAATACTTCAGCGCCTCCGGCGACGACGTCATGGTGGCCGCCGTGCGCGCCAAGTGCTGACTCGCGGCGCCGAAGCGGTCGACCAGCAGATCGGCCGCGACGCGATCGATCAGATCGAACAAGCGCGTGTCATCATCCTCGAGCTGCGCGTTGCCGACAACTTTGCTGCGCGCGCGATCGTGCAGCGTGGCATCGATGCGAATACGACCCGCGTTCTCGGTCACGGTGCCGACCACGAAATAGTTGGCATTGATCCGCTCGGCGATCGCGCGAGCGCGCTCGAGGCCGAGCGGGACGTTGGGATCGACGTCGCCGCTCATTTCGAGCACCGTGCCGGGGTCCGCACTGCGCAGCTCCGTGACGTGGTCGAGGTTGCGGCTCAGCAGATCGACCATGCCGGTGCTCAGGTATGCGTAGCTCGGGCTGCCACGCATCGCGAACGGCAGCACGGCTACAACCGACGCATTGTCCGCCGCGTCGGCGCGCTTGCGCAAAACCATCCAGCCGGCGCCGGCGAGCGCAAGCACGACCACCGTGAGTGTTGCGATTGCGAGCGCATTGGAATCGCGTCCGGCCGGGACTGCAACTGCTTCCTCTTCGGGCCGGATCTGAAATAGCCAGGACAGCACGAGCGCGACCGGAAAGCCGACCAGCGTTACGACAATGACGAGTGTGACTGCCCAGTCGGGCAAGCCGAGATAGGGGAAGGTGGAGGTAGCGACCTGGATCAGCACCCACGCGGCGACCGCGTAGGCACCCGCGACACGGAACACGTGCCGGCGTTTCAGCTCGGCGATGAGGTGGCGAAAACGCGATCGCATTCGTTCATCTACCGATTGCGTCGGAGGGCGGCAAGCGACTGGCGCACGCTCTCGATTTCGGTGCGCACCGTTGACGCCAAAACGTCAAAGCGTTATAATGCGAAGGATATGGCAAACTCAAAACGAGCCACGATTTATTTCGACGACGATCTTCACAAGGCACTGCGCATAAAGGCCGCCGAAACGGACCGCAGCGTTTCCGACCTGGTGAATGCGGCCCTGCGCCAAGCCCTCAGCGAGGATGCTGAGGACCTTGCTGCTTTTCGCGAGCGTGCAAGCGAGAAGACAATGCCATTCGAGGAGTTTGTTGCCGACTTGAAGCGTCGTGGCAAATTATAGCGTCCTCATCAAGCGGACCGCCGCGAAGGAGATTGAACAGCTGCCTGTCAGGGACCGGCAGCGCGTGGTGGCGCGAATCGGAGCATTGCGCTCTGAGCCGCGGCCGCCAGGCTGCGAAAAGCTGAGTGGCGAAGAGAAGTACCGCTTGCGCCAAGGCAAATATCGAGTCTTATACGAGATTGCCGATCGCGATTTAATCGTCACCGTAGTGAAAGTCGCACATCGCCGCGACGTCTATCGCTGACTCTCATTCATGCATCGAACGCAGCAACAAATAGCAAACCTGCTAGCGACGGTCGACGTGCGCACAGACGGCGCGCGGCCGCACGACATGCGCGTGCACGACGAGCGTTTCTTCGAGCGCGTGCTGCACCACGGCGTGCTCGGCCTCGGCGAGTCGTACATGGACGGCTGGTGGGATGCCGATCGACTGGACGAGCTGTTCGCGCGGCTGGTCCGGCTCGACGCCAGCCGCGTGCCGATTTCGTTCAAATTGAAGTGGCAATTCCTCAAGGACCGCGTCTTCAATCGCCAGCGCAAATCGAAGGCGTATCGCATTGCCGAACGCCACTACAATCTCGGCAACGACCTGTTTCAGGCCATGCTCGACAAGCGCATGACGTACTCGTGCGGCTACTGGGAGCATGCAACCACACTCGATGACGCGCAGGAAGCGAAGCTCGATCTGATCTGCCGCAAGCTCGACCTGCGTCCCGGTCAGACCGTGCTCGACATCGGTTGCGGCTGGGGCAGCTTTCTCAAATACGCGGCGGAAAAATACGACGTGCGCGGCGTCGGCATCACGGTCGCCAGTGAACAGGTCGCTCTCGCGCGCGAGCTGTGCGCGGGTCTGCCGATCGAGTTGCGTGTGCAGGATTACCGCGAGCTGAGCGGCACGTTCGATCACGTCGTATCGGTCGGCATGTTCGAGCATGTCGGGCCATTGAATTACCGCACATATTTCGAGGTGGTCGATCGTTGTCTGCCCGACGGCGGCCGTTTCCTGCTGCACACGATCGGCAGTCACGGGCGCTCGCAGCACGTCGATGCGTGGACCGAGAAATACATCTTCCCCGATTACTCGGTGCCGTCGATCCGCGAGATCGGTCACGCCATCGAGAAAGTGTTCGTCATGGAGGACTGGCAGAACTTCGGCGCGGACTACGATCCGACCGTGCGGGCGTGGTTCAAGAATTTCGATGCTGCGTGGGAAACGCTGCGCCCCGCGTATGGCGAGGCGTTCTATCGCATGTGGAAGTTCTATCTGCTGTCGTGCGCCGGTTCGTTTCGCGCTCGCCGCAACAACGTCTGGCTGATTCTGCTCACGAAGCGCGGGATCTCGGGCGGGTTTCGGCGCTAGCGCTTCAAGATTTTTGGTCAATTAGATCGAGTCGGGCGTGAGGTGGCGCTCCGGAACGATTCTGGAGCGCCCATAACATCCGATGCTTTAGTCAAATCTGCGCGAAGCCT
>JBQTID010000002.1:0-6242 GCA_052389275.1 Gemmatimonadota bacterium | reverse complement strand
CCGGCGTCGCCAGTAACGCGCGCCAGGTCATTACCATGCTCATCCGTGAGCAGCGCGGTCGTCTGCGTGCCGCCGCCATCTATACCAATGAAGAAACTCACACCCGTTCAGCAGCTGGTTGCGACTTGCGGATGGCTGCGCTCAATGTGCCGACCGCCAACGTGATGGTCGTGCCGATCAATGCGAACCAAAGGCCGTCGACAAAACGCTCGACCATGCCGAATTGCTGAATCGCCCAGAGGATTGCCATGATTGCGATGGCCGTGCTCATGCCGGTAATCGCATCACGCTGATCGGCACGCTTCGACAGCACGCCGAGCAGGAACCCGCCCAGCAGTCCGCCGTAGGTGAACGATGCGATTTGAAGCGCGATAACAACGACCGGCGTGCCCTGCTGCGCGAACTGGAACAGCATGGCGCCACCGATCAGGATCGCGCCCCACAGCAGTGTGAAACGCTTGCCCATCTTCATCAGGTGCGTCTGGTCGTCACCACTCTTCGAGAGCGGCGCGTAAATGTCGTGTGTGGTTGCCGACGCCAGCGAGTTGAGCGACGACGCGACCGTCGACATTGCCGCCGCGAGAATGCCGGCGATGACCAGCCCGCGAATGCCATCCGGCAGCTGCGTCACGATGAAGCGCGGGAAGATCTCATCCGCCGTAGTGAAGGTCTGCCCCTGGTAATAGGCGTAGAGTCCCACGCCGACCAGCAGGAAGAGTGCGAACTGCGCGATGACGATCACGCCGCTCGTGATCAACGCCTTGCGCGCATCGTGCAACGACTTCGATGCCAGCAGCCGCTGCACGATGATGTGATCGACGCCGTGCGACGCCATCGACAGGAACGCGCCTCCTATCAATCCCGTCAGGATCCATCTAGCGCTCGCAAAGCCGCCCTCCGTATGAATGACGCGAAGCTTGTCGCCGTCCGCCGCCGCGGCGACGATGCCTTGCCAGCCGAGCGGCACTATCTGGAGCAGAACATAAAGTGAAATCAGACCGCCGAACGCGTAGATGAACATCTGCACGACGTCGACCCAAACGACCGCACTGAGGCCACCGTAATAGGTGTAGATGAGCGTGAACACGCCGGTGATCAGGATGGCCTGCCAGTACGGTAGACCGGTGATCAGCTTGATCGGAATGGCGGTCGCGAACACCCGCACGCCGTCGGCCAGGGCGCGCGTCACCATGAAGATGATCGATGTAAAGCGCCGCGTCTGAAGCCCGAACCGCTGGCCGAGCAGCGCGTACGCGGTCGTCAGCTCACCACGGAAATACGCGGGCAACAACACCGCCGCGACCACCAGTCGGCCCAGCAGGTAGCCAATCGCGAGCTGGAGCATCCACAGGTCGCTGCCATAAGCAGTGGCCGGCACGCTGATAAAGGTGAGTGCACTGGTCTCGGTTGCAACGACCGAGAAACAGACTGCCCACCACGGGATGCTTCTGTCTGCGAGGAAATAATCGCGCGCGTCTTTCTGTCGCGTGCCTAGCCAGGTGCCGAATGCCGTGACGCCGGCGATGTAACCAATTAGAACGATCAGATCGAGAACGCCGAAACTGGCGATCATCGAACTCCGCCCGTGAGCACCGCTTCGGACGCCGCGGTCGCACCGAGCGCGCTGGTCGGAATCATTTCCGCTTCGACCGGCTTGCCGTCACGGCGCACCACGTATGACTCCATCGCGTAGTACTCGGGCAGACCGAGCCGGTCGACCAGCGCGGCGGTCGTGGTGTTACGCTCTTCGACACGCTGCCAGAACTCGCGATCATCCAGGCCGGGGAAAGGCGCCTTGTCCTTCTGGCTCTGATGCTTGAAGATCGCGAGGATCTTCGTGCGCAGCTCTTCTTCGGAGAGCGGCACGAGCACGTCCGACTCGGCAATCGACCACTCCTGCCACGCCCCGCGGTAATACCACATCTCTGGTGGCGGGCCCTTGTACTGCGCGAGGGCACGGTCCACTGCTTCCTTGCACATGCGATGCGTGCCGTGCGGGTCGGACAGGTCACCGGCAACGAAAATAATCTCGGGCTGATGCTCGTTCAGCAGCTGGAGCACGATCTCCACATCCGCCGGGCCAATCGGATCCTTCTTCACCTTGCCAGTCTGATAGAACGGCAGGTTCAGGAAGCGTCCCTGTTCGCGCGCCATGCCGAATGTCTCAATGCCGGCAATCGCTTCCGCCTCGCGGATGATTTTCTTGATGCGCAGCACCGCATCGCTGTCGATCTGGCCGGGCTCCTTGTTGTCCAGGAACAGCTCGACTTCCTCGACCAGATCCTGTAGCTCGTTGCGCGCGTTCAGCTCGAATGCGCCGGCGAAACGCTGCAAAAAATCGAGGTATTTGCGAACTTCGTGATCGAACACCGCAATGTTGCCCGACGTCTGATACGCGACCAGCAGATCGTTGTCGTTCTGATGCAGCTTGTTGAGAATGCCGCCCATTGAGATGACGTCATCATCCGGATGCGGCGAGAAGACAATGATCCGCTTGTCGCGCGGCAGCTTGCTCCTGCCGCGGATCTTCGAGATCAGCGTATTGAACACGTGGCCATTGAGCGGGCCGGCGGAGCCATGGCGCGCCAGTAGCGCGCTCAAGTGATGGTCGCGATAGTCATTGTCGTCCAGCTTCAGCACGGATTTGCCGGATACTTCGCTCAGCCAGATCACCGCCTGCAGCTCGAGGCGGGGCGTCCAGCGCACTTCACCCACCACCCAGGGCGTCTTGATGCGGGTCAGCTCGGCTGCGGACGCGCCATCCACGTAGAACGTCGCGTTGCGATGCTGCTGGAGGTAGGTGGCCGCGACATCCGGATTGATGTCGCCTTCCACGGCTCGCCTGATGATTGGCGCCTTGTGCTCGCCGGTCGAGATCAGTGCGATCTCGCGCGCATCCATGATGGTCGCGACACCCATGGTAATCGCCTCCACCGGCACGTTCTCTTCGCCGAAGAAGTCGCCGGCTGCATCGCGCCGCGTAATCGTGTCGAGCGCTACCAGGCGCGTGCGCGATTCGCGTCCGGATCCGGGCTCGTTGAAGCCGATGTGTCCGGTCTTGCCGATACCGAGAATCTGATAATCGATGCCACCGGCTTTGCGGATCGCGGCCTCGTATTCGTGACAGTATGCTTCAACCTGCTCGCGTGGCACATCGCCGCGTGGGATGTGCACGTTTTCCTTCCGGACATTGATGTGGTCGAATAGGTTTTCCCACATGAAGCGACGGTAGCTGTGGATGCTGGCCGACCCCATGGGATAGTATTCATCGAGATTGAAGGTGACGACGTCGGAAAAATCGACGCTATCCTCGCGGTGCATGCGAATCAGCTCGCGATAGATGCCGATCGGCGTCGAGCCGGTCGCGAGGCCGAGCACTGTCTTCTCTCCCGCCGCGCGCTTGGTACGTATCAGCGTCGCGATGCGGCTCGCGACCAGACGCGCAATGTCATCGTACTGTTCGACGACGACGACCGGAACTCGTTCAGTGGGTGGCATGATCAGGATAGGTTTCAATCTTGAGATTGCGGGATATCAGCGCAAATGCCATGGCGGCCACTGCAAGATAAATGACAGCCGAGATGCGCGGGCCGAAGATCAGCTTGCCGATGCCGAAGAGCGTGGAGTAGACCGCGAGCACACCAGCGGCCCAGTTGATCCAGCTGAGGGCGCCGCCGGCAATCGGCTCGGCGGGCAGTCCCAGTTCGCGCTGTACCGGCCGCCAGCCGGGGCCGCCCGGGCGAACGCGCTGGTAGAAGCTCTGCAAGGTCGCGCGCGCGGTCGGCGCGGTCATGAAAGTTACAGTCAGCCAAACCACCGTCGTGACCGCGGTCGTCACCAGCATCAGGTACGCACCTTCCAGCGCATCGACCGGATTGTACACGCCGAAGGCGGTGAGGAACGAGAAAGTCACGAGCGCCGCGGCCATCGCGCTGATCTCGGACCACGCATTGATGCGCCACCAGTACCCGCGCAGGATGTAAACCAGACCCGTGCCGGCGCCGAGCGCAATGATGATGCGCCACGCGCCCTCGATCGAGCCGCTGTGATAGAGCCAGTAGGTCGAGATGCCGGACAGCACGAAGACGAGCGCCGTCGCTACGCGCGAGAGCATGACTACTTTCTTCTGTTCGGCAGTCGGATTGACGAAGCGCAGGTACAAGTCGTTGATCAAATACGACGCACCCCAGTTGAGCTGCGTCGCAATGGTCGACATATACGCGGCCGCGAACGCCGCGACCATGAGTCCCTTCAAACCGACCGGCAACAAGTCGATGACGGCGCGCAAATAGCCGGTCGCGGGATCCTCGAGTCCCGGATAAAGCACCACGACGCACAGCGCGGTCAGAATCCAGGGCCACGGCCGGATCGCGTAGTGCGCAACGTTGAACCAGAGCGTGGCGAGCACGCCGTCACGCTCGGTCTTTGCGCTGAAGATGCGCTGCGCGATGTAGCCGCCACCGCCGGGCTCCGCACCGGGATAAGAGGTTGCCCACCACTGCACCGCGAGATAGGCGAGGAACGCGGTAATCGGCATCCAGGTAGCGCCGGCCGCGGGAAACAGTGACAGCGCGGCCTCGGACGAGCCGTAATGCTCGGGCAAACGTTCGACCAGCGTGTCGATGCCACCGACTCTTCTAATGGCATAGATCGCGAGCACGATCGAGCCGCCCATCGCGATCAGGAACTGCACGAAATCGGTCACGACGACACCCCACAAGCCGGACAACACGGAGTACGACATCGTGATCGTGAACATGATCAGAAAGGCCTGGAACGGATTAACGCCGAGAATCACGTCGAGAATCTTGATCATCGCCAGGTTCACCCAGCCCATGATGATCAGGTTGATGGGCAGCGCCATGTAGAGCGCGCGGAACACGCGCAGGCCGGCGGCGGGTTTGCCGCTATAGCGGATCTCGGTGAATTCGACATCGGTCAGCACGTTCGCGCGCCGCCACAGGTGCGCGTAGAAGAACACGGTCAGAATTCCGCTCATCACCATGTTCCACCACAACCAGTTGCCGGCGACGCCGTTCTCGGCCACCATGCCGGTGACCGCGAGCGGCGTATCGGCCGCGAACGTCGTCGCCACCATTGACGTGCCCGCCAGCCACCATGGCAGCGACCGTCCGGAAACGAAGAACTCCGTGACGCTCGTGCCCGCACGCTTCGTGTAGGCGACGCCGATCCCGGCCGACAGTACGAAATAGGCGCCGATGATCAACCAGTCGAGTAGCTGCATTTTCCCTCGCAGAGACGCAGCGACGCAGAGAGATCCTCGCGTTCTGCGCCAGCCGGTCCGCTAGCAAATGCGGAGGTTTTAACAACAAAAACTAAAGCTTGCCTTACCCTGAACTCGTCTCGTCACGATGCTCTCTCTGCGTCTCTGCGCCTCTGCGATGGCTAATCAATCGCCGTGACGACTGCCTCAGCCAAGACCCGCCGCAAGGGAACATGCTTCTGGTTCGCGCGCGTCGGATTCACGCGGTTGGTAAGCAGGATCAGGAACACGCCGCTTTGTGGGTCCAGCCACATGCTGGTGCCGGTAAAGCCGGTATGACCGAACGCGCTGCTGCTGAACGCCTCACCGGATGAGTTCGGTGCGGGCGTGTCCCAGCCGAGCGCGCGACTCGAGCTCTCGCTCTGCCGCTTGGTGAAAAGTGCGAGCGTGCGCGGCGAGATATAGCGCTTGCCGTTATAATAGCCGCCGTTCAGCAGCATCTGCGCAAATTCTGCCAGGTCGCGCGCGGATGAGAACAGGCCGGCGTGGCCCGAGACGCCGCCGATTGCATACGCGTTCTCATCATGCACGACGCCGTGCAGCTGACGCTTTCGAAAAGCCGTGTCGATCTCGGTCGGCGCAATGCGTGGCAGCAATTCGGCTGGTGGATTGAAGTACGTGTCGCGCATGCCGAGCGGCATGAACAGTCGCTCGTTCAGAAATTGATCGAGTGTCTGTCCGGTCAGCCGCTCGATCGCGATGCCGAGCAGGATCGGACCAAAGTCACTGTACGTCGTGCGGGTGCCGGTCGGAGAGTCGAGCGGCAACTCGGCAATCGCCTTTACATACAGTTCGCGACCCTGGTTGTTTCTGTATAGCGGTGCGAACGCGCGGAAGCCGGCATTGTGCAGCAGCATGTTACGCACGGTGATCGCCTGCTTGTCGGGAAACGCGAGTAGCTCGGGCAGGTAGCGCGCGAGCGGCGCATCGAGATCGATGCGGCCGTCATCGAGCAGCA
>JBQTID010000001.1:0-12827 GCA_052389275.1 Gemmatimonadota bacterium | reverse complement strand
TCGGTGACACCGTGTTTTTCGAGCCGACACGGGGTCCGGATTACCAGATGAAGTTTCAATCATCCGGGTCGCTCCAGCAGGTGCTGGCCGGCAAGCTGCTGCTGTATCGGAAGCGGAGCTAATCAAGGTGCGTGTGCCCGGGTTAGTGTCCGTGCGAGTGTTAACACCCAAGCATGTTGGCTGCGGTCGGGGGCGAGTGCGTGTGACCCGTGCGCGTGTTCAATCGTGAACTACACGCCGGAGCACTCGCACCGGTCACCCGAACCCGACCACGACCGCAGTCAACACGCCTGGGTTCTAGCACTCTTACGCGAACCCGCACCCGCACGCCGTCATAGCAGCCGGCGTCGATGATGTCGAGTGCTCCCACCCGCTCCCTTCTCCCAAGCCTAGCCCGAAGTTATTGAAACGCGTAGTGGTCCTTGACAGATCGCATGTGGTGGCGATACCATGACCAAACACGCTTACTAATCGGGGCCGCACAATTAACAGATGAATCTCAGTCTCGTGCTCGTACTCGTCCTCGTTATTCAGCTTCTCAGCATTATTCCGCTGAGAGGAGAGGGCCTGCGCGCGCTTAGAGTCTGATGTAAGCGAATCCAAACGGAGCCAAACGCGGGCCTTCTTCGACAGCGAGGAAGGCCCGCTTCTTTTTTGCCCTTTCCAGAGGAGAACGGCAGTGAATCGGGTTGCTGTGTTCGACACTACCCTGCGCGATGGTGAGCAGTCGCCAGGCGCCAGCATGACGCCTCACGAAAAGCTGCGCATGGCACACCAGCTGGATGCGCTCGGCGTCGATGTCCTCGAGGCCGGCTTTCCCATCAGCTCGCCGGCCGACGCCGATGCGGTCAGCTCAATCGCCCGGGAGGTTCGACGACCGGTGATTGCGGCCCTCGCGCGCGCCCACGCGCAGGATATCGACGAAGCCGGCGCGGCACTCGAGTTAGCCGAACGGCCTCGCATCCATGTGTTCATCGCGACTTCCGACCTGCACCTCGAGCGTAAGCTCCGCATCGGTCGCGCCGAGTGTCTCGAGCGGACCGCGAGCTCGGTCGAGCGCGCGCGGCGCTACACAGACGACGTCGAATTCAGCGCCGAAGATGCGACCCGCACCGATGTCGCGTTCCTCTGCCGGGTCATCGAAGCCGCCATTGGTGCAGGCGCGACCACGATCAATCTGCCGGACACAGTCGGCTATTCGCATCCGGCGGAGTATCGCCAGCTGTTCGAGACTGTGCTCAAGGCGGTGCCACGCGCCAGGGATGTCGTGCTCAGCGCGCATTGCCACAACGACCTCGGTCTCGCGGTAGCGAATTCGCTCGCGGCGATCGAGGCCGGTGCGCGCCAGGTCGAATGTACGGTGAACGGCATCGGTGAGCGGGCGGGCAACGCGGCCCTCGAGGAAATCGTGATGGCGCTGCGCACACGCCGCGACTCGTTTCCCTATCAGACCGGTGTGTCAACGCAGGAGATCGCGCGCAGCAGCCGGCTACTCGCCTATCTGACCGGCATGCAGCCGCAGGCGAATAAAGCCATCGTCGGCAAGAATGCTTTCGCGCACGAGGCCGGCATACACCAGGATGGCATGCTGAAGGAGCGCATGACTTATGAGATCATGACTCCGCAAAGCGTGGGCGTGCGCGATACCGACCTGGTGCTCGGCAAACATTCCGGCCGCAACGCGCTGTCCCAACGCTATCGTGCGCTCGGCTACGAGCTGGAGGAGGAGGAGCTCAGCAGAGCCTATCAGCTGTTCAAGCTACTTGCGGCGCAGAAAAAGACGATTCTCGACGAAGACCTGATCTCGATCATGAATCACGGCACGCTGGACGAGGTGCCCGGTCATTACCGGCTGCGTTCATTGCAGGTGCAGTGCGGCAGCGAGCCGTCGGTCGCGAAAGTCGGCGTAGCGGTGGGCGGTATCGAACGCGAAGCGGTTGCCAGCGGCGATGGGCCGGTCGCGGCCGCTTTCGCCGCGGTCGATGCGTTGGCGGACTGCCGCACCGAGCTGGTCGAAATGAATCTTCACTCGGTCACACCCGGCAGCGATGCCGTAGGTGAGATCTCGCTGATTGTAAAAGTGAATGGCAGGAGCTTTACCGGGCGTGGCGCGTCACCCGACATCGTGAACGCCGCTGTGCGCGGCTACCTGCACGCGCTCAACAAAGCCGCACACGCACGCGAGCTGGAAGCGGTCGCGCTCGAGCAAGCCAGCTATCTGTGGGGAGTGTGAGCATGGGGCGTACGCTGTTCGAGAAGGTGTGGGATGCCCATGTGGTGCGCGCCGGTACAGACAGCACACCGGCGATGTTGTACGCCGACCTTCATCTGGTGCACGAGGTCACGTCGCCGCAGGCGTTCACTGCGCTGCGCGAGCGAGGATTACGAGTCAGGCGGCCGGATCGTACGGTTGCGACCATGGACCATTCGACGCCGACCGTGCGAGGTGCGCTGGCCGTGGCTGGGGGCGCGGCCGCGCAGCTGCGACAGCTCGAGGTGAATTGCGCCGAGTTCGGCATCACGCTCCATGCACTCGGCAGTGATCGGCAGGGGATCGTTCACGTCATCGGCCCGGAGCTCGGTCTTACGCAGCCCGGCATGACGATCGTGTGCGGTGACAGCCATACCAGCACGCATGGCGCATTCGGCGCGCTCGCGTTCGGCATTGGCACCACCGAAGTAGCACACGTCCTCGCCACGCAATGCCTGCTCCAGAAGAAACCCAAGACGATGGAGATTCTTATAGACGGTCGTTTGCGGCCGGGTGTTACGGCCAAGGATTTGATTCTCGCGATCATTGCGAAGATCGGCGTCGGCGGTGGTACGGGTCACGTCGTCGAATACACGGGCTCAGCCATTCGTGCGCTCTCGATGGAAGAGCGCATGACTGTGTGCAACATGTCGATCGAAGCCGGAGCACGTGCGGGTATGATCGCGCCGGATGAGGTTACCTCCGAGTATCTCGGTGTTAGCGACGATAGCTGGAGAACGTTGCGGACTGACGAGGACGCATCGTATGACACGCGCGCGGTCTTAAACGCAGAGGAGATCGCGCCCATGATTACGTACGGGACCAATCCAGGAATGGCGATCCGCATCGACGATCGGGTGCCGGAATCGGCTGATCCAAAGGCGCTCGCCTATATGGATCTGAAGCCTGGTGAACGACTACTGGGGAAGCGCATCGATGTCGTGTTCCTGGGAAGCTGTACGAATTCGCGTCTGTCGGATCTGCGCGCTGCCGCGCAAATACTGCGCGGGCGTCGCGTGGCCGAGGGCGTTCGCATGCTGGTTGTGCCGGGCTCACAGAAGGTCAAGCGCGCCGCAGAAGCGGAAGGACTGGACGAAGTCTTCCGTGCGGCCGGTGCCGAATGGCGCGAGGCGGGTTGTTCGATGTGCATCGCAATGAACGACGATCGGCTCGCGCCCGGGCAGTACGCGGTGAGCACCAGCAATCGCAACTTCGAGGGCCGGCAGGGCAAGGGTGGCCGCACCTTCCTCGCGAGCCCGGCTACAGCTGCTGCATCGGCGGTCGCCGGCGCCATTGCCAGCGCGGAGGAGCTCTGATGCGCGCAGTCGTGTTCGCGATCGACAACATCGATACCGATCAGATCATTCCGGCGCGCTTTCTTACCGTGACCGGCAAGGACCAGCTTGGCGATGCGCTCTTTGCCGATTGGCAGCAGCGCCCGGAAAAAGGCGCGGAGATACTGATCGCCGGTCGCAATTTCGGTTGCGGATCCTCGCGCGAGCACGCCGTGTGGGCTTTGCAGTCGTTCGGTTTTCGTGCCGTCATCAGCACGGACTTCGCGGACATATTCCGCAACAATGCGCTCGGCAACGGGCTGCTGCCAATCGAGCTGGCGCCGGACGAGTATCGCCGCGTGACGCAACTCTGCGTTGCGGACCCCGCGACCGAGCTGACCATCGATCTGGCCGCGCAGACCGTGACGACGCCGGACGGACAAGCCGCGCACTTCCCGATCGACCCGTTCGCGAAGCACTGCCTGCAGCAGGGCACCGACGCGCTCGGCTATTTGCTTTCGGCTGAAGCCGACATCGCGAAGTACGAGGCCGCTCATGCAAGCTAGAATCGTAGTGTTGGCCGGTGATGGCATCGGGCCCGAGGTCACGCGAGCGGCGGTTCGCGTGCTCACAACCGTCGCCGAGCAGTGGGGTCACGACTTCGACTTCGTCCACGAGCTGATCGGTGGCGCTGCCATCGACGTGGCTGGTGATCCCTTGCCGAAGCGCACGATCGCTGCGCTCGCTCGAGCGGATGCGGTCCTGCTCGGCGCGGTGGGCGGGCCTCAATGGGATGGTGCGCGGGTGCGTCCGGAGCAGGGTCTGCTCGCGTTGCGCAAGCAGCTCGGTGTTTTCGCGAATGTGCGGCCGGTGAAGGTTCACGCAGCTGGTGCACGCGTGTCGCCGCTGCGGCCGGAGCTTTTGCAAGGCGTCGACCTCGTGTTTGTGCGCGAGCTGACCGGCGGCATCTATTTCGGCGAGAAGACGCGCCGCCCGGCTGACGGTGGCGGTGAGCGCGCGACCGACCTGTGTGTCTATACCAGGTACGAGATCGAGCGCGTCACACGCGTCGCGGCCGCGCTCGCTCGCCAGCGTCGTGGCAGGCTCACCTCGATCGACAAAGCCAATGTGCTCGAGACCTCGCGGCTATGGCGCGAGGTCGTGACGCACGTGGTGCGCGAAGAATTCGAGGATTTACAGCTCGAGTATCTGCTAGTCGATACCTTCGCGATGCAGCTGCTTCAGCGGCCCGCTGATTTCGACGTGCTGCTGACCGAGAACATGTTCGGCGACATCCTCACGGACGAAGCCGCGATCCTTGCCGGTTCTATCGGGTTGTTGCCATCCGCGTCACTTGGTGAGGGCACCGGCTTGTACGAGCCGATTCATGGCTCGGCGCCCGACATCGCAGGCAAAGGCACCGCCAATCCGATCGGCGCAATTCTGAGCGCCGCGCTGCTGCTGCGTCATTCGTTGCTGCTCGAGGCGGCAGCGCGCGCGGTAGAGAGTGCAGTCAGCACGATACTCGATCATGGCATGCTCGGCGCGCGCACGGATGCCATCGCGAACGCCATTGTGAAGCAAATCACCACAAGGGAGACGAGTCATGTCTGACACGAGGTCCGGGGCGCAGATAATGTGCGAAGCGCTGTTGCGTCTCGGTGTCGACGTCGTCTTCGGCATTCCCGGTGGTGCGATCATGCCGTTCTACCACGCGCTTCCCGACTATCCGCAGCTGCGTCACGTGCTGTGCCGTCACGAACAAGGGGCGGGTCACGCGGCCGAAGGTTATGCGCGGGCGAGTGGCCGGGCCGGCGTTTGCATTGCGACCAGCGGTCCAGGCGCGACCAATCTGGTCACGCCCATCGCGGACGCCTGGATGGACAGCACGCCGCTGATTGCGGTCACCGGCCAGGTGTCGACGGCCGTGCTCGGCACCGATGCGTTCCAGGAGACGGACATCACGGGCATCACGATACCGATCACGAAGCACAATTACCTGGTGACCGACATTGAACAGCTGGCGTACGTCTTCGAGGAGGCGTTTCACATCGCGACTACCGGGCGCTGCGGTCCGGTGCTGATCGACGTCGCCAAGGATGTGCAGCAGGCGCGCACAGTGCCGCAATGGCAGCTGCCGCTTGACTTGCCGGGCTACGTCAGCACGCCACAGCCAGCCGTCGACAGCCTGCTGGAGGCGGCGCGGCTGATTGCGGGCGCGCGTAAGCCATTGATCCTGGCCGGCAACGGCGTGATCTGGTCGGGTGCAACCACCGAGTTGCGGCTGTTTGCCGAACGGACCGGCATCCCCGTCATCACCACGCTGCATGGCAAGGGCGCCTTCCCGGAAGATCATCCGCTTTCGCTTGGTATGCCTGGCATGCACGGTTGGGTGCACGTGAATCGCGCGATTCAGGAGTGCGACCTGCTGCTCAACATCGGCGGACGTTTCGATGATCGCGTGACCGGCAAGGCATCCACCTTCGCGCCGCATGCCAGGATCATTCATGTCGACATCGATCCAGCCGAGATCGGCAAGATCGTGCGGGTCGATGTCGCGCTCGCGGGCGATGCACGCGCTGTCCTGCTCGATCTGCTCACGGTGGTGCCGGTGCGCAAATGCGAGGACTGGCTGGAGCACATTCGCGACATCCAGCTCAAGCATCAGCCGCGCCAGGCATACATGCGCCGGCCAGAAGTCGACTGCCTGATGCCACACGACGTTTATGCCGCCTTTAACCGCGCCGGCAGTGAGCGCACCGGCTACCGCGTCATCACCGATGTGGGCCAGCACCAAATGTGGGCGGCGCAGCTCATCGAGTGGCGCGTTGCGCGCTCGCACATCACGAGTGGCGGCTCCGGCACCATGGGCTTCAGCGTGCCGGCCGCGCTCGGCGCTGCGATCGCGTGCCCTGACGAGACGATCTGGGTCATCTGCGGCGATGGTGGCTTCCAGATGACCAACCAGGAGCTGGCGACCATCGCGCAGGAAGGCATCACGAATATCAAGATCGCCATCATCAACAACGGCTATCTCGGCATGGTCAGGCAATGGCAGCAACTGTTCGAGGGGCGTCGCTATAGCGGTACGCCATTGTCGGGTCCTGACTTCGTGCTGCTGGCCGAAGCGTACGGCTTGCGCGGCATGCGCGTGGAGAGTCCCCCCGAATTGGACACGGCGCTCAACGCTGCGTGGGACTATCCCGGCTGCGTCGTCATGGACTTTCGCGTCGAGCAGGAAGCCAACGTGTTCCCGATCGTGCCGCAAGGGCGCAGCATCGGCGAGATGATGGTGGAAGCGGCGCCCGCATGAAGCATACGCTCAACGCATTGCTGCGTGACCAACCCGGCGCATTGAACCGCACCGTCAGCTTGTTTCGACGGCGCGGCTACAATATCGACAGTCTCGCTGTCGGCCCGAGCGAAACCGCCGGCATCAGCCGGCTGACGCTCGTGGTCGAGGCGGACAGC
Source organism: Gemmatimonadota bacterium (assembly GCA_052389275.1). GTDB lineage: Bacteria > Gemmatimonadota > Gemmatimonadetes > Longimicrobiales > RSA9 > CBJLQC01. The sequence goes on along the minus strand of JBQTID010000001.1, from coordinate 5,831 downwards.
ATACAGAAGGTCATTATGCAGCTCGATCGTTTGATCGACGTATTACAGGTCGAAGTTGTGGCCACAACCGGAGACTGAGTCCATGGCAAAACTCTTTTACGACGACGACGCCGATCTCATGCGCCTTGCCGATCGGCCGATCGCAATCATCGGTTACGGCAGCCAGGGGCACGCACATGCGCTGAACCTGAAAGACAACGGCTTCGATGTGCGCGTCGGGTTGCATGAAGAATCGCGCAGCCGCGCTGCGGCAGAAGCTGCCGGCCTGCGTGTGTGCTCGATCGCCGACGCGGCAGCCGAAGCGGACGTGATCATGCTGCTCGTGCCCGATACGGCACAGGCGGAAGTGTACGCGCGGGACATCGCGCCGCATTTGCGACGCGGCAAGACACTCATGTTCGCGCATGGCTTCAACATTCGCTTCAACCAGATCGGTCCGCCCGACGCAATCGACGTGTCGATGATTGCACCGAAGGCGCCCGGTCACCGCGTGCGCGAGGTCTTCGAGGAAGGCGGTGGTGTGCCTGCGCTGGTTGCCGTCTATCAGAATGCGTCCGGCAAAGCACTCGAGGATGCGCTTGCTTACGCCAAAGGCATCGGCTGCACGCGCGCGGGTGTGCTCGAGACTACTTTCGCCGAAGAGACCGAAACCGATCTGTTCGGCGAGCAGGCGGTGCTTTGCGGCGGCGCCGCCGAGCTTGTGAAGGCCGGCTTCGAGACGCTGGTAAGCGCAGGCTATCAGCCGGAGATCGCGTACTTCGAGTGCCTGCACGAGCTCAAGCTGATCGTCGATCTTTTTTATCGAGGTGGCCTGAACTACATGCGCTATTCCGTGTCCGACACTGCGGAGTACGGAGATTACATCGCAGGCCAGCGCATTGTCAGCGAGCAAACCCGCCTGGTGATGCGGCAGCTGCTCGCCGAAATCCAGGACGGCAGCTTCGCGAAGCGCTGGATCGAAGAGAACAAGAAGGGCCGCCCGAACTTCAACCGGCTGCGTGCACGCAACAGCGAACATCCGATCGAGGTGGTCGGTCGCGAGCTGCGTCGCATGATGCCGTTTATCGAGCCCACGGAAGTCACGCCGCAGGTTGAGGTCGTGCATGCGTGATGCGCCGTTGATCAGCCGCACCATTCTCGCGGGTTACGATCGCGCGCCCGCGCGTTCGATGCTGCGCGCGGTCGGCTTTACCGATGACGATTTCGAGCGGCCGCTGATCGGCGTAGCGAACACCTGGTCCGAGACGACGCCGTGCAACGCTCATCTGCGTGAGCTGGGCCAGTGGGTGAAGGAAGGCATCCGCGCAGCCGGCGGTGCGCCACTCGAGTTCAATATGCCCGTTGTGTCCGACGGTATCACGATGGGCACCGAAGGCATGAAAGCCTCGCTGATCAGTCGCGAGCTGATTGCCGACTCGATCGAGCTGATGGGGCGCGGTTATTTCTTCGACGGCATCATTGCCATCTCCGGGTGCGACAAGACCATCCCGGGCACCGTGATGGCGCTGGCTCGCCTCGACCTTCCCGGGCTCATGCTGTACGGCGGCTCGATCATGCCGGGTCGGCACAACGGCCGTGACATCACGATTCAGGATGTGTTCGAGGCGGTCGGCGCGCGCTCGGCGGGTCGCATCGATGACGATGAGCTGCACGCGATCGAATGTGCGGCATGTCCTGGCGCAGGCGCATGTGGTGGCCAGTTCACGGCCAACACGATGGCAACGGCTTTCGAGGCGATGGGCATCTCGCCGGTGGGTAGCGGCAGCGTGCCTGCGCTGGATCCGGCCAAGCAGGAAGTCGCGCGTGCGTGCGGGCGCCTGGCGGTAGAGCTGGTGCACGCCAACATCAGCGCGCGCGCGATCATCACGCGCAAGGCGCTGGAGAACGCGACCGCCGCTGTCGTCGCATCCGGCGGCTCGACCAACGCGGTCTTGCACCTGCTCGCGGTCGCGCGCGATGCGGGTGTCGATTTTACCATCGATGACATCGAGCGCATCAGCAGAAAAACGCCGTTGCTCGCTGACTTGAAGCCGGGCGGGCGCTTCACGGCCGTGGATCTTCATCGTGCGGGCGGTGTCGGCGTCATTCTCTGCCGGCTGCTCGAAGCGAAGCTGTTGCACGGTGACGCGCTGACGGTTACCGGCCGTACCATCGCCGCAGAGGCGAAATGCGTAACCGAAACAGCGGGGCAGGAAGTGGTTCGCGCGAACCAGGCACCGCTCAAGCCGTTCGGCGGTCTCATCATCATGAAGGGTAACCTCGCTCCCGAAGGCGCCGTGCTGAAAGTCGCGGGTCATGAGCGCACGTATCACCGCGGGCCGGCACGCGTGTTCGAGCGCGAGGAGGACGCGTTTGCGGCGGTGTCGGCGTCGCGCATCGAGAAAGGCGACGTGATCGTCATTCGCAACGAAGGCCCGCGCGGTGGTCCTGGCATGCGCGAGATGCTGGGCGTTACGGCCGCGTTGGCCGGCGCAGGACTCGGCGCGCACGTAGCGCTGTTGACCGATGGCAGGTTTTCCGGCGCGACGCATGGCCTGATGGCCGGACACATTGCGCCCGAGGCGGCGCTGTGTGGTCCAATTGCGGCGCTGCGCGCTGGAGACATGATTGTCATCGACGTCGCAAGTCGCAGAATAGATGTCGAGCTGGATGATGCAACGCTTGCCGCGCGCTTGAAGGATTGGTCGCCGCGGCCGCGTGCTTACGAAACCGGTGTCATGGCAAAGTACGCGCGCCTGGTCGGCTCCGCCGCCACCGGCGCGGTTACGATATGAGAGGAGATTGATGGAGCTGTCCCGTGCAGTATACGTAATTCTCGCGGAGAATCTGTTCGGCGTGCATTCGTCGAAAACCGCTGCCAGCGCGATCCGCTATTTCCCCGAGCGCGTGGCCGCGGTTATCGACTCGCGCTACGCGGGACGCTGCGTCCAGGACGTGCTGGGATTCGGCGGGCAGATCCCGATCGTGTCCGGTCTCGAGCAAGCGCTCGCGCGTGGCGAGCCGCCACCCACCGCGCTGCTGGTCGGCGTGTCACCACGCGGCGGACAGCTGCCGCCTGGTTGGACCGACGTGATTGTACGCGCGGCGGAGCATGGACTCGACCTTGTTTCCGGCTTGCATCAGTTCCTGGCGGACATTCCCGCTATCAGCGCGGCCGCGCAGCGCGTCGGTGTGGAGATCTGCGATTTGCGTCGCGCGCCGACCGATCTGTCGATCGCGATGGGTCGCGCCCGGGAAGTGGATGCGTTCACCGTTTTGACGGTGGGCACCGATTGCAATCTCGGGAAGATGACTACGGCGCTGGAGATCCGCGCCGGGCTTGTGCAGCGCGGCGAACGTGTCGCATTCGCTGCAACCGGTCAGACCGGTATCCTGATCGAAGGCTGGGGCATCTCGGTCGACGCAGTGATCGGCGATTTCGTGGCCGGCGCCTCGGAGCGGCTCGTGCTTCAAGCGGCGGAGCTGACCGGTTCGGGCGGCATCATTCTGGTCGAAGGCCAGGGTTCACTGCTGCATCCGGCGTACTCGGGCGTCACGCTCGGACTGCTGCACGGCAGCATGCCCAATGCGCTGCTGCTCTGCCACGATGTGGCACGCTCCTGTATTCGCAGCGATGGCGAATACGATTTCGTGCCGCTGCCTCCGCTCAAGGACATGGTCACGCTGGTGGAAGCCGCGGCTGCCTGGCTGCGACCTGCGCCGGTGATTGGCATTTCGCTGAAAACCAACACCCTGGCCGAGGACGAAGCGCGCGAGCTGGTGCAGCGAGTGGAAGAAGAGACCGGCCTGCCAGTCACCGATCCCATCCGCTTTGGCGTGGCGCCGCTGGTCGACGCCGTCCGTAATGCTGCGATCTCCTCGCGAATTAGCGGCGGCACCATTACCCGGCCACCGGGAGAGGCCGCGCGCGTGCACGCAGGATGAGTGCTGGATAACTCACAAACGCTGAACACGAACGGGCCTTCTCCCATGTGGAGCAGGCCCGTTTTCATTTCATCTAGAGGAACAGGCTATGTCGCAGGTAAAGGTGTTCGACACCACTTTGCGCGATGGCGAGCAATCGCCCGGCGCGAGCATGACGCCGGCCGAGAAGCTGCGCATGGCGCAGCAGCTGGACGCCCTCGGAGTCGACGTCATCGAGGCCGGCTTTCCAATCAGCTCGCCGGACGACTTCAGCGCGGTGAAGGCGATTGCGCGCGACATCCGCCGGCCGGTCATTGCCGCCATGGCGCGCGCGACGGCGGCTGACATCCGTGCTGCCGGCGCGGCACTCGAGTGCGCCGAGCGCTCGCGCATTCACGTGGTGCTCGGTACTTCGGACATCCATCTACAGCACAAACTGCGCATCAGCCACGCCGAGTGCATCGAGCGCGCCGTGTCGGTCGTCGAGCTGGCGCGGCAGCATGCGCACGAGGTCGAGTTCTGCGCCGAGGATGCTTCACGCACCGAGCTGCCATTCCTTTGTCGCGTGGTCGAGGCAGCCATAGCCGCGGGCGCGCACGTCATCAACATCCCCGACACTGTCGGCTATGCGTATCCGGCCCAGATCGCGAAGATGGTGCACACGCTACGCAGCGCGGTGCAGGGCATTGATGACGTCGTACTGAGCGTTCATTGCCACAACGATCTGGGTCTCGCAGTCGCGAACTCACTGGCCGGCATCGAAGCGGGCGCGCGGCAAGTTGAGTGCACGGTCAATGGTATCGGAGAACGCGCCGGCAATGCCGCGCTCGAGGAGATCGTCATGGCGCTGCGGGTGCGCTGTGATGCGTTCCCATTCGAGACCGCGGTCAATACCGAAGAGATCTTTCGCGCGAGCCGATTGCTGAGCGAGCTGACCGGCATTCAGCCGCAGCCGAACAAGGCGATCGTGGGAGCGAATGCGTTTGCTCACGAGGCCGGCATTCATCAGGACGGGCTGCTCAAGCATCGCTCAACGTATGAAATCATGCATCCGGGCGTCGTGGGAGTGAGCGACAGCCGATTAGTACTGGGCAAGCACTCGGGGCGCAGAGCGCTCGAACATCAATATCGTGAGCTGGGTTACCACCTGACCGCAGTGGATCTCGATCGCATCTATAGTCAATTCAAGATGCTCGCCGACTTGAAGAAGACAGTTCACAATGAGGATTTGGTTGCACTTTTGGACGCTCGATCAAGATGACTCATTGTCAGTCATACTATACCAGCTCCTGATATATGTCGTCGAGCGCGGCCTGGAGCCGCAAACGCATCTCGCGAGTGTACGGGTTGTAGATCTGCAAATCGTGAAACAGCTCCCAGGAATCGTTGCACGTCTGCTCGATCAGCGACCGGAGAATCTTGAAGCCCTCCGTGTCGATCGGCGTGGCTTGCAGATCGAGCTTGCTCAGAACCCGGCCGACATAGTGCGTGACTCCCTGACTATACGTGGCCAGCCGGTCGTGCTCGTCTGGTGACATCTCGACTGTGTGTATGCCGAGTTCGTCAAAGAAGCCAATCCATTCGCGGTAGACGACATCGTCCCCACTTAAGCGCCAGAGCACCATAGGCAGCCCGGCTGCGCCTTGCGCGGCGGAATCGGGTCCAAACATCGGGTGTGTAGCAACCAGTGTAAGGTCAGCGCGCTGCCCAAGGTAGCTAGTGTGCATCCGGAAACGGTGGTTTTCATCATTGGTCCGGAGTGTATTTGTTAGCATTCGCGTGAGTGTGGGCGCCAGCAGGTGAATCGTGCATGTGCATTTTGGTTTTCTGCGCCGGTCATCTTGTTCAGGGCCGCTGCTGGCGACACCTGTACCGAGCCCGCTCGCGAGCGGGAGTGTGAAGTGCTCGTGGCTTCTGTTTCTCAGGCC